>UQHZ01000009.1 GCA_900541055.1 uncultured Collinsella sp.
CACCCTAGAGTTCGTCGGCAGCGTCAGATGTGTATAAGAGACAGGCTCAAACAGGCGCGCGGCATGCTCGGGCGAACGGAAATCGGGGCGCGTATCGGACCGACGAATCTGGCGAATCGAATCCTCGAAGTCGCCCTCGAGGTACACACACGTACCCATTTCGTGCATCAACTCAATATTCACCGGCGTCTCGACGATACCGCCCCCGCACGAAACCAACAGGCTGCGCTCGCTTTGGAGCGAACGGAGCGCCGAGGTCTCGAGCTCGCGAAAACGATCCTCGCCCTCGGTCTCAAAAATCTCGGTTACCGACTTGCCGCAACGGCGCACGACCAGGCGGTCGGTATCGATAAAACGCCGCTTGAACATGGTGCCGACGTTGCGCGCGAGCGTCGATTTGCCCGCGCCCAAAAAGCCGATAAAGAAGATATGGTCGCAGCCGTGTTTGGTGTGCTGGGACATAGCGAGACCTATTCCTCGCAGGGAAGGTCGCGCAGGGCCCGGCGCTCAAAGATACGGAAGATCTGCGTGTACCACAGGTCCTGGGTTGCTTGCGGCTTGACCAGGATGGTATCGACGCCGGCGAAGTTGCCGCTCCACACGTCCGTGTAGAGCTGATCACCGATCAGCACCGCCTCGTCGGCCGTGGCGCCGAGGCGCTTAAGACCTGCCTTGAGGGCAAACGGCGCAGGCTTCATGGCGTGACTGATGGCCTCGAGTCCCAGCTCGCGTGCAGAGCTCATGACCTGGTCGCGATGCCAGTTGTTGGACACCATGCACAGCTTAAAGCCTTTGGCGCGGGCGGCATCGAGCCAAGCGGAAACCGCGGCGGGAACCTGCTCGGTGTCGCGCGGCACCAGGGTGTTATCGCGATCGAGCAGAATGGCGCGTTTGCCGTCGGCCCACAGGGTATCAAGGTCGATGCGATCGACCGAGGCAACGTATCGTTTGGGGCTAAAAATCCTCATGCTAATTCCAAGACTGTTGATGCTCTTCGTAGGTTTGCGAGAAGTACTCCTCGTCCTGCGTAATGTAGAAATACAGGTCATCGGAGTCGGTCGGCTCAAGCGTGGCCTTGAGTGCCTCGAGCGACGGAGAGCAGATGGGCGTGGGCGGCAGGCCCTCGTGCTTATAGGTGTTATACGGACTATCGCTCTGCAGGTCGTCGGCGGTAACCTCGCCACCGGTGACATACATCATGGTAGCGTCGCTGTTGAGATAGCGCAGGCCGTCGAGCTTGCCGGCAAGGCGGTTGTAGAAGACCGAGGCCACGTGCGCACGTTGATCGGCGTTGAGGCCCTCGCGCTCAACGATAGAGGCCAAGTTGACGATGTCGTAGTCGGACATCTCCACACCGTAGCGCTCCTTGATCTTGGCTTCGCAGCTCGCAAAGTCAAGCGACTTGTACTCGGTCTTAAACTGATCGAGCATAGCGCGAATCACGTCATCGGCCGTCGGCGAATCACCCAACGAATAAGTCTTGGGGAACAAGAAACCCTCAAGCGAGTCGTTGGCGGCGCCCTTAAGGAAGCTATAGTCGTCCACGTAGTTGGAGGCCTTGGCCTGGTTGAGGAAGTCTTCCTTAGAGATGCTGTCGTAGGCCTGGGCCACACGGTCGGCGACTTGATCGACCGTTAGGCCCTCAGGGATAGTCAGCGCATTGGAGCCCGCGTTGGGGCCTTCCATGAGCTGCTGAACCACCTTAGTCGCGTCCATGAGCGTGTTGAACGAGTAGGTGCCAGGCTTAAGCGACATATCGGCGTTGAGCTTTTTCACCGCCGCATAGTAATCCTTGGGATTTTCGACGATATGGTTCTCGGAAAGTATCGAGGCGATCGTGTCGCCCGATGCACCGTCGGGAATGGTTACCGTAACCTGCTGACCAGCCGTGACCTTCGTATCCCCACCGGCAAAGAAGCCCTTGACGGCTGGCACGACAAAGAAAGCGATCGCGACAAGCGCAAGCACGGCGACGACGCCACCGATAATCATAGGCACCGGGGAACTTTTCTTTTGAGCACCGCGACGAGCATGCGTGTTGTAGCTCGAGCGGGTCGCCGGAGCAACGCCATGCGAACCGCGAGCGTGATGCGAATGCGATTGGGGAGCCTGCGTTCGCTGAGTAGGCGCCTGCTGCTTAAAGCGGGTACCGCCTGCAGGCTGGACCGTAGGAGCAGTGGGCTGCTGAGCCGTCCGTTGAACAGGTTGGGCCGAACGAGAGGAGGACTGCACCGGGCGCGCGGCAGGCTGAGCTGCACGCTGCGTCGGCTGTGCCGGACGCTGGCCAGGCTGGACAGGGCGCGACGCCGGCTGCCGTGTACGATTCTGCTGGCGCGGATCGGAAGCGCTAGGCATGCGAAACCTCCTCGTTTTTACGATCGAGCCACGTCTGCAAAAACAGGCTGGCGGCAATCATGTCGATCTTGCCCCTCATCTGCTTTTCGTTGAGGCCCTGCTCGCGCAGGATACGCTTGGCCTCTTGCGAGGACAGACGCTCGTCCTCAAACTCCAGTGGAAGATCGAGCTCGTCGGCGATCTTTTGCGCCACGGCGGCAACGCGCTCGGCCTGGGGGCCGGGCTCACCGGCCATGGTCAGGGGACGTCCGCTTACCAGGATGTCGGGCTCATAGTCCTCGACCAGGTAGCGGAACGTCTTGGCCATACCGGTGACCTCGGCGGCCGGAAGCACCTTAACGGGCATCGCCATCTTACCATCACGGCTCGAGACGGCGATGCCAATCCTGGTCTCCCCTATGTCCAGCGCAAGCGCGACCACAGTGACTTCTTAGATTCTTAGGCGCCGAGCGCGGTCTTAGCGGCCGCGAGGGCATCGGCGATGCCAGCAGCATTCTTGCCACCGGCCTGGGCCATGTTGGGACGGCCACCACCGCGACCGTCGACCAGACCCGCAATCTGCTTGATCACATTGCCGGCGTGGAAACCGGCCTTGACGGCGTCATCGGAACCAGCGGCGAGCAGGGCCGGGGTGCCCTTCTCGGTCACGCTCGCGACGACGCAGGCGACAGGGCCGGCGACCTTCTGGTGCACGGTATCCCATACGTTGCGCAGGTCGGCAGCCTCAAGGCCCTGCAGCTCGGCGACAACGAGCTTGTAGCCATCGAGCTCGACGGCGCCCTCGATGGCGCTGGAGATGGCGTCGGAGGAGCCACCGGTCAGCGCCTTCTTGAGCTTGTTGGACGTATCGCGCAGCTCGGCCTGCAGGTTCTCCACGCGAGCGGGAACCTCGTCGACGCGGCACTTGAGCGCAGCGGCGGCGGCGTCAACGAGCGCTAGGCGGTCGGCCATATAGTCGAGAGCACCCTTAGAGGTCACGGCCTCGATACGGCGGACGTTCGAGCCCGTAGAGGACTCGGAAATAATCTTGAACAGGCCGATCTCGGCGGTATTGGCAGCGTGCGTGCCACCGCAGAGCTCGCGAGAGAACGGCTGGTCCTCGGCGCCCACGGAGACGACGCGGACGACATCGCCGTACTTCTCTCCAAACAGAGCGACAGCGCCGGCAGCCTTAGCCTCGTCGATTCCCATGACACGGGTCACGACCGGCTTGGAAGCGAAGATCTGCTGGTTGACCAGGTCCTCGACAGCCTTAAGCTGCTCGGAGGAAAGGGCCTCGAAGTGCGTAAAGTCAAAGCGCAGGTGCTCGGGCGTCACCAGCGAGCCGGCCTGGGAGACGTGCTCGCCCAGGACCTGCTTAAGGGCGGCGTCGAGCAGGTGCGTGGCGGTGTGGTTGCGGCGCAGGAAGCCACGGCGTTCGGCGTCGAGCGCGGCGGTCACGGTAGCACCGACGGCCAGCGTGCCCTCGGCAACGTGGGCGACGTGGGCATACAGACCGTTGTGGTTCTTGGTGTCGGCAACGGTCAGAACAACGCCCTCGGCGGAAAGCTTACCGGCATCGCCCTGCTGGCCACCCATCTCGGCATAGAACGGGGTGCGGTCGAGCACGACCTCGACATCCTCGCCGGCGGCAGCGGAATCGACGGACTCGCCGTTGCGCACGATGGCGACAACCTTGGCGCCCTCGATCACATCGTTGTCATAGCCGTCGAACTCGGTCGCTGCGACCTTGTCGGAAAGCTCGACCCACACGTCGTTGAAGCTGCCCCAGGCGTCGCCCTTGGCATTGGCGCGGGCGCGGGCCTTCTGGTCCTCCATGCAAGCGGTAAAGCCATCCATGTCGACGTCGTGCCCAGCGGTACCGGCGATCTCGACGGTCAGGTCGATGGGGAAACCAAAGGTGTCGTGAAGCTTAAAGGCAACATCGCCCGGAAGCACAGCGCCCTCGGCAAGCGCGGCCAGGGCCTCGTCCAGGTAAACGCGGCCGTTGTCGAGCGTCGTGGAGAAGCGCTCCTCCTCGGAGGCAACGATACCCTTGACGAGCGCGACGTTCTTGAGCAACTCGGGATAGGCCTCGCCCATCTGAGCGTTGACCTCGTCGATGAACTTGGTCAGGAAGGCGCCCTCGATGCCCAGCAGGCGACCGTGGAACACGGCACGGCGGAGCAGACGGCGAAGGACGTACTCGCGACCCTCGTTGCCGGGAAGGATGCCGTCCGAGATCATAAAGTCGACAGCACGGGAGTGGTCGGCGATGATGCGCAGGGAGCGGCTGGCGCCGGAGTAATCGTCGGCGTCATAGGTCTTACCGCTGATCTCCTCACCGAGCTTGATGAGGTGCTGCATCAGATCGCCGTCGTAGTTAGCAGTCTTGTGCTGCATGATAGCGGCCATGCGCTCCAGGCCCATGCCCGTATCGAGGTTGCGGTGCGGCAGCTCCGGCATGGAGCCGTCCTCCTGGCGGTCGTACTGGGTAAACACGAGGTTCCAGAACTCAAGGAAGCGGTCGCAGTCGCAGCCAGGCTTGCAGTCGGGGCTGCCGCAGCCGACCTCCTCGCCCATGTCAAAGTAGATCTCGGAGCACGGACCGCAGGGACCGGTGGGGCCAGCGGCCCAGAAGTTGTCGTCCTCGCCCAGGCGGGAGATGTGGTCCTCGGCAACGCCCAGAGAACGCCACACGTCGTGGGTCTCGTCGTCCTCGGTAAAGACGGTAAAGTACAGGCGGTCGAGCGGCAGCTTGAACTCCTTGGTGATGAGCTCAAAGGCCCAAGCGCAGGCCTGCTGCTTGGAGACGCCGCCAAAGGAAAAGTCGCCGAGCATCTCGAAGAAGGACAGGTGACGGCCGTCCTCGCCGATGCAATCGATGTCGTTGGTGCGGACGCACTTCTGGCAGGAGATCGCGCCGATCTCCTTCATGGTCTTCTTGCCCTGGTAGTACTCCTTAAACTGGTTCATGCCGGCGTTGGCAAGCAGCAGCGAAGGATCGTCGGGGACGAGGGACGAAGAAGGATAGAGCTTAAGACCGCGCTCCTCAAAGAAGTTGAGGAACTTGGAGCGGATCTCGGCCGTAGTCATTGACGGGTAGTCAGCACTCATAGAGGGAATCTCCTCGGTTTCACATCGAAACAGTTCAAACGTAACGATATTACCATCCCGCCGCGCAAGTGCAAAAAAGAGGGCCGGCACAATGCCGGCCCTTCAGCGAAATTGCATGTTAGCGCGTATGAATGTTAACCCGAATTACCCCACTAGTTGTCGTCATCGTCCATGGAGCCGTCGATGCCGGTTTTGGTGTCGTCATCCGTGTTGGAGTCATCGTCCTTGGCGAAGGGATTCTTGAAGAAACCCGTGGCATCGGGCTGAAGACTCGAGAGCTTGATCCAGGGATTATCGAGCTCGGGCTTGGGCATGGCCTTGGCCTCGGGCGCGGTCTCGTTGCCGATGAGCTCGGACTCGTAGATGAAGGTGTCGTCTCCAAGCGCGTCGTAGGCGGCGACCGGGTTGCCCTCGGCATCACGGTACGGTGTGCCCTTAAACACGGCGCCGTCATAGGCCACAAGCTGGCGGCCGGTCTCATTCTCGAAGTAGTACACGAAGATACCCTTGAGGGCCGCACACAGCGGGATGGCAATAATCATGCCGATGGGGCCCATGAGTGCCGAGCCAATAACGAGCGCCGTGAGGCTCATGATGGGATGCACCTGCACCGAGCTCTGCATGACCTTAGGCGAAATCACGTTATCGGTGACGTTTTGCGCGACCATCGTCACGATGAGCGTCCATAACGCCAACATGGGGCTGAACATGAAACCGAGCACTGTGGCGATTGCTGCGCTCACCCAAGGACCGACGACCGGAACCAAATGCATGATGCCGGTAAAGATAGCCATGAGCGCCGCATACGGATGGCCGATGATCATAAAACCGATAAAGGCGAGGAAACCACCGCAGATGGACGTCACGACCATACCGCGCATATAGCCGCCGACAGAGCGAGAAAGGATGGCAACCATAAAGCGGTACGAGGTCTCCTTCTCCTGACCGATGATGGTGCAAATCTCGTGGTGCATGCGAGGGTAGTCGCAGGCCATCCAGTATGCAAGCACCAGACCAAGGAAGATCACGAACAACTGCGAGGCCGTATTGGTGATGAGCGGGAACACGCCGCGGCCAAGCTCGGCAGCGATCTGAGACACATACTTCGATGCCACGGCAACCAGGGACGAAAGATTATCGTCCAAATACTCCTTGAGCGGCGTGTTGTTGAGCGTCTTGGCATGCGAGATCATCTCATTGAGATCGCCACCCGCAACACGAAGCTGCTCGGGCAGGCGGCTCAGGACTTCCATGATCTGACCAAAGAGAATCGGCGACAAGATGCAAACGACACCGACGAGCACGGCAACAACAACAATAAGCGCGATAAGCGAACCGATGCCACGATTCACGCCATGATGCTCGAGCCAATTGGTGATCGGGGACATCACAAAAGCAATGATGGAGCCGACGGCAAGAAACTCAATAACCGGTGCCAGGATGCCCATGAGGTTAAAGATGACGGCAGCGATCACGATACAGCCGACGACAGCCCAAATGCGCAACGTCAGAATACGGGTATCGCGCAGCACGCGATCGGTTTGTTGGGGGTGCTCACTCATGAACGAATCATCACTCCGTCGGGGTCGATCTTGTCCTGAATCTTCTTAAGCGTGCGGCGCAGCAGACGCGAAACCTGCACCTGAGAAATACCCAGCTTCTTGGCGATCTCAATCTGGGTCATGCCCTTCACAAAGCGCAGCTCGATCACCTCGCGCTCGCGCGGCGAGAAATCACGGATGGCTTCCTCGATCACTAGGCGGTCATCGGTAAAGTCGAGCTCGTTGTCGTCGTCGGCGTAACGGTCGAGAATCGAGGGGGCATCGTCGGAATCGGAAGCACCAGGAGCCTCGATGGGCACCGAGGTATAAGCCGAAGACGATTCCATAGCCTCGAGGACCTCATCGACAGTCACATCTAGATACTCAGCGATCTCCTCAACCTTGGGCGAGCGCTGTAGCTCGTTGGTGAGCTTATCGGTAGCCTGGTTGACCTTGGCCGAGAGCTCCTGCAAGCGACGGGGCACGCGCACGCTCCAGCCCTTGTCGCGGAAGTGACGCTTGATCTCGCCCAAGATGGTAGGCGTGGCAAACGTGGTGAACTCGAGTCCGCGCTCAGGGTCAAAGCGGTCGATAGCCTTGAGCAGGCCCAAATAGCCAACCTGCATAAGGTCATCGAGCGGCTCGCCGCGGTTCTTAAATTTGTTGGCAAGAAACCTTACCAGGTTCATGTGGGACATGACGAGCTGCTCGCGTGCGTCCGGGTCACCGGTCTCTTTATAGCGACGAAACAGCTCGCGGGTTTTCTCCTTGTCCCAAGCGGTCTTACCGCTCCGGGAACGTTCGGTCATATTAGATATCCGCCTTGAGGTCGAGGGAAAGCGTCAGGGGCGCCGCAGTCTTTTCGTAGGAATCGCACACGCTCGCCAAAATGAGCTCGGCATACACCGCAGCCTGGTCGTCTTCATCGACCGTAGCCTGATCGCCAAAGGTAATAGTCATGCCAACGTGGGTCTCATCGACATCGAATTTGATGGTGATGTCATCGCAGTCGACCGCGGTACAACCAAAGATGAAAGCCTCCTCGGCAGCCATGCGGATGTCCTCGATGCGATCGACAGACATGGAACACAGGGCACCAACGTTGGCTGCCGTCATGCGCACAAGGCGAGCGAGACGCGGGTCGCCGGCAACGGTCAGCGTGATGGGGCAGGTTGCTTCGCTACTCATCGCAGGACTCCTCAGAGGTCTCGGAGGGTGTATAGGTGTAATACTGAGCCGGCTTGGCTACAGACTTCTGGCCATCATCGTCGCCCGCGGCGGCCTCGTCCTCGCCAATTAGGACGCGCTCGGTAGGCCGCTCTGCCTCCGCAGCAGCAGCGGCGAGCTTGCGCTCGGTGTCAGCTGCAGGAGACTTCACCTTATTGAAGAGCTTCTGCACAGCACCGGCGGCGGAGTCGGTCACGCTCGACACAGCATTGCTGGCCTCGGCCATGCTGCCCGTAACCTCGGAAATGTCGCGAACCACGGCTTCGACCTCTACGAGATTGGAGGTAAGGGCATCAACTGCCGTCTTGCTCGACTTAAGCAGCGGCTCCATCTGGGCAAGCGCCGGCGTAAGCTCATCGACAGCGCCATCGAGCTTTGCCACCACAGGCTGAGCCTCGGCGATGGTGTTGTTGAGGTCGTTCACGGTCTTATCGAGCGAGTCGACAACGGTGCGGGTCTTACGCAGGGTAAGCGCGAGCTCAACGATGGCCCACACGCCGGCAACGGCGAGCAGCAGCAGGGCGATTTGAATGGGACTCATACAAGCCTCCCAAAGGAATCGATATACAGACGGTTTCCATGGTACCCCAAAGGGGACCGAACATGCCAAGAGCAGCAACGTGGGACAAAATTATCAGCAGCTACTTCGGTGCATTCCCGCTACGGTCGCGTTCGCTTTGCTCTACGCGCCACTCTTCCCAGCCGCGGCCCGCAGGCTGCCAGAACGCGCCACGCTCCAGCCCCTCGGGCAAATAGCGCTGATCGACCCAGCCTTCGGGATAATCATGCGGATACTTGTATACACCGTATTCGTCGCTACCTGGGCGATGACGATCGCGCAAATAACTCGGCACCTCACGTAAACCGCTGCTATGAATATCGGCCAACGCCGCGTCAATCGAGGCCTCACATGCGTTTGACTTAGGCGCCAAGCACACATAGAGTGCAGCCTGAGCCAGGTTAATGCGGCACTCGGGATAGCCAATGACCTCGGCAGACTTAAACGCGGCATGCGCCACCAAAAGCGCCTGCGGGTCGGCGTTGCCAACATCCTCAGAAGCGTGAATCATAATACGGCGAGCGATAAACTTAGGATCCTCCCCAGCATCGATCATGCGCGCGAGCCAATAGATCGTGGCATCGGGGTCGCTACCGCGCATGGACTTGATGAACGCACTGATGATGTCGTAGTGCATGTCGCCGTTTTTGTCATACGTAAAGCCGCGACGCGGGTTGGCGATCTTCACGTCATCCACGGTGATGGGATAGCGCTCCCCCGCCGCAGGCGCTGGCGTTCCCTCGGTATCGGGACGCGTGACGGCAATCTCGCTCGCAAGCTCGAGCGTCGTGAGCGCCGAGCGAGCGTCACCCGCTGCCAGCGTGCAAATGGTCTTGACCGTATCCTCATCGGCCGAGAACTTACCGTTCAAGCCCTGGGGTGCCTCAAGCGCACGTTCAATAAGCGTGGCGATATCCTCATCCTTCAGATGCTCAAGCTCCACGACGCGACCACGTGAGAGCAGTGCCGAGTTGACCTCGAAGTACGGGTTCTCTGTCGTAGCGCCAATCATAATGACGGTACGGTTCTCAACTGCATGCAGCAGGGCATCCTGCTGCGACTTAGAGAAGCGGTGAATCTCATCGATGAATAGAATGGTGCGGCGGTCGTACGTATTCAGGCGCGTCTTGGCCTCATCAATCACGCGACGCAGGTCCTTCACGGTACCCGTGACGGCGCTGACCTCGACAAACTCGCTCTTGGTATGGTTGGCGATAATGTGGGCCAGCGTCGTCTTGCCCGTACCGGCAGGCCCGTACAGAATCACGCTCGAAAGCACGTCGTGCTCGATCGCGGCACGCAGCCATGAACCCTTACCGACGGCCTTTTGCTGGCCCACGTACTCGTCGAGCGAATTGGGGCGCATGCGCACCGCAAGCGGCGCATTCTGAAAGGAACGCTCGCGCGTCGAAGCAGAAAAAAGGTCGTCCATAGCCATCCCGTGTATCAATCAAATACTTTTTCCACTAACAGTATACCGAATTAATACGAACTACCGTTCGTTAATATAGGTACGGTGCGGAAACTTCAGACCAGGGAACAGCTTGCTCGTCAGTTCGCAGAAATAACCGTCCGTCATGCTCGCGATATAATCCACCACGGCTTGATCCTTGTCGTCCTGCCAGGCATAGGTGCGATCGTAGTATGAAAGCTGCTGCTCAATGCGCGAAATATGGTGCTTAAAGATGTACGAGGACTCGTCACCACTGTTTAGATTCCGCAGGCAACGGTCGTAGAGCTTTTCAAACGCCTCGCGCAGCTCCACCTCGGAATCGCCTTCGATACCGCCCTTGCTATAGATCTTCTCGTAGTTCTCGCGCTTAGCTCGGCGGATTTCCTCAAACAGGTCCTCGCTCATCTCGATGCGCGGCTTACCATAGCTATGCTCAACGATATCGATGGAGGCATGCGTGAGGATCCAACTGTTGTAGGCACCGCCCCGGCCATCATCAAAAGCGTAGGGCGAAAGCAGGCCCGCCGCGATCGCATCCTGACGGTCACGACCGACGTAGGCAAGAATATCCGAAATGCGAACGACGCAGCCCTCGAGCGTCATGGGACGCAGATGCCCAATTGCGCTATAGCCCGTGGCAATGCAATCCTCAACCGTCTGGTCAAACTGGGTAAAGGAGCTCATGTCCGAGAGCTCAAACACACGCTGCTCGTACTCGCCGTTATGGCATAGCACGCCGTCAAGCGTCTGGAGCGACACGTTGCGGCCGTACAATGCGTCGAGCACGCGGACCGACTGCACGTTATGGAAAAAATAACGCCCCGTACGCTCATGATAGATATCGTTGAGGAAGCGCTCGCCGGCATGGCCGAAAGGCGTGTGTCCCAAGTCGTGACCCAGGCCAATCGCCTCGATCAGATCGCAATTGAGCCCCAGGGCGCGACCGATATCGCGCGCAATGCGGGAGACGAGCTGCACGTGCAAACCGCGGCGGGACAGATCGTCATTGCTACGGAAGCTAAAGACCTGCGTTTTGCCTGCATAACGGGTGTACGCCGGAAGATGAAGTATCTTTTCGGTATCGCGCATAAACGCCGGACGCATAAGCGTGCCTTTGTCGGCGGCGCGATCAATACGACGAATGACCTGATCGTCGTTGCAACGATACGGGTTGACATAGCCCGAAGCACGATCGGCGACAATGCGCTCGACTAGTTCGGGCGACAACGCCGAGGGAATACGGTCCATGCGCGCCTTAATGACGGCCGTTTCTTGATTAGATGCCATGGCATGCTCCTTAAGAAGGATGCGCAATCGGTTACAATGTGCAGCCCACGACCTCGATTATGGCAAAAATCGGCACTAAAAACGGGAGCAATGGCAGGGAGCGCGATTTTGTGAAGAGGCAGGAGAGGGCCAGGGCCAGGAGTGCGACGGCAAATGCCACGATGCCACCCATAGGGTCGAGCGTGCAAAGCGCGAAGAGCGCCTTGGCATCCCCCATGCCGATGCCCGGGATTTGGCGAAGTCGACGCCAGAGGGACTCAGTCAGCACGAGAGCAAGATACACGATGACGGCAAGACCTGCGTGGTCAAGCGCTGTGTTAACGCCTTTGTCGAGCCAAACGCCTGCTAATGCCGCCACCGCACACGCTCCGGCAAGCGCATTCGGAAACCGCCGCTCACGGGCATCAATCGCCGCGCCGGCAAAGATGCAAATCCAAAACGGGATATAGACCATCGGACTCCTCCTCGAGCTGCATCGCAAAAGCAAAAAACCACCACAAAGGCGCCTGTCCCCTTTGCGGTGGTTTTGGTGGTGGTTATTTGGCGCCTTGCATGACCTCGTCGAGGGTGACGTTTACGGCATGCTGGGTAGGAACCCAGTCGACCTTCAGGAACAGCGCTGCCACCGTGATGGGGATATAGCTGAACATAAAGATCGGGAAGGTAAACAGATTGGTCACCAGGCGCCACTTTTGCGCACAGTGAATATGCTTGTACTCAAAGATGGTCGTGAGCAGCGCCAAGATGAAGAACGTCTGATACATCATGGCGAAGGTCATAATGAGCGAAGCGGCGCACGCCTGCATCTCGACTTCGGTAGCCAAGAAGCCGTGCGAAAGACCGCCCACGATCAGGAACGTCGCATTGGCGAGCATCGAGATCAGCGATAGCAACATACCCGGGGCGATCGTCATAAACATGTCGTAGGCGGCAAAGCGATGGTAGCGAAAGGTCGATTTGACCAGGTGCTTACCATACGTAAAGAACACCTGGTAAAAGCCCTTGGTCCACCGCATGCGCTGTTTCCAGGACGCCTTAAACGTCACGGGCTGTTCGTCAAAGAACTCCGCCGGCGCATAACCGATGCGAATGCCGTGAATGGCGCAGAACGTGGTGAACTGAATATCCTCGGTCAGCGTATGGAACTGCCAACCGTGCATGCCCTCGATAACGCTGGCGGAGATGAGGTAGCCCGAACCCGAGACAGCGCAAGAAGTCTTGCAGATATTGCGCGCGTTGTTGAGAAAGCGCGCCTCGCGCAGGTACCAAGTAGCATTAGCTGCCGAGATCCACGAGCTGCCAAAGTTCTTGGAGTTGCGATAGCTCGTGACCACATGGAAGCCCTGGTCAAAGGCGTCATTCATCTTGGAGACGTAATCGCGAGAGATAACGTTATCGGCGTCGAAAATAAAGTAACCCTCAAACGTGTCGGGATACTCGTTAAGGATGCGGTCAAAACCAAAGTCCATAACCCAGCTCTTACCCTTGCGGGCCAGGTCGTTGCGCTCATAGACGATGGCACCCGCCTCGCGCGCGAGCTGCGCCGTGTTGTCGGTGCAGGCATCGGCGACCACGAAGACCTCGATAAGCTCGGACGGATAATCCTGGTCCTTGATGGAGCGAACGAGGTTGGCAATTACGGCCTCCTCGTTATGCGCAGCGATAAAGAAGGCATAGCGGTGGAGTTTTTTGGCCTTGGGAGGCGCGACCTCGCCACGAAGAGCGCCGATGACAAAGAAGACCACCTGGTACAGAAAGCAGACCGTGAGCAGCGTGACGACAATCTGGTTGAAGATCACGATGGGTGTGTTGGTTTGTAAAAAGGCGAGCATGCAGGCTCCCAGCAACGCGTTACGTAAACAATCGTATATCTTACCGCAGGCTTACCGAGTTCAAGAAACCACCTAATACTGGCTAGGCTTCGAGAAGACCGAGCTGCGGAACGATTTCATCTCCAGCGGCCGTGCGACCGAGAGAGCGCGGAGCCAGATCATCGAGAACCGCGGCGAGATCCCACGGCAACTCGTCGCGGCACTCAATGCGCTCCCCCGTCACGGGATGTTCGAACGCCACGCGCCAGGAATGCAGAAACTGCCTGGTCAGGCCCTGGTCGGCGCGCGCATCGCACTTGCCGTAAAGTGGATCGCCCACGCAGGCGTGGTTGATATGACGCATATGCACGCGAATCTGATGAGTGCGGCCGGTAAACAGGTGACACTCGACAAGCGTGTAGCCGTCGTCAAAGCGCGTGGAATCAAAGCGCTCGAGGACCTTAAAGGTTGTAATGGCCTGACGGGCAAAGGGGTCGTCCGAAACCGCCATCTTAACGCGGTCGCGCGTGGAACGGGCGATACCGGTATTGATGGTGCCCTCGTCCATGGCGATGTGCCCGTGGACAAGCGTGATATAGCGGCGGTCGAGCGTACGCGTGCGAATGAGATTTTGAAGCGCGCGCTGTGTGTCGTCGTCCTTTGCCGCAAGCATGAGACCCGAGGTATCGCGATCCAAACGATGCACGATCCCGGGGCGATCCTCGCCCTGCACGGTGCCCAGATGGTCGATACCGCAGTGATAGACCAGGGCATTCGCGAGCGTACCGCTCTCATGACCATGCGCAGGATGGCACACCAGGCCACGCTGCTTGGAGAGCACAATGAGATAGTCGTCCTCATAGCGAATGTCGAGCGGGATGGCCTCGGGAATCACATCGGTGGGATCGTGCGGCTCAGGCAAATCGACCGAAATACGGTCGCCGGCTCGCACGGCGTACTTTTTAGACAGACAGGTCTCGCCATTGACACATACGGCACCGCCCTCAATCAGATGCGCGCAGGCAGAGCGCGTAGGGCAGCCGTCATTGGAGCCCAGATAGGCGTCAAGACGCTGACCAGCGCAATCGTCGGCAACGAGAATATGGATGTCGGCCATTAACGCTCATTCCTTTCGCGAATCTTGCGGGCACGCTCCCCACGCTGCTTGGCTTTGCGCTTGGCGCGTGCCTCATCACGGGCATTGAGCTCGGCAGTCGCATCGACTTCGCGGGCCGCAGGGCTCAAGAACATGTAGCCAATGAGGGCAAGCACGACGCCTACGGTGATGCCGATATCGGCCACGTTAAAGACGGGAAAGTCGATGAAGGTGGTGGCAATAAAATCGGTCACAAAGCCAAAAGTCAGACGGTCGATTGCGTTGCCAATGGCGCCGCCCGCAACCATCGCCATGCCCACGACCTCAAGATGGGCGAGCTGGGATGCACGGAGCAAGTACACGGCAATGGCGACAATGACCGCAAGCGCCAACACAGCGAAAGCGACGCCATGACCCTCGCCCATGCTAAAGGCGGCTCCGATATTGCGGACAAACACAAAATCGATCACACCGGGGATAACAGTCACATGCAAAGCGTCGCCCACGGCACGAACCGCAAGCTTGGTCAGCTGGTCAACAAGCAACACAACGAGCGCTACCCCACCAGCAACTCCCAACCGCCAACGCAAAGGCGGCGTCATATCCCCAGCACGACCCAAATCAATCCCCTACCCTCAAGAACATCGAATTACGTTTAACGCAGTAGATAATCATACATTGACGCAAGCAAGAAGCGACAAATCTCCCAAGAACGGAAACACCGCAGGTAGAGCATAAATGAGCGAGCGGGTCGCATTTGAGACAAGGTGACGTGAAATGAAAGGGCGCTGACCTTTCGGTCGCGCCCTTGAAATTGAACGTCAGATTGTCCAAATGCGGCCCGCGCAGCGTCGGCAGGTCCGCCGTTCGGCAGAACGGCGGAACCCCCAATTGCCGCTCTGGCGGGTTTGCAGCGTCAACCTGTTACGCGGTTTGGTAAAACCGCGTAACTACAGCGCCTCCGCGCAGCGCTTACAGATATGTGCATGGCCGTTGTACTCGCCGACGGTGGTGCGGTAGTTCCAGCAACGGTCGCAGCACTCGCCCTCGGCTGCCTCGATGGCAACGGAGAGCTCCTCGCCCTGGGTCAGCTCAACATCGGAGACGATGTAGAACTCGGCCAGGTCGACGGCCTTGTCGCCGGTCAGCAGCGCGTACATCTCTGCGGGAACGACCGCCTTGACGCGAACCTGCTGGCTCTTGGTGAAGGTGCCGGCAGAACGGGCATCCTCAAGGGCCTTGGTCACGGCGCTACGGAGTTCGAGCGAAGCCTCGAGCACGCCCTCAAACTCATTGGCCTCGTCGACCGTGATGGGCGACTTGTACCAATCGAGCAGCGCGGCGTACTTCTGGTGATCGACGCAGCCGGCGGGCGCATAGGCCATGGCCTCATCGACCGTGTAGGACAGGATCGGCTGCAGGTCGCGCATGAGCATCGAGAAGAGCTCGGCCAGCACGGTCTGGGCGCTGCGACGCTCGAGCGAGCCGGGCTTATCGCAGTACAGACGGTCCTTCAGGGCGTCGAGGTACACGTTGGAGAGCTCGGTAACCACGAAGTCGTAGAGCGCACGGTAGGCGCGCGGGAACTCGTAGCTGGCGTAGGCATCGTCGACTTCGGCCTGAACCTGGGTTAGGCGGGCAACCATGAGCTTGTCGAGCGGCAGCAAGTCGGCAAAGGCGACGCCGTCGGTCTCGGGCTCAAACTGACCCTCGAGCTCGGAGAGCAAGAAGCGCAGTGTGTTGCGGAAACGACGGTAGGCATCGGACGTACGAGCAAGGATCTCGTGGTCGATGGAGACATCGGAGCTGGTGTCGACGGAGGCAACCCACAGGCGGATGATGTCGGCGCCCATCTCGTCGCAGACCTTGTTGGGGTCGATGACGTTGCCGAGCGACTTGGACATCTTGCGGCCCTGGCCGTCGAGCGTGAAGCCCTGCGAGACGACTGCCTTGTACGGAGCGTGGCCGTTGGCACCCACCGAGGTGAGCAGCGAGCTCTGGAACCAACCGCGGTGCTGGTCGGAGCCCTCGAGGTACACATCCGCCGGATACTCGAGCTCGGGGCGATACTCGCAGACGGCCTTCCAAGACACGCCAGAGTCCCACCACACGTCGAGGATGTCCTTATCGGCCTTGAGGTGATGGCCACCGCACTTGGGGCAGACGCAGGCCTCGCCCAGGTAGCTCTCGGGAGCGTCGGTGAACCAGGCATCGGAGCCCTTCTCGTGGAAGAGCTTGATGACGGCGTCGAGCGTAGCGTCGTTCATGACCTTCTCGCCGCAGTCGGCGCAGGTGTAGCTGGGGATAGGCACGCCCCAGTTGCGCTGACGGCTGATGCACCAGTCGGGACGCTGCTCGACCATGGCGCCGATGCGGTTGGCCGCGTGGGCCGGATACCACTTGACGTTCTCGCGGACCTCTTTGCCAGCCTGCTCGCGCAAACCGGTCTTGTCCATCGAGACAAACCACTGGTCGGTGGCACGGAAGAGCACCGGGTGCTTGCAGCGCCAGCAGTGCGGATAGCTGTGCGTGATCTTCTTCTCGAGGACCAGGGTGCCGCGCTCGCGCAGGAACTCGATGATATGCGGGTTGGCCTCATCGGTATCCATACCGCTGAAGGGGCCACCGGTGCCAAACTCCTCACCGGTGTAGAACTTGCCGTCGTCATCGACCGGCATGCAGATGTCGGTGATGCCCTCCTTGAGGCAGGCAAAGTAGTCGTCGACGCCGTGGCCGGGCGAGTTGTGGACGATACCGGTACCGTCATCGACACCAACGTAATCGGCCAGCAGCGCCACGCCCTCAACGCCGTCAAAGATCGGCTGCTTGTAGTGGATATGATGGAAGGTCTCGGCGGGAACCACGTAGGGCTTGCCGTCGACCATGACCGGGGTGTACTCCCAGCCAAACTCCTCGCAGCACTTGGGAGCCAGGTCCTCGAGCATGACCTCGGCACGCCCATCGTGCTCAACGGCAACATAGGCGGCGCCGGGCTTGAGGGAAACTGCCTGGTCAGAGGGGATGGTCCACGGCGTGGTCGTCCAGATGATGAAGTCAACCGGGCCGTCGAAGTTCTCGAGGCCGGCGGGCTTGGAGGTCATCTCGAAGCGCACGAAGATGGACGGGCTCGTCTCGTCGGAGTACTCAATCTCGGCCTCGGCGAGTGCGGTGTGGCAGTGCTTGCACCAGTGGACGGGCTTATGACCACGATAGATCATGCCCTTGTCGAACATGGCCTTGAAGACCTCGATGTCGGCGGCGTCATGCTGGTGATAAAGCGTCAGATACGGGTTGTCCCAGTCGCCGAGCACGCCCAGGCGACGGAAGCCAGCCTTCTGGAGCTCGATGTTCTCGACAGCGAACTTGTTGCAAAGCTCGCGGATCTTAGCCGTGGAGGTCTGGTTGAACTTCTCGGTGCCGAGCTTCTCCTCGACCTTATGCTCGATCGGCTGACCGTGGCAGTCCCAACCGGGGACATAGGGAACTTCATAGCCCTGCATCATCCAGTAACGGTTGATCATGTCCTTGGAGATCTTGTTCATGGCGTGGCCGATGTGGATCGGGCCGTTGGCGTACGGAGGGCCGTCGTGCAGCACGAACTTCTTGTGACCCTCGTTCTTCTTTAGAACTTGCTCGTAGACCTTGTTGTCCTGCCAGTCCTTGAGTCGCTTTGGCTCGGACTTGGAAAGACCGGCACGCATGGGAAATCCGGTTTTGGGCAGATTCATCGTCTGCTTGTACTCGTTTGCCACGGTACCCCTTTCATGTCGTGGGCGCGCACGCCCGATGGGCACCAAAAAAAGCGCCCGTCCCTGCAAGCTGGGACGAAGCGCCACAAAACGGGCTGCACGCCCACAAAAGCTCTTCGCTTAACCACCCAGCTTAGATGCCCTCGCCCGCGTATTCGCGCGCTCGCATCCGTTACTCGGCTGGCCTGTATCGACGACCATCTCGGCGATGTCTACTAAGACGAACCTGCGCGGCACGTCCGTTGGGACCGCAGCTCCGGGGTGATTTTCATCGGTCGCATGCACGGGTTCTCAGCGCTCCCCGCTCTCTGTAGCATGCGGACGGCCGACTACTCGTCCCCATCAACGCTTATGCGGAGTATGCTAGCACGTTCCGCGCCGGCGAAAAACCCTCAACACTGGTTTTATACGTTCGAAATTTCTCGCGGCTGTGGACCTTCTCTTGGAGCAAAATACCTGAAAGCACTTTATCGAACGAAAGAAGGTTGCTATGCGCACGATTGGAATGAGCGACTACACCGTTGGCGAGGATTGTTTTACCGAGTTGCCCGCCGCACTGGCAGAGTACGGAGCGACCAAGGTCGCCATCATCGGCGGCAAGCGAGCCCTGGCTGCGGCGCTGCCGGGCATCGAGGCTGCGCTGGCAGGCACCGACGTCGAGATTCTGGAGACGCGCGTCTACGGCACCAACAGCACGCGCGCCAATATCGCCAAGGTCGTGAACTCCCCCGCTTGCCAGCAGGCAGACGTGCTTATCGCCTGTGGCGGCGGCAAGGCACTCGACACCGTGAAGACCGCAGCCATCGAGCTCAAGAAGATCGTCTTCACCGTCCCGACGATCTGTTCCAACTGCTCGGCCGCGACCGCCATTGCCGTCGTGTACAACGACGACGGCTCGCTCGAGGGATATTCGTACCCCAACCGACCTGCGCATATCTTCATCAACCCCAAGATTATCGCCGAAGCTCCGGCGGAGTACTTCTGGGCCGGCGTGGGCGATGCCCTGTCCAAGCAGCCCGAGGTCGAATACGCCACGAGCGCCGGTAATTTGGAGCATACCGCCGGTCTTGGCCTGGCACTCGCCCACACCTGCTCCGAGCCGCTGTTTACCTATGGCGTCCAGGGTCTTGAGGACGTGCGCCAGGACCTGTCGAGCGAGGCCGTCAAGCAAATCGCACTCGATATCGTGGTCAATACGGGCTATGTCTCGAACCTGACGAACCAGAACGATTACTACTACAACTCGAGCGTGGCGCACGCATTCTACAACGCCACATGCAGCATTCCGCGCGAGGGCACCTACCTGCACGGCGAAGTCGTGAGCCTGGGCGTGCTCGTGCTGTTCGCCTATACGGGCGATACCGAGAACCTTGAGCACTACGCGGCCTTTAACAAGCAGATGGGCCTGCCCGTGACGCTTGAGCAGGTCGGGCTTTCCGAGTCCGATATCCCGGCCCTGTGCGAGTACGCGCACGCCACCAACGAGTGGAAGCAGGGCAACCCCGAGCCCTTCACCGACGAAAAGTTCGCCGCCGCCATCAAGGCCGCAAACGCCTACGGCCACACGCTCTAGGCCTAGCCCAAAACCACCACAAGGGAGCAGCACCTTTGTGGTGGTTTTTTATTGCTCCAGCATGCTGGGGTCGAACTCGCTAGCCGGGATCACGCGATAACCGTGGCGGAGCAGTAAATCAACGAAGACGCCGTTGCCCGCCGTAAG
The DNA here is from genome assembly GCA_900541055.1 of uncultured Collinsella sp. Taxonomy (GTDB): domain Bacteria; phylum Actinomycetota; class Coriobacteriia; order Coriobacteriales; family Coriobacteriaceae; genus Collinsella. Next base: position 19,895 of record UQHZ01000009.1, read on the forward strand.
GGTGCCGCTGAATGTTCCGTCGTAGATGCGACCCGCGCCGCACGAGGGACTACGGTCCTGCAGGATGCACGCGGCGATCTCTTCCGGCCCGCCCGCCTGCTCGCACATATCGAGCGCTCGTTGGGCACCCAGGCGAAATTCGCGATCGACCGAGATGCCCTCGCAGGTACGAACCTCTCCGTTCACAATCTCGGACGGCTTGCGCGGCGTGGGCAGGCCCCCAAAGACCTCAGGGCACACCAAGAGGACCTCGGTCCCTGTACGCTCGCAGGCCTCGACCAACTCGCGATGGTAGTTGTCGAGCCCGTTATACTTGCAGCTCTCGCCCATCAAGCAGGCGCTCACCACGATCTTCATTTCAATCCCTCTCAAGCAAAACGCCCCATTTGAGAAAGCTGCTCAAATGGGGCGTCGACGTTTACTGGCTCGGCCGCGGCTTTACTGCTGCTTGGGCATCAGCGGATTCTCACGCGTGAGGAGGTTCATGAACTCCTCGCCCGTGATGGTCTCCTTCTTGTACAGATAACGAGCCAGCTCATGGAGCTTGAACTTGTTCTCCTTGAGGATCTGCAGAGCGCGATCGTGCGCGTCCTCGATCAGCTTAGTGACAATCGCGTCCACACGCTCGGCCGTACCGGGGGCGCAGGTGAGCGACGTGTCCTGATTGAGATACGCGTTCTGCACGGTACCGAGCGCCATCATGCCAAACTCGTCGGACATACCAAAGCGAGTCACCATATTGCGGGCGAGCTTGGTAGCCTGCTCGATATCGTTGGCGGCACCGGTCGTCATCTCGCCAAAGATGAGCTCCTCGGCCGCGCGACCACCGCAGTAGACGGCAAGCTTGTCCAGCACCTCCTGGCGCGTAGTCAGGAAGCGTTCGTCCTCCTCGACCTGCATGGTGTAGCCCAGAGCGCCGCTCGTGCGCGGCACGATGGTGATCTTGGTAACCGGCGCGGAACCCTTTTGGCGGGCAGCGACGATGGCATGGCCGATCTCGTGGTAGGAAACGACCTGCTTCTCGTGGTCGGAAAGCACCGTAGACTTACGCTGTTGGCCGGCAATGACGACCTCCACCGACTCCTCGAAGTCGTCCTGGGTTGCACGCTTGCGACCCTCGCGAACGGCGCGCAGGGCGCCCTCGTTGATGATATTGGCCAGGTCGGCGCCCGAGGCACCGGGCGTGGCGCGGGCAATCGCGGTCAAATCGATCGGCGGCTGGGTCTTCACGCTCTTGGCGTGGAGCTCGAGGATGTTCTTACGACCGGTCAGATCAGGCAACTCGACGGGGATGCGGCGGTCAAAACGACCGGGGCGCAGCAGTGCGGGATCGAGGCTGTCGGGACGGTTGGTGGCAGCGAGGACAACGATACCCTTGTGGTTATCGAAGCCGTCCATCTCGGTCAGCAGCTGGTTGAGCGTCTGCTCACGCTCGTCGTTGCCGCTAAAGCCGCCGCCATCGCGCTTCTTGCCGATGGTATCGATCTCATCGATAAAGACGATACACGGGGCCTTTTCCTTGGCCTGCTTAAACAGGTCACGCACCTTAGCAGCGCCGCGACCGACAAACATCTCAACGAACTCAGAGCCCGAAATGCTAAAGAACGGAACGCCCGCCTCGCCGGCCACAGCCTTAGCGAGCAGGGTCTTACCGGTACCCGGAGGGCCGACAAGAAGAGCGCCACGCGGCAACTTGGCGCCGATCTCCTCATAGCGCTGCGGCTTCTCCAGAAAGTCGACGACCTCCTTGAGAGACTCCTTGGCCTCTTCCTGGCCGGCGACGTCCTTAAAGGTCACGCCCACGTCCTTGGAGGCGATCACACGCGCGCCGGACTTACCCAGTCCGCCGCCGCCAAAACCGCCGCCGCCAAAGTTCATCGACGGGCCGTCATCGCCCATGGCCTTCTTCATGCGACGATTGAGCCACCAACCGATGAGGAAGAAAATCGCCATGGGAAGAATGAGTGTGAGCAGGTAGTAGGTCATCAAACCCGAGTTTTTATCGGGAACGACCGACTCCAGCGAAGCGCCAGATTCAAGCACGCGATCGGTAAAGCCCGCGTCATTCGGCACACCGGTCGTCTTGTAGGCGATGTTCTCGTCCTCGCCCTTCTTGGTGTAATAAATCGAGTAATCGTCCGTGTTGTACTCGACCTTGTCGACACTCTTCTTATCGAGCGCTTTGACAAACGTCGAGTAATCGGTCTTCGTAATCTGCTGCGTGTGACCGATGTTAGGGAACAGAACGGTCGAGAGCACGAGGTAGACGACGAAGGCGATGAGCACGTAGAGGATCATATTCCGTCTACGCTTGTTGTCATCCATCTCCATCTGCTTGAACTCCATCTACTGGGGTTAATAATGCTTTCTAGAATACCCAACCCGGACGGCGATAAACCGACGCCGGGCACGAAAAGACAGAGATGGCATCACTGGAAGTCGGCAAGGTTCAAATCTATACGGGCGACGGCAAGGGCAAGACGACGGCTGCGCTGGGGCTCGCGCTGCGTGCCACGGGCTATGGACTTAACGTGCTCATGCTTCAGTTTGCCAAGAAGCTGCACTGCGCCGAACATGATGCAGCACCTCGTTTAGGGCTACGCATCGTACAAGCCGACCGCGACACACCCGAGGCTTGCGCCGCGCAGATCATGGAGCTCGCATGCGAGCAGATATCACAGGTCGACGTTCTGATTTTGGATGAACTCGGCGAGGCCATGCGCCGCGGCTTCGTGACGCGCGAGGATGTCGAAGCGCTGATCGCGATAAAGCCCGCCACCACGGAGCTCGTGCTCACCGGCCGGGGCTTGCTGCCCCTCGCGAACCTCGCCGACCTTGTCACCGAAATGCGCCCCATCAAACACTACTTCGACGAAGGACTCCTAGCCCGCCAAGGCATCGAATACTAGCCATTGGGGACGTCCCGAATGGCTAGGCGGTGGCGCGGCCGAGCCAGTTGCCGCTGTGATGGTAGACGGTGAACATCATGGCGGTGATTACCCAGGTTACGGGGTAGACAAGCAGCAGGTGCTCAAGCGAAGGATCAAACGGCATGATCGCAAACACCCAGATCACCCTCAAGACAACGGTGCCAAAGATGGTGAGCATCATAGGCTGCAAGCTCACGCCAGCGCCGCGAATGGAGCCCGACGCGTTCTCGATAATCGAGAAGATCGCGTAGAACGGCGCGATGAAATGAAGAATCGTCGTGGTGTACGCCGAAATCGAAACATCGTCGACAAACAGACGCGACAACGGACCCGAGAACACCAGCAACACGGCAGACAGGCCACCAATGAGCATAAACGACAGCACGAGCGACGTGTGGTATCCCTTTCGCATGCGCTCGTAGTTGCGCGCGCCAAAGTTCTGTGCCGAAAACGTGGTAATCGACACGCCAAGCGCCTCGGTAACCATCCAGACAATGCCATCTAAGCGGCCCGAAAGACCCCACGCCGTGGTGACATCGGCACCAAACGAGTTGACCGATACCTGAATCAAAACGTTGGAAATCGAATACGCAGCAGACTGAAAGCCAAGCGGCAGACCACACGAGATCATACTCTTACAAATGCCAGGATCAATGCCGAGTTTGGACAGTGAAAGCCGCCACGCACCCGGTGCGTGCATCATACGAATCACGATCATCGTGGCGTTGGAGCAAATGGTCAGCGCCACCGCGATGCCGCAGCCCAAAGCCTCCATATGAAGCACGGCAACGAAGATGACGTCCAGCACCGCATTAACAAGGCAGCCGGAAGCGATGATCACAGCAGGCCCGCGCGTGTCGCCCACGGCGCGCAGCAGTGCCGTTCCCATATTGAGCAGCAGTGCCGCAACCATCGCGGCAAAATAACAGCGAGCATAGGCCACGCCCTCGGCCAATAGTTCATGCGGCGTGTTCATAAGCACCAGCATGGGCTCAACGAACACTATGCCAAGAATCGAGAAAACGATACCGCCCACCAGCGCGAGCGTCATGGCTGTATGGACCGAACGACTCAGTCGCTCATCATCGTGCTGACCAAAATACTGACCGGTAATGACCGCGCAGCCGGCGCCGACGCCAACGCAAAAGCCAATGCAGAGCTCGGTGAGCACCATCGTAGCTTGAATGCCACCTAGCGCGAGCTTGCCGCCAAACTGACCGACGATATAGGTACCGATAAGCGTGTAGGCCTGCTGAAAAAACGAACTAAAAAAGATGGGAACGCACAGCGAAAGCAGCTGCTGCCAAATAACACCCTGTGTTACATCGATAGCCGTAGATTTCTTAGCCACACGCCCTCCCCAAAAGCGTACGTCAACCGACAAAACAGTAATTAAAGACCTAAGCTAATAGCAGCTTAGCACCGACCGACGTCGACCGAAACACCCCGAGTCAGAGCCCGGTGCAAACTATCTGCCTAGTGATACAGCCCCGGCTGGTAGTGATACTCGTTGCTCACGTGCGGGCACAGCTGCCAAAAGGCGACGGCACTCGCCGCGGCCACGTTGAGCGAATCGACCCCGTGCGCCATCGGAATACGCACGGCTCGGTCGCAGCCCGCGATAGTCTTGGCGCCCAGGCCGGCACCCTCGGTGCCCATAAAGATCGCCAGGCGATCAACCTCCTGCAGCACGGGATCGTCCAGCGAAACGGAGTCGTCCGTCAGTGCCATCGCAGCGCACGAAAAACCGGCTTCGTGCAGTGCCGCCAGGCCATCGTGCGGCCACACACGAGCCTCGCTGCCAATACGCGTCCACGGCACCTGAAACACCGTGCCCATGCTCACGCGGGCCGAGCGACGGTACAGCGGGTCGCAGCACGTCGGACTGACCAAAATACCGTCGACATTGAGCGCGGCGGCCGAGCGGAAAATCGCACCCACGTTCGTGTGGTCGACAATACCCTCGAGCACGCACACGCGCACCGGGCGATCCCCCGCCGCCTCAACGACGCCACCCAAGAACTCATCAACCGGAATCTGCCGCGGGCGACGAAACGCCGCGAGCGCACCGCGCGTCACGTTAAAGCCCGTCAGCTGCTCCATGAGTTCCATGGAAGCCACGAACACAGGAACCGGACCTGCGCCCTCGCGCACAACCAGGCGCTCAAACAGCGGCATCATCTGGTCGAGCCAGCGTTCGCCCAAAAGAAAGCTCACCGGCTCATATCCGGCGCGAACCGCGCGCTCGATAACCTTGGCACTCTCGGCGATAAAGATGCCCTTTTGCGGCTCTAGCACGCAGCGCAGTTCACGCTCGGTCAGTCGCACGTAGGCATCGAGCCGCTCGTCCTCGAGCGAATCAATTCGCAGAACCTCAACGGCATCAGTCATAGCAGCCTGCCCGCACCCTTCTTTACAGCACATCTATACCAAACGAGGCGACGCTAAGCGCCGCCCCATACATTCAATCAACCCGATAATACCGTTCACGCCAGGCGATTTACGCCTCAACGCGACGATACGTCACGAACTCATAATCGACACCCTCGTCGCCCTCGCCCGAGGCAATCGTGGCAACACCGCCACGCCACGCAATCTCCCACGCGGGATCGGCGTCCAAATCGGGAAAGTACGTGTCCACGGCATGAGTGCAATGGTTGTGCGTGACCTCGACCTCGGCGCAATACGGCAAAAACTGCCGATACACCTCGCCGCCACCGATCACCCAGGCAACGGGCTCATCGGCAACCGCGGCGAGCGCCTCGTCGATGCTATGCACCACGTCGACGCCCTCGACAGCAAAATCCTCGTCGCGGGTAAGCACGATATTGCGACGGTTCTTGAGTGGACGCCCACCGGGAAAACTCAGCAGCGTCTTGCGCCCCATGATGACCGGGCAGCCCTTGGTGCAGGCCACAAAATGGCGCATGTCGGCGCGATTGGACACCACCATGTCGCCCTCGCACCCAATGCCCCAATCGTCACACACGGCAACGATAGCAGATAGCTTACACGTCATGAGCACCACCTACACCGCAATGGGAATGTTCTTGACCTGCGGGCCGTGCTCATAGCCCTCGACGATCAGGTCATCGGTCGTAAACGCATAGAAGTCATGCACATCGGGGTTGAGCGTTACCTTGGGTGCCGCAAACTGCGGACGCTCGATAAGTTCGCGGACAATATCGACATGACGGTCGTAGATATGGGCGTCGGCGATCACATGCAGCAGCTCGCCGGGAATCATATCGATCGACTGCGCAACCATCATCAGCAAGATGGCGTACTGGCACACATTCCAGTTGTTCGCGGCCAAAATGTCCTGGCTGCGCTGGTTGAGAATCATGTTGAGCGTCGGCTTGTCGTCCTGCGGGCGCTGCGTGACGTTATAGGTCACGCTGTACGCGCACGGATACAGGTGCATCTCGGACAGGTCGCTAAACACATACGTGTTGGTCATGATGCGGCGACTGTACGGTGTGTGCTTAAGATCGTACAGCACTCGGTCCATCTGGTCGAAATCGCCCTCGGCATAATGGCTCTTCTGGCCAATCTGGTACCCGTAGGCCTTGCCGATGGAGCCGGTCTCGTCGGCCCACTCATCCCAAATATGGCTGTTGAGGTCATGGACGTTATTGGACTTCTTTTGATAGATCCACAAAATCTCGTCCATCGCAGACTTAAGCGCCGTGCGGCGCAGGGTGAGCGCAGGGAACTCCTCGCGCAGGTCGTAGCGCGCCGTAACGCCAAAGTTTTTAATGGTATAGGCAGGGGTGCCGTCCTCCCACACCGGACGGACCTTTTGGCCCTCGGTGGTGGTGCCATGGTCCAGAATGTCGCGGCACATGGATACAAACTGTTGATCAGCTTTGCTCATTGACCCTCCTGTCAGTCGCCTACAAGCGAGATTCATTGTAGCCCAGGCGCACGCGGCCCCACAGCCCAAACATAAGCCCTCATTTTCTGACATATGCCAGAAATTCCTTGCGCAAATCCGCACGTTCGCTATTCTATTGTTGACATATGTCAGATTTGGAGAGTGTATGGCAGGAAGACGAGAAAAATTACGCCGCGTTGGGATCATCCCCGAATACCGCGGCTTTACCCCCGACGGCCTTGCCAGTGGAGACGCCATCGACATGACGATCGACGAACTCGAGGTGCTGCGCCTGTGCGACCTGGAAGGCCTTAACCAAGAGGCAGTCGCACAGCAGATGGGCATCGCGCGCGCCACGGTGGCGGCTATTTGCAGCCGAGCACATCGTAAGGTGGCAAACGCGCTGGTCAATGGACGGGCGCTCAGTATCGAGGGCGGCAATATCGCATACTCCCCCATCACCACGACGACGGCCGCATGGCCAGCAAAGGAGGTCGGCACCATGAGGGTGGCAACAACGTACGACAACGGCAACATCTTTATGCACTTTGGCCGCAGCGAGCAGCTCAAGATCTACGACATCCAGGATGGCAAGGTGCTCAACGAGCAGGTCGTAGGCACCGGTGGCACCGGCCACGGCGCCTTGGCGGGCCTGCTTGCCAACGGTGGCGTTGACACGCTCATTTGCGGCGGTATCGGCGGCGGCGCTATCAACGCGCTTGCCCAAGCCGGCATCACGGTCTATGCGGGCGCCCAGGGCAGCTGCGATGCCTGCGTCGAGGCCCTCATTGCCGGCACGCTCGCACAGAACGGCGAGGCCACCTGCGACTGCCATGGACATGATCACGAGCACATCCACGAGCATGGCGAGTCCTGCGGCTGCCACGGTCACCACGACCATGACGGGCACGAAGGCTGCGGCTGCCACTAGCGGCAAGCACCTCGTCGAGAACGCGCTTCCACGCGTGCGACAACCAGCGAACAAACGGCGAAGGCCGTCTGGAATACCATCCAGGCGGCCTTCGCCATACACGACTCAACTAGTCGTTACTTCTTGTTGCGCATCTGCGCTTCCATCTGGCGCAACAGGTCCATATCGGACTTGGGGCCGCCCGTACCCAGGCCGCCCATGCCGCCCAGACCCATAGCGTCCAAGCCAGGGATATTGGGCATGCGCATCTTCTTGCCCTTCTTACCCTTTTTGCCCTTCTTGCCGCCGGCCTGTGCCTGATTGGCCATCGTGCGCATGCGGCCCATCATCTTATTCATCTCGCCCCACTGCTTCATAAGGCTGTTGACCTCGGTGGGGGTCACGCCGGCGCCCTTGGCAATGCGGGCACGGCGCTGGCCGTTGATGATGGAGGGACGCAGGCGCTCCTCCTTGGTCATCGACATGATGATGGCCTCGTTCTTATCGAAGATACCTTCGTCCAGGTTGCCACCCATCTGGTTGAGCGCACGCTGGCCACCGGGGAGCATGCCCAGGATGCCCTTCATGCCGCCCATCTTCTTGACGGCCTTCATCTGGTCGAGCATGTCGTTCATGGTAAAGCCCTCGCGCAGCATACGCTCGGCAGCCTCGAGCTGCTCGGCGTCGGCCGCCTCCTGGGCCTTCTCGATGATGCCGACAACATCGCCCATGCCTAAGATGCGCTTGGCCATGCGGTCGGGATAGAACGGCTCAAGCGAATCGGGTTTCTCGCCCATGCTAACAAACTTGATAGGCTTGCCGGTCACCTGGCGCACGGAAAGAGCACCGCCGCCACGGGCGTCGCCGTCGAGCTTGGAGATGATCACGCCGTCGAAGTCGGTGCGCTCGGCGAAGGTCGAGACGACGTTGACAATATCCTGGCCGGTCATGGCATCGACAACCATCAGCACCTGATCGGGCTTGACGGCCTTCTTGATGTCCACGGCCTCCTGCATCATCTGCTCGTCGATCTGCAGGCGACCGGCGGTATCGACGATGACCACGTCGCGCAGGTGGTCAACGGCCTCCTGGATGGCGCCCTTGGCGATATCGACCGGGTGCGCGCCGTCACCGCGGAAGACCGGCACGCCGATCTCGCCGCCAAGCGTGGCCAGCTGGTCGGCAGCGGCGGGGCGGTAGACGTCGCACGCGGCGAGCAGCGGCGAGCGACCCTGCTTCTTGAGCAGATAAGCCAGCTTTACGGCCGCCGTAGTCTTACCGGAGCCCTGCAGGCCCACGAGCATGATGACATTGGGAATGCGGTTGCTAAAGACGAGCTTGCTCTCGGTGGAGCCGAGCATCTCGGTGAGCTCATCGAGTACGATCTTGACGACGTTTTGCGCCGGCGACAGCGACTCCATGACCTCTGCGGTCATGCAGCGCTCCTTGGTCTTGGCGACGAACTCCTTGACGACCTTAAAGTTGACGTCGGCCTCGAGCAACGCCATGCGAATGTCGCGCATGGCAGAGGTGATATCGGCCTCGGTCAGCTTACCCTTGCCGCGCAGGCGGTCAAATGTGTCGTTGAGGCGATCGCTCAGAGAATCAAACACTAGTCACTCCTTAGTTGGACTCGCCCACCAGGGCGCGGCAGAAATCTTTGGCATTAAACTCCTGCAGGTCATCGACCTGCTCGCCCACGCCGATGCGCAGGATGGGAAGCTTGAGCTTCTCGGCCACGGCCATGGCGATACCGCCCTTAGCCGTGCCATCGAGCTTAGTCATGATAATACCGTCCAGGCCAAGCGCCTCGTTAAACTCGAGCGCCTGGTTGAGGCCGTTTTGGCCCGTTGCGGCATCGATCACGAGCACGACATAGACGGGCATAGGACCGGTGGCCATATTGGCGGCGCGCTTACGGGTCACATTGACCACCTTGGCAAGCTCGCGCATGAGCTCGGGGCTCGTGTGCAGACGACCGGCGGTATCGATGAGCACCAGGTCGCTGCCGCGCTTGTCGGCCTCGTCGAGCACGTCGTAGCAAACACTTGCCGGGTCGGAGCCGCGGTCGCGCTTGATGACGGGGACGCCAGCGCGCTGGCCCCACACATCGAGCTGCTCAATAGCGGCAGCACGGAAGGTGTCGGCCGAACCGATCACCACGTTCTTGCCGCGGGCGGCCATGGCGCTCGCGATCTTACCGACCGTTGTGGTCTTGCCGGCACCGTTAATGCCCACAAACAGCACGCAGCTCGGCGTATCGGAGAACGGATCGCGCTCGATGGGCACAAAGTGCTGCTCAAGCTGCTCGGCCAGGGCGCGACGGAGTTGCGGGGCGGTCTTGAGGTTCTTCTTAGCCGCGGCATCACGCAGGTCATCGGAGACCTTTATGGCGACCTCGGCGCCCATGTCACCCATGACGAGGGTGTCCTCCAGGTCCTCCCAAAAACCCTCGTCGACCTCGCCGCCAAAGTAAAAGACCTCGTTGAGGGCCTCGCGACTGCGCTCAAGTCCGCGCGAGAGAGCGTCAAAGAATCCCATTATGCATTCACGACCTTTCCGGTTTCGCGATCGAGTTTTTGCGAGACGACGCGACTGACGCCGTCAGCTTGCATCGAGACGCCGTAGAGAACGTCAGCGTCCTCCATAGTACGGCGCTGATGCGAGATTACCAAGAGCTGCGTATCGGAACGCAACACATCGAGGGCTCCAATGAGCTTGGACAGGTTGGCGTCATCAAGCGCCGCCTCGACCTCGTCCAGCACATAGAACGGCACCGTGCGCGTGCGGTACACGGCAAAGAGCAGGGCGAGCGCCGTCAGGCTCTTCTCGCCGCCCGACATGAGCATCATCTTGGTGATGCGCTTGCCGCGCGGCTGCGCCACGACCTCGATGCCTGTCTCGGCCGGATGCTCGGGATCGGTCATCTCCAGATGCGCCTGTCCACCCGGGAACAGCATGGCGAAGATCTCGCGGAAGTTCGCGTCGACCTTCTCAAACGTCACCAGGAAGGCCTTCCGCATCTTGCGATCAATGGCCACCGTGATCTTGGTGAGCGCCTTGCGCGCGCTCTCCAGATCGGCCAGCTGCTCCTCGATGTAGTCGGCGCGGCGCTTGAGCTGCTCGTACTCCTCCATGGCAACTTGGTTAACGGGACCAAGGTTGTTGATCTGGCGCACAAGCTGGTTGAGCTCGCGCTCGGCGGCGTCGCGGTCGGTGGGAGCCGGAAGCATGAGCGCTTCCTCGAGCACCGTGGTGCCATCGGCGGTAATGGCCTTAATGGCAGCCTCTACCTGCACCTCGAGCTTGCCACGCGCGACCTTGAACTCGTTTTGCGTGGCAGAGGCGGTATCGACCCGCTCCTTAGCGCGGGCAACCTCCGCCTTGGCATCCTCGATGGTCTTCTTGAGCGAAGCGGAGTCCGCCTCCTCCAGAGAGGCCTGGTCACGCAAGCGCGCTGCCCAATCCGATGCGCGCTCCAGCAGGGCCGAATAGCGCTCGTGCATGGGGTCGACGCGCAGACGCAGCAGCTCGAGTGAGCGCGAGGCCTGGCGTGTTCCGCGGATACGACGGTCGATGCCCTCAAGACGATGCTCCAGGTCGGGCACGCGACCCTTCAGCGAACGCAGGCGCTCGCTCGTCTGGGCTAGGCGAACCTTGGCGTCGGCGAGCTTGCCGGCAGCCTCGGAATCGTCACGGCGAACGCGGTCGAGTTCGTCGTTGGCCTCGGCAATCTGCAAGCCCAGATCGCTTGCCTGCGCGCGGGCCTCGTCACGCGAACGGGTGAGCTCATCAACCCGCGGGCGCGCAGCGCGAACGGCTTCGGAGGCCTGCTCGCGACGCTTGGAGATGCGCACGCGCTCGACCTCGGCATTGTTGGCGCTTTGCTCCAAGCGGCCGATCTCGGAGAGCAACGAGCGGCGCTCGCCCTCAAGACGGGCGATCTCGCCGGCGGCATCGTCCTCAGCGGCACGCGCCTCTTCGACGGCCACATTGGCCTCGACGACCTGATTCGACACATGCTCAAAGATGGCAGCCAGATCGGGCTCCAGGCCCTCGAGCTCACGGATGCGGCGCTTGCGCTCCAAGGCACCCGACACCTCGCCAGCATCGAGCCCCACGCGCACCAGGCCGCCGCAGGCGACGCGGGCGCCATCGGGGGTAACATAAGTCACGCCGTCAACGACCGGCGCCGACAGCGCGGCAGCAAGATCGTCCACTACGTAATAGCCGCCGAGCAGCGCCTCGACGACGGGTCCGTAGCCTGCGCGCACGGACAGACGATCAACCAGACGGGTACCGGCAGCGCCCTCGGCGGCAGCAGAGCCACTCACGCCGCGCGCCACCAGCAGCGCCTCACCCGAGGCCTTCTTTTGGTCCAGAGCCGCACGACCGGCACGCTCAAGCGTGGCGGCGTCATCAAACAGCAGCGCATCGATATCGCCGGCGAGCAATTGCTCAACCAGGCCCTCAAGCTCGCGCGGGGCCTCCAGCACGTCGCCCAGACGACCCAAGACATCGTCGCCCAGCGCACCCACCAGACGGCTCACGAGCGGCGAGCTGTCGGCCATGCGGGCATCGAGTTTCTTTTGGCTGGCAAGCTCCGAGCGCACCTCGGATAACTTGTTGCGTGCCTCGCTCTCGCGGGCACGCAGGTCCTTCAGGGCCGCGCGTGCCGTCTCGGTGGCCTCACGCGCATCGACCTGAGCCTGGCGCGCTTCCTCAAGAGCGCCCTCAAGCTCCTCGGCGCGGTCACGACGGCTCTCGAGCGAGGCCGTGACCTCCTCGAGCTGCTCGTCAATCTGCTCCAGGCGCGAGGCGTACATGTTGTCCTCGACCTCGGCGTTGCTCAAAGAGTCCTTCACCTTAGCGAGCTCGAGCGCAGCGTTATCGGCAACGCGCTGCACATCGCGCTGCTCGCGCGTAAGCTGCGAAATCTGATTGTCGAGCGCCACGCGACGCTCGTGGAGCTGGGCGGCGGCTGGACCGGCGGCGTCAACGTCGTCCTGGGCCTGCATGTGCGCACCGGTCACTTCCTCAAGCTGGGCGCGCGCATCCTCGAGCTCCTCGACAACGCGACGGCGCTGATGCTCGGAGCTAGAGATCTGGCCGCGCATGTCGGACAGGCGCGAGACCATGTTGTGGCCCTTTTCCTCGAGCAGGCGCATATCGGAGTTAATGCGGCCGACCACGTCTTGCATATGGCGGCGCTGCTCGCCCAGATCGCCCACAAACAGGCCCTTTTCCTCAAGCATAACCTGGAGCTTCTCGAGCTCGCGCTCCTTTTCGCCCATGCGGTACTGCGCAAGCTCCAGCTCGGCAGCGCCCTCCTTGGAGCGACTCTCCAGGTCGTTCCACTGCGACTGCAGCGAACGCAGCTCGTCAACGGCCAGCATCTGCGTAAGCTCGTTCGCGCGCGAGGACAACTCTTTGTACTTGCGCGCGCGATCGACCTGACGCTCCAGCGGTCGCAGCTGACGAGCGATTTCCTTATTGATGTCGCGGGCACGCGTCAGGTGCTCGTCCATCGACTTAATCTTTTTGAGCGCGCGCTCCTTGCGGCGCTTGTGCTTGGAGATGCCGGCGGCCTCCTCGATGAGGGCGCGACGCTCCTCGGGGCGGCTCTGCAAAATGGCGTCGAGCTTGCCCTGGCTGATGATGGAATGCGTATCCTTGCCCAGGCCCGAATCGTGCAGGATGTCCTGAATGTCCATCAGGCGGCACGGACTCGAGTTGATGAGGTACTCGCTTTCGCCCGAGCGATACATACGACGGGTGATGGCAACCTCGTCAAAATCAACGGGCAGCATATGGTCCGAGTTATCGAGCACCAGCGTGACCTCGGCGACACCCACCGGCTTGCGCGCTGACGAGCCAGAGAAGATGACATCCTCCATGGCCTGGCCGCGCAGCTGCTTGGCGCTCTGCTCGCCCAAGACCCACAGAATCGAGTCAGAGATGTTCGATTTTCCCGAGCCGTTAGGACCGACGATGACGGTCAGGCCCGGCTCAAACGTCATATGGGCGCGGTCGGCAAACGACTTGAACCCTTTGAGCGTGAGGGACTTGAGATACACGGTTCCTCGCTTACACGTGCTTCTTGTTCAGAATCACGCCGTTGGTGGTGTAACCCATGCGATCGAGCGCTTCGAGCGCGGCGGCTCCCTCGGCTTCCTTCTTTGAGGAGCCGGAACCGCGACCCTGGCGAATACCATCGATCAAAACCACGGCGGTAAAGGTGGGCGCATGCGCCGGACCCTCGGAGCCAACGAGCTTGTACGCCGGAGGTTCGTGACCGTCGGCTTGCACGCACTCCTGCAAAAACGACTTGGGATTCGCAGGATGCTCGGCACGCTCGGAAGCCAAATGCGGCTTAAGCGTACGGTGAATGAACTCCGCCGCCGCATCCCAGCCGGCATCCAGGTACAGCGCGCCCACGAGCGACTCATAGACGTTCTCGAGGGCCGAATGCAGGCCGCGAGCACCGGTACCGGTCTCGGAGGCACCAAAGATGATGATGTCGTCGATGCCCAGCTCGTGAGAAACCTCGGACAGCGTAGCGCCCGAGACAAGCGACACCTTCAAGCGCGTGAGCTTGCCCTCGTCAAACTCCGGATAGGACTCAAACAGGGAGCGTGCGACCACAGCGCCCAAAATAGAATCGCCCAAGAACTCAAGGCGCTCATAGCTGGCAGAAACCGGCTGGCCCTCGACTGCCGAGGGATGCGTAAGCGCCGCGCGCAGCAGCACCTTATTGTTGAACTCGTGGCCCAGGATTTCCTGGGCGCGCGTAAGTCGTTCGGATAAAGCCAAGACTTAGGCCTCCTTGGCGTTTTCGATCGCGTCGACGGCGTCGGCGACAGAGTTGAGCGAGAGCAGAGTCTCGTCATCGATCTCGAGGTTGAATTCGTCCTCGATAGCCGTAACCAGTTGCAGGCGCTCGAGCGAGTTGGCATCGAGGTCGTCAAAGGTGGTCTCCTCGCTAATTTCGGCAACATCGACGCCCAGAACGTCAGCAGCGACCTCGGCGATCTTGTCGAAGATTTCGGAGCGGTCCATAGCGCTTCCTCTCATAGTGCATGAATACCAAAAGAATGGTACCGCCCGGGCGGTACCAAGACACGGTTCTGATTCTACCCCACGACGTGCACCGCGAAGCACATAACAGCGCTCTAACTCGCTCTTATAAAACGATACCGTCCATAGAGATGGCGACATTCTCGACCAGCCCGGCGCGCACGGCTTCGGCCGCCGCGAGCGTACCGTTTTTAACAGCCTCGACCGAGGTGGCACCATGGCCGATCAGGACCACGCCGCGCAGGCCCAAAAGAATCGCGCCGCCCTTGGCGTCGCCCGAAAGTTTGGCTTTAATCTCGCGCATCTGCTTTTTGATGAGCAGCGCGGCAATCTTGGTGCCGAGCGAAGACATAAAGACACCCTTGAGCTCCTGCAGTAAAAACTTGGCAGCGCCCTCGGTGGCCTTGAGCGCAATATTGCCCGACATACCATCGGCAACGACGACATCGAAGTTGCCTGAGGTGAGGTCGGTGCCCTCGCAGTTACCAACAAAGCCGGGAACGGCGGCCTTCATAGCAGGGAAACAGGCCTTGGTAAAGTTAGAACCCTTCTCGTCCTCGGTGCCGTTGGCAAGCAGGCCCACGCGGGGATGCTCGATGCCCAGGACGACGCGGGCATAGGCGCTACCCATCTGAGCAAAACGCACCATGTCATCGACCTCGACATCGGGGTTGGCGCCCATATCGCACAGCACCGTCAGACCGCCGGCGCGATTGGGCAGCGCATTGGTCAGACAGGGGCGCACCGGCTGCTTCTTGCCTTCGGCCTGATACCTAAACGGCGTCACGTAGGCGGTGGCAGCGGCGGTCATGGCGCCGGTGGAGCCGGCAGAGAAAAACGCGTCCGCGTTGCCCTTCTTAATGGCGCGGCAAGAAAGCACGATCGACGACTTACGCTTGGTCATCACGGCGCGAATGGGATCGTCATCCATGGCGATAACGTCAGGTGCCTCAAGGGCCTCAACACGTGCATGGGAAGCTGCAAAGGGATTGACGATTTCGGCGGGGCCAGCTGCCAAGACCTCGATATCGGGATCGGCGGCAAGCGCAGCCTCGATACCATCGAGAACAACCTGAGGTTTCTCGTCTCCGCCCACAACGTCTACACAAACGCGAACGTTACTCATATACAAGCTCCTTATACAAAAATGGCCGACTCATTGAGCCGGCCATTGTGGTTCCATTTGGAACGGCATCGCATCCAGAGTATACCGTTACTCGGTAACGATAACCTCGCGGTCCTTGTAGAAACCGCAGCTGGGGCACACGTGGTGCGGAAGCTTAACAGCGCCGCAACGGGGGCACGTGGACTGAGCCGCAGACGAGATCTTCATGTTGGCGGAACGACGGGTGTGAGTGCGGATACGACCCTGCTTTTGTTTAGGTACGGGCATAGTGACCTTCCTTATGAACTATCCAGTGTGGCGATTACGCGCAAGTACCGATACTACCACAGTTTTACTCATTAAGCTTGAGATTCTTCAATGCTGCAAATGGATTTTCCGTGGCAGCGGCCCATTCTGCCTCTGCCTGGGCGGCGCAATCGCATTGCTCGACGTTGAGATTGCAACCGCAAGTGGGGCACAGACCGCGGCAATCGGGCTTGCAGAGCACCACAAACGGCGTGTCCATAATGACCGCGTCGTTGATGGGCTCACCCAGATCGACGATACGGTCCTCACCCAGGAGCTCGTAGCCGTCCTCGTAGGCCTCGGGATCCTCGGGCTCCTCATAGAGATAGAACTCCTCGATCTCGCCGGCGATATCAAACGAGGCGGGCTCCAGGCAACGGTCGCACTCGCCGGTAGCGTGCGCGCGGACCATACCCGTGAGCAAGACACCGGTGCCGGCATTGGTAAAGACAACGTCGTAGTCGATGCCGTCCTGAAGCTGGTACTCCTTCTCGCCCACCGTGTAGGTGGCGACATCGACCTTACCGGTCAGCGGATACGAATCTCCAGGAAACTCGAGCTGCTCGGAAAGATCGACGGTAACGCTCGGGAACTCAGCCATTACCACTGACCATTCTGTTGGGCGGCACCCTCGTTGAGCTGCTGACGGCAACGGGTAACGGTGCCGGTCAGGCTCTTGAGGTTCTCCTCCAGGTGCGTAAAGACCTGCTCTGCGTAGTCCTCGGCAGCATAACGCGTCTCGCGCTCGTACTGCTGGGCACGATCGCGGATGTCGTCGGCCTGCTGCTGCGCAAGGCGGACGATCTCCTGCTCACCGGCAATGGTGAGGGCCTGCTGCTGAGCGTCGGCGATGATGGAATCGGCCTGAGCGGCGGCGGAAGCCATAAGCTCCTCGCGCTCCTTAAGGATACGGCGGGACTTCTGCCACTCCTCGGGATAGCTCATGCGGATCTCGTCGAGGATGTTGAAGAACACGTCGGCGTCGATGACCTTGAACTGAGCGTTCTTGCCGAAAGGCGGCTTGGCTTCCTCGATCAGCCCTTCGAGCTCATCGACCAAGCTGACGATCCTATCGCCAGGAAAAATCTCGCCCGGCATCCGGTCTCCTTTCATAGGTAACATATCATCGTGCTAGTTTACCACATGCCACCAGGCAATAAAAAACGTCACGAAAAGCGATGTCTGAGCGCTTCAACCACGTTGGGTGGGACAAACGTCGATACATCGCTCCCAAGCGACGCAATCTGGCGTACCACCGAGCTCGAGATGTAACCGTACTGCGGAGCACTCATGACAAAGATGGACTCCAGCTCGCTATCCAGGCGATAATTGAGGTCGGCCTGCTGCAGCTCGTACTCAAAGTCGGTCATAGCGCGCAGGCCCTTGACCACGGCCCCCGCCCCCTGCTCACGTGCGAAGTCGACCAAGAGGCCGGTAAAGGGCAGGACCTCGACGCCGTCGATATTACCGAGCGCCTCGCGGGCCAGCGCCACGCGCTCATCGAGCATAAACGTGGTGCCCACACCGTTTTTACCCTGCGACTCTGCAACAGCGACGATCACGCTGGGAAAGATGCGGCGGGCGCGGCGGATCACATCGATATGGCCAAACGTGATGGGATCGAAGGTGCCCGGGACGATCACGCGATTGATGGTGTCATTCATGGGCGCCCTCCTGAAACGTCGTGGCATCGTTGTTGTCAGCATCGGTGCCGGCGCTATCGCCCTCACCGTCGTCATCGCCGACCCAACGAAGCAGGTCGACCGAGGTAATACCGTAGCGCTTCTCACGTACAGTCTCAAAGCCTGCCGGATGCGCGCCCGCATCGGCGGCGGCATGCTCAAACAGGGCGTAAGCGCCAGACGCAAGCATACCCTGCTGAGCCAGGTCCTGCAGCAGCTCCTCGACCGGCTCGGCACCAAAAGCATAGGGCGGGTCGAGCAGGACCAGATCAAAAGGGCCGCCCGGCACACGACCGCGCGAGGCACTCGCCAGCATGTCGCCCGTGACCACGCGCCAACGCGCGCGGTCACGGCAGAGCGACTCGATATTCTTGGTAATGAGCCGCGCGGTGTTGCGATCGATCTCAAACGTCGTGAGCGAGCGGGCCCCACGAGAGAGCATCTCGATACCTAGGGCACCGGAGCCACCAAAGGCGTCCAGCACACGGACCTCGTCCAAATCGAAATCGAATGCCGACATGACCATAGATGCGCACGCCTCGCGCACGCGATCAGTCGTGGGGCGGGTGACATCGCGACCACGGGGCTCCTCGATCTTACGACCGCGCCATTCGCCGCCGATGATTCTCATCCTCCGCTGACCTCCTTAAAAATGTGTCGATATCGCATGGCGACCGCATCGCGCAGGGGGCGCGTCGCCACGGAGTCAAGGGTGCAAGCATACCGCAAGAGCTCGACCGCGTCCAAATGGGCCCACTCGATTAGTTCCTCGTCGGCATCCAGGTCGACAAAGCGCAGGGTCACACCGCCATGCTGACGGTAGCCCAGGATTTCGCCCTCGTGACGCAGACGCAGGTCCATCTGGGCGAGCGTAAAGCCATCCGCGGTTTTTTCGAGCGATCGCAGGCGATCTTGTGCCGCCGAGGCGCCGCCATTGCCCTTGGAGTGCGTCATGACCAGGCACGTGCCCGACACGCTGCCGCGGCCCACGCGACCGCGTAGCTGATGCAGCGCCGCCAAGCCAAACCGCTCACCATTCTCGATGACCATGACGGTGGCGTTGGGCACGTCGACGCCCACCTCGACCACCGTAGTCGAGACGAGCACGTCAATCTCGCCACGCTTAAAGGCATCGATAACCTGGTCCTTCTCCCCCGCTGGCATACGGCCGTGAAGGCGTTCGATGGCAAGACCCGGCAACGCCAGACGCAGGCGATCGAGCTCGGTCGCCGTATCGTGCAGCGGCACAGGCACGGTCACGCGGCCCTCGTCGTCGCGGGCGATACCGGGCACGTCTTCAAGCTCATCGGCCGAGTCACTCGGCTCCACGAGCGGGCAAATCACGTAGGCCTGCTGACCCTTTTCATGCGCCTCGCGGATGGCTCCATAGGCGAGGTCACGGCTCGACTCGGTGAGTACGCTTGTCGTCACGCCAGCGCCAGGGACGGGCCGATGGCGGATGATGCTCGTGTCCAGATCGCCGTAGACCGAAAGCGCCAGCGTACGCGGGATGGGCGTTGCCGTCATAACGAGCAGATCGGCACCGGGGCCCTTCGCGCGCAGGGCGTTGCGTTGGCCGACGCCAAACCGGTGCTGCTCGTCGATGACGACAAGCGACAGATGATTGAACGCAACGTTATCCGAAAGCATCGCGTGGGTTCCAAAGAGGACGTCGAGCTCGCCCGATTCAAGCTGGGCATGGATCTGCTCGCGCTCTGAGGCCGGCGTGGCACCCGTCAGAAGCGCCCAGGACATGCCCGCCTGCGAGAGCAGAGGGCCGGTCTTATCGGCATATTGGCGCGCCAACACGCCCGTGGGCGCCATAACGCAGGCCTGCGTACCGCTATCGGCAGCCACAGCCAGAGCGCAGGCGGCAACGGCGGTCTTACCGGTACCGACATCGCCCAGCAGCAGGCGGTTCATCACGCGCCCACCATCGCACATATCGCGCAGGATATCTTGGAACGCGGTCTCCTGCTCGTCGCTCAGCGAAAACGGCAGGGCTTGCTTAAGCGCGGCCAGGTGCTCGCCCGCGGTGTGGGCATAGGGAACCACATCGACCAGGCCGCCGTCGTTGCGCAGGCGCAGCGCCAGCTGCAGGTAGAGGCACTCCTCGTAGGCCAGGCGACGACGCGCGATGTCGCGCTCTGCCATACTCGATGGAAAATGGATTGAACGCAGCGCGCGGGCATTGCTCATCAGGCTGCGCTTAACGCGCAGCGGTGCCGGAATGGGATCAAAGGGATTGCCGACGACCTCGATCGCGCCGCTTACGATGCGGCGCATCCACGCCTGGCTCACGCCGTCACTCACGTAATGGACCGGCAGGATAGTGCCCGCGGCACGCCCTTCCTCGAGCTTTTCAAAGTGCGGCGAGGCCATCTGCTTAAAACCGTAGGCAAACTCAACCTTGCCCATCACGGCCAGGCGGTCGCCCTGCTTAAGCTGCTGGGCAATCCAGGGCTGGCGGAAAAAGGCGACCTGCAGCACGCCCGTCTCGTCAACGAGTGAGACCTCAGTCACCTGCATGCGCGGACGCGGCTGCTTTTGGACGATACGGTCGACCGTGGCGATGATGGTGCACACGGTACCGATGGGCGCCATCTCGATAGACCAAGAACGGGTAAAGTCGAGGTATCGATGAGGGATATGGAGAAGGAGGTCCCCCACCGTCTGAATTCCCAGACGGCGAAGGGCCTCCTCACGTTTACCCGAAACATATTTGAGCCGCGCGATATCCTCGTCGAGCGCATTGCTCTGGGCAAAGCGCTCCGAGACGCGCGGCACGGAGCACAGCTCGGACATGGGCAGTTGCCTACTCGATCGAGAAGATCACGGGATAGAGCGGCTGCTCGCCACGATGGGCGTCGATCTCCAGATCGGGCTGAGCCTCCTCGATGGCGTCGACGATCTCCTGGAAGGCCTCATCGGACAGCTCCTCACCGGCCAGAATCGTCAGCGCGTCGCCCTCCTCTTCCTCCTGCATGCGGTTGATGCAGTCGAGCGTAACCTGCTTCACGTCGGAGCCGACCACGTCGATGGAGCCGGCGATGATACCCATGACGTCACCGGAATGAATCGGCGAGCCATCAGATGCGCTGGAGTCGCGCACGGCGCGGGTGACCTCGCCATCGCGAACCTCGCTGATGGCGTCGACCATGGCGGCGACGGCGTCCTCTAGCTCGGAATCGGGCAGGACCGCGAACAGCGCGGAGAACGCCTGCGGAACGGTCTTGGTGGGAACAACGGCAACCTTCTTGTCCGTGCAGGCAGAAGCGGCAGCCTCGGCAGCCATGCGGATGTTGCCGTTATTGGGCAGGACGATGACCGAGGTCGCGTTGACCTGGTCCACCGCGCCCAGCAGGTCGGCGGTCGAGGGATTCATAGTCTGGCCACCGGAGACGACCACGTCGACGCCAAGGGACTTGAGGATGTCAGCCTCGCCGGAACCGGCGGCAACGGCGACAAAGCCCAGCGCCTTGGCGGGCTCGGCGGCCTTTTCCTGATCCTCGTGGATCTTGGCGGTACGGTCGTGGGCCTCCATCTCCATGTTGTGGATAAAGACCTCATAGATCTGACCGAGCTGCAGCATGTGCTCGAGCACCAGGTTGGGGGTGTTGGAGTGCACATGGATCTTGTAGTCGGGATAGGCGCCCACGAGCAGCTCGCAGTCGCCCATGGAACCCAGGAACTTAAGGCACTCGTCCTCGTCAAACGGGGCGTCGGCCTTAAACAGGAACTCGTTGCAGTAACGGAACTCCGATCCCTCCCAGTCGTCGTTGGCCTCGATCTCAACGCGACCGAGGGCCGCATCGCGGGCAGAGCCGGCGGAATCAAACGTAGCGGAGAAATCCTCGACCACGGTGCTGCGACCAAGAGCGGCAGCCACAAAGTTCTCGAGGAAGATGGCAAAGCCAAAGGCGCCGGAGTCGACCACGCCGTTCTCCTTCAAAACGGGCAGCAGGTCGGGCGTGCGGGCGACGGACTGATACGCCTCGACGACAATGGCGTCGAGCGCGTCCTCGGCCGAGAACTTCTTCTTCTCGCACTCGTCGGCCTTGGTCGAGACATCGCGCAGCACCGTGAGGATCGTGCCCTCGATGGGCTTGCGGACGGCCTGGAAAGCGACCTTGACGGCACGACGGAACGCATAGGCGATATTGGCGGACGTGAGGGGCTCGTCGGCAGAGATAAGGCCCTCGGCCACGCCGCGCAGAATCTGCGACGTGATAACGCCAGAGTTACCGCGGGCACCCATCAGGGAGCCGTGGGTGATGGCGCCGGCGATGGCTTCCATGTCGGCGTCGGCAGGAAGGGCGGAGAGCTCCTTAGTCACCGAGGCAAGCGTGAGCGACATGTTGGTACCGGTGTCGCCGTCGGGTACGGGGAAGACGTTGAGCTTGTTGATCTCCTCGGCCTTGTCGGAAACGGCAGCCGCAGCGATCGGAAAACAGGTGCGAATGGTCTTTGCAATCATGGGTATTTGAATCTCCGTTTTCGGATGCTAGTTCAGACGGCTCTTGAGCGCGTCGATATGGATGCCGATCTTAAGGCTGGCGGGATCGATCTGGGCGATCTCCTGCAGAGTGAAGGCAACGGAGCTCGAAAGATTGTGGCAGACGGACTTCATGTTGACGCCGTTCTCGAGCACGACGTGAAGATCGACCGTAAGGCCGTTCTCGTCGGCGGAGACAAGCACGCCCTTGCGGAGGCGCTGACCGGCAAGCAGGCGCACGCTCTCGGCGCCCTGGAGCTGCTCAGCCATACCGACAACGCCATAGCACGTCATCGCGGCATAACCGGCAATATCGGCAATAACGTCGTTCGAGACGCTCAGGCTGCCGTTAATGGTCTCAGACACAAGAATCTCCTTTTCTTGGTGCTCGCGGCACCATGTCGTGGGAGCAATCATTGCATTATTCTACAACGACCGCGCCATGTTGAGGTGGCGGGCCTCGGGATTACATCCTCGACACGAAATGTTGATACGGTAACGTTCGCGAACGGCGATCGCGGCATGAAAAAACCCGCCGCATAAGCGACGGGTTTTACAACCTGGCTCCCCGGGTAGGACTCGAACCTACAACAGCGCGGTTAACAGCCGCGTGCTCTACCATTGAGCTACCGAGGAATAGGTGCGTGCTCTCAAGCAACGAAGTTTATTATACGGACGAATCAGCTCAGGGCAAGAACTTTTTTAAGAAATTTTCCGACCTAATCATTGGGGACGTTCTTAAACGACTAGTCATTCAAGAACGTCCCCAACGACTACATGAAAGCGCCCCCAAGCGAATGTGCTTGAGGGCGCCTCTTGCTTGACTAACTTTCGATATAGTCCTTGAGCTTGCTGCTGCGGCTCGGGTGGCGGAGCTTGGCCAGGGTCTTGGACTCGATCTGGCGGATGCGCTCGCGCGTGACACCAAACTCGCGGCCGACTTCCTCGAGCGTACGGGGATGTCCGTCGACAAGGCCAAAGCGCAGCTCGATAACCTTGCGCTCACGATCGGCAAGCGAGTCGAGCACCTGCGTGAGCTGCTCCTGCAGCATGGAGAAGCTGGCCGCATCGGGCGGAACGATGGCCTGGGAGTCCTCGATGAAGTCGCCCAGCTGAGAATCCTCTTCCTCGCCGATGGGGGTCTCGAGCGACACGGGCTCCTGCGAGATCTTCTGGATCTCGCGGACGCGGTCGGCGCTCATGTCCATCTCGGCACCGATCTCCTCGGGGGTCGGGTCGCGGCCCAGGTCCTGAAGGAGCTGACGCTGCACGCGGACGAGCTTGTTGATGGTCTCGACCATGTGCACGGGAATACGGATGGTACGGGCCTGGTCGGCGATAGCGCGCGTGATGGCCTGACGGATCCACCACGTGGCGTACGTGGAGAACTTAAAGCCCTTCTGGTAGTCGAACTTCTCGACGGCGCGAATCAGACCGAGGTTGCCCTCCTGGATCAGGTCCAGGAACAGCATGCCGCGGCCGACATAGCGCTTGGCGATGGAGACGACCAGACGCAGGTTTGCGCTGATGAGCGCCTGCTTGGCTTCGAGGCCCACGTTCTCAATGCGTGTAAGACGACGCATCTCGGCACGCGTGAGTTCGAGCTCACCAGCATCGGCAGCCTCGAGCTTCTCGGTGGCCTCGAGACCGGCCTCGATCTTCATGGCCAGATCGACCTCTTCGGAGGCGGTCAGCAGGTCGACCTTGCCGATCTCCTTGAGGTACATACGGACCGGATCGCCGGTCAGCATCACCGTGGAGGCATCGATGCCGCGCACGCGCGAACGCGAACGGGACGTGCGCACGGTGCGCTTCTTCTTGCTCTTGGAAGAACCCATCTCGGCGTCGGCCTGGCGGGCCATCTTGAGCTCGTGATCGTCGAGCGAGCCGGAATCGTGCTCGTCGTCGTCATCGAAATCGTCGGTATCAGAATCGGTATCGTCATCGTCGACGTCCATGGGGGCGTCGTCGTTTCCGCTCGCGGAGATAATCTGGATGCCGCTGTTGCGCAGCGCGGAATACACCGCGTTGAGCTGCTCATCAGTAACATCGATATCCTTCAGGGCGACCTGAATCTCGTCCTCGGTTACCGAAGTCCTGTTTGAGCCGTTGCCCATGAGCTTTGCAACGTAGGATTCCAGCCCAGTACCCGTGCTCTCACTCTTATTTGGCACAGATTCTCCCTTCATAGTCCACAGGACTCATTACTTTAGCACACACATTGACGTCTATACCCAAAATTCAGACTGGATATAGGCACGAATACGCTGGTTGACCACAACATCTAGGCCTGTTCGGCGTCCGCGGTCTCCAAACCGATCAAACGGAACGGGTCTGCCACGCCGCCGATCGACTTTTGGAGCTCGCGCTGGCGCTGAGAATCTTGCATCGCCTGCATCGTCAGCACACGGCGCGCCTCATCGTCGAGCGACCGGTCCTGGCGAAGCTTGGCCTGTGCGGCGCGCATGCGGCGCTTGATGGTGTAGAGCTCAAGGGTATCAAGCATAAACACGATGTTCGTCTCGGTGGGGTGCTTGCTCGTCGACGAAATGCGCCCGGCGCTGACAAGCGACGCTGCCTCGGGACACACCGCGCGCGCCGCATCCATGCACGCCGTGGGGTCGGTGCCCGGCGGCGTCGCGAGCACGGCCCACGCGATGGACTCGTGGCGCGGATCCACCCACTCGATCGAGCAGATGCGGTCGGCATACGTGCGGAACAGGTCGGGGTAGCTCGTGAGCATCGTCAGCAGCTCGCGCTCCCCCGCCAAAGACTTTCGTTCCAGGTCGGTCAGCACGATCGGCATCGTCGATGCCGCAGACACGTCCGTTGCATCGGCAACCGGCGCCGCGCCATCCACACCAACCGGCACATCGATCGGCGGCATATCGTCGACGACCTCGACCGGCGCGGCCCCGTAGGCCTCGAGCGGCACATAGTCGTACGGCTCTTCCTCGACCGGTGCGGACACCGGCGGCGTCGCTCCCGACGCCCAAGCACCGCGAGACGCCTCCCGCGAACCAGACGCCCGACCGCCCGCGCTGCCTGCGCGCTCGGCCTGCGCCCGCTGGCGCTCGTAGTTCTGCTCGCGACGACGCTCGGCATCCTCACGCTTGGCAACATCGCGAAACACGCGTCCCGAGCTCGAACGCACCGTCTCCAAGTCCAAACCCAACAAGTCGGCAATCTGGATAAAGTACGTATCGATCATATAGCTATCGCGCAGCGGATAGATAAGCGTCAGCGCATCCTCGAGCGCCTTGGCACGACCGCCCGGCGTGGTAATGTCACTCGACTCCTGCAGTGAGCGGTACACAAAGTCCATGAGGGGCTCGGCGGCATCGATGCGCGCCTGCAGCGCCTCGCCACCATGCGCGGTGATGAACTCCATGGGGTCGTTGCCGTCGGGAAGCACCACGCAGCGCAGGTCCATCGAATCCTGCTCGATAAACTGAATCGCGCGGCGTGCAGCCTTTTGACCGGCGGCATCACCGTCGAACATATACACGATGCGCTTGGCAAAACGGGTGAGCGTCTTTACGTGATGTTCCGTCAGCGCCGTGCCCAGCGTGGCGACGACGTTTTTAATCCCCGCCTCCCAGCAGGCGATGCAGTCGGTATATCCCTCCACCACGATGGCGGTATCCTGCGCGACGATAAACTCCTTAGCCCAGTTAAAGCCGTAGAGGTTTCGCTTTTTATGGAACACGCTCGTCTCGGCGGTGTTGAGGTACTTCGGCTGGCCGTCGCCCATAATGCGCCCGCCAAAGGCGATGTTATGACCCTGCTCGTCAAAGATGGGAAACATCACGCGGTCGTAAAAACGATCGGCAAGCTGCCCGCGCCCACGGCTCACGGCCACGTTGGCGTCGACCATCTCCTGCGGGGTAAAGCCCGCCTGCGAAAGATGCGACACCAGCGCGTTGCGACCCGGCGCAAAGCCCAGGCAGTAGCGGCGGCAGACGTCGCCGCCCATGCCGCGGCTGGCGAAATACTCGCGCGGACGGCTGTCCTTACCGCGCATGAGCATGGTGTGGTAGAACTGGGCGGTCTCGGCGCACAGGTCATAGATGCGGGCACGCTTGGTGCCGTGCTCGCGATAGGCGCCGGTATCGTGCAGCTCAATGCCGGCACGGTCGGCCAGGTAGCGAATCGACTCGGGAAAGCTCAGGTTCTCGCGCTTCATGATGTAGGTGAAGACGTCGCCGCCCTCACCACAGCCAAAGCAGTGCCACACCTGCGTGGCGGGGATAATATGAAATGACGGGGTCTTTTCGCCATGGAAGGGGCAGCAACCCCAAAACTCATGGCCACGGGGCTTGAGCTCAACCGTTTCCTGCACGATGGCAACCAGGTCGGACGCAGCGCGCACCTGGTCTTTTTCCTCATCGCTAATCACGGATGCTCACCCCCTGCTCACCCAAATGATGACGGATATCGTCAATATTGCCCTCGACGGTCGCGATAAGCTCGTCCAGCGAATCGAACACGCGCGACGGGCGCAGCCAGCGCGTAAACGCCAGCGAAACCGAGGCGCCGTACAGGTCGCCTGCATACCCGATCAAGTTGGCCTCGAGATGAGCCGAGGCGGCATCGTCGGCATACGTCGGCGGCAGGCCCACGTTGACGGCGGCAGGCCATACGGTATCGTCGACCAGCACCAAGCCCTCGTAGACGCCATCGGCAGGCACCTGAATGCCCTCGGGCACCTGAATATTTGCCGTGGGAAAACCCATGTCGGAGCCCTGGTGACGACCGCCGGCAACAATACCTCGCAGCATATACGGGCGGCCGAGCAGCTCGGCGGCAAGCTCAACATGACCCCGGCGCAGCTCCTGGCGAATACGGGTGGCGCAGATCGTCTGCCCATCGACGCACAGCAGCTCGTGGCCATAGACGTCAACGCCGCGCTCGGCTCCCCATGCCTGCATCTCGGCAACGCCCGAGGCACCGCCGCGGCCCAACCTAAAGTCGCTACCCACGCGAATCGAGCGGATATCGACGACGCGCGACAGCAGCTTAAGAAAGCCTACGTGGTCGAGTGCCGCCACCGCGGGCGTAAAGGGAACGGCCACGACCGCATCGACCCCGGTGAGAGCCAGGGCATGCAGACGGTCAGCCGTCGTCATCAATTTTTGCGCGGGCGTAGGGCTCACCACCACGTCCGGGTCGGGATCGAAGGTGACCACGACCGCCTTGCAGCCATGGTCACGCGCATCGCGAACGACCGCGTCGATCAATTCGCGATGCCCCCGATGCACGCCGTCGAACACGCCGATGGCGATCGACGCGGCACCCAGGCACGCGCAATCATCAAATGCATCGGCGGCGACGATGCGGGCCTCATCCGACTCGCCCGCGAAAAAAATACGCGCGAGCTCGTGGGAGGCCAGCATCATCGAACACCGCCGATCGCCTGCGGAAAGACGTGCTCCATAACAAAGCGACCGCCCTCGATACGGGCGAGCGCCTTGAGCCCGCCATCGAGCACCAGCGCAAACGGCGCCTTCGAGGCATCGAAGCCCGCAAGCGCGCGCTCAATAGGAATACGACGTCCGCACAGCAGATCGTCGGCAAGGTCGCCCGGCAAGTCAACGCGCGTGGCGCCCAGTGCCGCAATGGGATCTAGGGCAAAGCCGGCAGCGGACTCGGCAGAAAGCTCCTCGACCGCATGGCAGGCTCCGATGGAAACAACGCCGGAGGCTGTACGGCGCAATGCGGAAATATGCGCCGCGTTGTCACAGGCACGACCCAGGTCGCGAGCGAGCGCACGGATATAGGTGCCCTTACTCACCGAAAACGCCACGGTCCAAACGCAAGCATCGCCCTCGCCGCCCACGGCAATCAGGTCGGCGGAATATACCTCGACCGGACGCGGGGGCAACTCAACGGCATTGCCCTCGCGGGCAGCCTTATAGGCGCGCACGCCGTTGACCGAAATGGCCGAAAACGCTGGCGGCACCTGCATCTGCGGGCCAAGCATAGCGGCTAGTTGCTTACGGGCGTAAGCGAGATCGTGCAGCTCGGGGGCAACGGGCACCGTGCGAACGGCCTCGCCCTCCGCGTCATCGGTGTTGGTCTCGACGCCAAACGAAATGTCGGCGACATAACTTTTGGTATCGAGAGTTAGCATGCCCAGCAGACGGGTCGCCTGGCCCACGCCCACCACCATGACACCCGAGGCCATGGGGTCGAGCGTACCGGCATGGCCGACGCGTCGCTCATGGAGGGCGCGTCGGCACTGCGATACCACGTCGTGGGACGTACAGCCCACCGGCTTATCGACGGCGAGCAGCATATTCAATTGAGAAGGCGTACGACGAGCCATGTACCATCCAAAATGTTAGAGCTCGACGGTCACCGAAGCGGGATCCTCCCCCACCAGCTCGGCCAGCATGGGAAGTGCCACGGCGAGCGTCTCGCGAATCGTTCCGTTGTTGGAAAAGCCGGCGGCGGCATGATGCCCGCCACCGCCAAAGTTGGCAGCGATCTCGGACACATCAAGGTCACCCTTGGAGCGCAGGTTGCCGCGTACCTTGGTATCGCCCTCAATGCCCTTCAGAAACAGGCAGACCTCCACACCCATAACCGAACGCACCACATCGACCAGGCCGTCGCACTCATCCGAAGTGACGCCGCAGGCCTCGAGGTCGCTCTGGTACGCATAACTATATGCCACGCGACCGTGCGCCACTGTTTTGATGCGGCCCATAACGATGGACTTAAGATGCAAGAACTCTACACGCATGCTCTGGTAGACCTCGAGCGCAACACGCGCGGGATCGGCACCGTGCGCGACCAGGCGCGAGGCGGCATGGAACGCAGCGGCATCGGCGTTTTGGTACTGAAAACGACCGGTATCGGTCACCAGGCCGCACAGCAGGCAGGTCGCGACACCATCGCGAGCCACAATGCCGCAATTGTCCAAAAAACGGTCGATGATCATGGCGCAGGCTGCGGCGCCGACGCACCTCAGGCTCAGCTCGGCAAATTCCTCACGCGCCGGATGATGATCGAAGCACACCACATGCGACGAGCGGCGGAGTACCTCGGCTGAGTTGTTCAGACGCTCGACGACCGGCACGTCCACTGAGATGAACAGGTCCGGATTGCCGGTATACGCAGATGCCGGCACCAGACGGTCGGCACCCTCCATAAAGCGGTAGATGCGCGGAACCGGGTCATCGTCTGCCAGCAGCAGGGCAATGTCCTTGTTGGGGAAAAACTTCATAAGCGATAAGCCCAGACCCAGCACGGAGCCCAGGGCGTCACCATCGGGAGACGTATGTCCCGAAATCGCAATGGAGGACGCACCCTCGATGAGCTCGATGATGCGTCGCTGAATATCTGCAGACTCGCACGATGCGAGGTCGGCGGAATTACTCATCTAAAGCTGCCTCCTGGGCGGCATCCGCTATGGGATAGCCGTCCTCGTCCTTTTCGATCGAAAGCGTGGCGGGAACGTTTTCCAGCGCGCGCGTGATGCGTTCGGCCTCATCGGTCGAGCGATCGATGCGAAAATCGAGCTCGGGCGTGACGCGCCAATCGAGCGAGCGGGCCAACAGGCTACGAATGCGGCCCTTGGCGCTGGCGAGCGCCTCCATGACCTCCTCGTAGCGGCTCGCGTCGCACGACACGTACACGCGCGCGAACGAACGGTCCACCGCGACCTCGACCGCGGTCAGGGTGACCAGGTCGAGACGCGGATCGGAAACCTCAAAGAGCAGGATATAACCGAGCTTCTCGCGAAGCTGCTCGCCTAAACGGCGGGTTGCCTGCGTTTGCTTCATAGCGCTACCCCCTACTCGGTACGGGCAACCTGGTCGATGCGGTAGCCCTCAATGGTGTCGCCAGGCTTGATGTCCTGGAAGTTCTCCAGGCCAATACCGCCCTCGGAACCGCTCTTGAGGCTCTTGGCCTCGTCCTTGTAGTGGCGCATCGAGGCGATTTTACCGTTGAAGACCACGATGCCGTCGCGCACCAGGCGCACAGAATCGGTCGCGGCGATCTCGCCCTCTTCGACGCGGACACCGGCGGCGATACCAACCTTGGGCACCTTGAAGGTATCCAGGACGGTCGCAGTACCCGTGGAGACCTCGACCTCGGTGGGCTTGAGCATACCGATGCGGGCAGCGTCGAGGTCCTCGAGGCACTTGTAGATGACGTCGTAGCAACGGATCTCGACGCCCTCGCGCTCGGCGGCGGAGCGGGCCTTGCCGTCGGGACGGACGCCAAAGCCGATGATGATGGCGTTGGAAGCGTCGGCCAGGACGACGTCGGTCTCGTTGATGGCACCAACGGCGGAATGGATCGTGTTGATGCGCACCTCGGACTGATCCATCTTGTCGAGGGAGTCCTGAAGGGCCTCGATGGAGCCCTGGACGTCGGCCTTGATGATCAGGTTGAGCTCCTTGACCTCGGCGTCGGCGATGGTCTCGAAGAGGTTCTCGAGCGTCACGTGCTTCACGCGGCCCTGCTCCTCGATACGGGCCTTGAGCGAACGCTCATCGGCCAGGGCGCGAGCCTCGCGCTCGTCCTCGAACACGCGGAACTCGTCACCGGCGTTGGGCACGGACTGCAGGCCCAAGATCTCGACGGCGTCGGAGGGGCCGGCCTCGGTGACGGCGTTGCCCTTGGGATCGAGCATGGCGCGGACGCGGCCGTAGGTAAGGCCGGCGACCAGCGTATCGCCCACGTGCAGGGTACCACGGGTCACGAGAACCGTGGCAACCGAGCCGCGGCCCTTGTCGAGCTTGGCCTCGAGAACGTTGCCGGAGGCAAAGGTGTCGGGGTTGGCCTTGAGCTCGAGCACGTCGGCCTGGAGCAGCACGGTCTCGAGCAGGTCGTCGATACCGATCTTCTGCTTGGCCGAGATGTTGACGAACATGTTCTGTCCGCCCCACTCCTCGGGGATGATGCCGTACTCGGTGAGTTCCTGGCGCACGCGGTCGGGGTTGGCGCCCGGCTTATCGATCTTGTTGACGGCGACGACGATGGGTACGCCGGCGGCCTTGGCGTGGTTGATCGACTCGATGGTCTGAGGCATGACGCCGTCGTCGGCAGCCACGATCAGGATGACGATGTCGGTCACCTTGGCGCCGCGGGCACGCATAGCTGTAAAGGTAGCGTGACCAGGGGTATCGATGAAGGTGATCTTGCGGTCGTTGATCATGACCTGCGAAGCGCCGATGGCCTGGGTAATGCCGCCTGCCTCGCCGGCAGCGACACCGGTGTGACGGATGGCGTCGAGCAGGCTCGTCTTGCCGTGGTCGACGTGACCCATGACGGTGACGACCGGGGCGCGGGGCTTAAGGTCGGCGGGATCGTCGTAGAACGAGAAGGTGTTCTCCTCCTCGGGGGTGATGATCTTGATCTGACGGCCCAGGTCGTCGGCGACGAGCTCGACGAGGTCGTCGGACATGGACTGCGTCATCGTGAGCGGCGTGCCCAGCAGGAACAGGCGCTTGATGATGTCGTTGGCCGGAACGTCGAGCGCCTCGGCGAGCTCCTGGACGGTAACGCCCTGGGAGACCTTGATGGCGTCGAGCTCCTCGGGGTTCACGCCCTGGGCCAGCGCCTCCTCAATCTTGCGCTCCTCCTGAGCCTTAGCAGCCTCGCGCTCGCGCTTCTCCTTGCGCTTCTTGCGGCGACCGGTGGACTCGCGAGAGGCCTCCTCGACGGCGGCGCGGGCCTCCTCGAGCACCTTCTCGCGGCTGTACTCCTCGGCCTCACGCGCCATGCGGCTGTAGTGGTCCTCATCGTTGCCGTGACCGCCCTTGCGCTTCTTGCCCTTGCCCTGCTTGTCGGGGTTGGGGAAGTCCATGCCCGCAGCGACGTTGTTGCTGGCGTTGGTGCGATGGCTGTGCGGGCGGCTCTCGGAGGCGTTGCGCTCGGAGTTGTTGTCGGAGGCGTTGCGGTCGTTACGACGGCCACCGCGACGGTCGTTGTTGCCGCCACGACGGTTGCCGCGCTCGGCGGCGCGCTCGGCCTTGGCCTTCGCCTCGGCGTCCTTCTTCTCCTTGAGAACGGTCTCCTGTGCGGCGATCTGGTCAAGCAGCGAACGGAAGCGCGAACCGGAGTCGGAAGCAGGGACGGCGCGGCGCTGGGCCTCACGGGCAGCCTCCTCCTTCTCGCGGGCAAGGCGCTCCTGCTCGGCCTTCTTCTTGGCCTCGGCCTCGGCACGGGCGGCCTCCTCAGCAGCCTGGGCGGCGGCGAACTGGCGGCGCTCCTCCTCGCGTGCCTTCTCGGCGGCGATGCGCTCGCGCTCGGCCTCGGCAGCGCGCGCTGCCTCCTCGGCGGCGGCTGCCTCCTCCTCGGCCTGCTTGGCGGCCTCGACTTCCTTGGCGCGGGCCTCGATCACCGAGGCGAGCTGCTTGCGGACCATGGCGACGTAAGCGTCCTCCAGGGCGGAGGAAGCGGACTTAGCGGGAATCTTCATTTCGGCGAGATGACCCATCAGTTCCTTGGAGGTCATGCCGAACTCTTTGGCCAGGGTGGACACACGGACTTTTGCCATATGACTTCACCTACCCTTTCTGGCACCTTGGGTGCCTAGAGACTGAACGAGCGTGGGAGATGCGCCGGGACCTGCCCGGCGCGACCGCGCGCTAGATCAGGTCCTCCGCATCATCAAAGGCGTCGGTGTCGTGGACACCGCAGAAACGGGAGCCCGGACGGGCCTGGTTGCGGCACTGGACGCCGTCCTCGGACACGTACTCGCAGCGACGGACGTCGTCGTCCTCCTCGTCACCGATCAGGTCGGCGGCGGGCTCCTCGTGAACGGGGACGTTCTTGAGGATGTCGGCGGCAAGGGTCTCGGACTTGATGTCGATGTGCCAGCCGGTCAGGCGAGCGGCGAGACGGGCGTTCTGACCCTCCTTGCCGATGGCGAGCGAAAGCTGGTCATCGGGCACGATGACGCCGGCGTAGGCCTTCTCCTCGTCGATGAGGACGTGGGTGACCTTGGCAGGCGACAGGGCGTTGGCGACGTAGACGGCCGGATCGGCATCCCACAGGATGACGTCGACGCGCTCGCCGCGGAGCTCGCCCACGACGGCGCGAACGCGGCTGCCCTTGGGGCCGACGCAGGCGCCCACGGGATCCAGGCGATCGTCGAGCGAGTGGACGGCGACCTTGGAGCGCTGGCCGGGCTCGCGGGCGATCGACTTGATCTGGACGGTGCCCTCATAGATCTCGGGCACCTCCTGCTCAAACAGACGACGCATGAGCTCGGGGTGGGTACGGGAGATGACAATCGGCGGACGGCTGTGCTCGCCGCGAACCGGCTGCAAGTTGGAGTTGGGGTCGCGGACGTCGATGATCACGGCCTTGATGTGCTGGTTGTGCAGATAGCGCTCGCCCATCGGACGCTCGTTGCGCTCGTTCTCGTAACGGCGCTGGTCAAAGTGCGGCAGCTCGGCCTCGACGCCATCGCGGATCTTGACGATCGTAAAGTCGGGCGTGGACTGCAGCACGGTACCGCTAATGAGGTCACCGATACGACCGGAGAACTCCTCGTAGATCTGCTCGCGTGCGGAGTTGCGCACGATGGCGTTGATCTCGGCCTTGGCGTGCTGGGCGGCAATGCGGCTCGTGTTCTTGGGGGTGACGTCGATCTCCTCGAACTCGGTGAAGTTGCCCTCCTCGTCCATGGAATCGTCGATCGGCTCCAGACGGTAGACGTAGATCTTGCCGGTGGTGCGGTCGATGGTCACCTTGGCACCCCACTCAAGATGCAGGATCTCGGCATAGCTCTTGGCGAGCGACTGCTCCAGGCGGTCGATCAGGTAGAGCTGGTCGATGTGCCTTTCCTGGCAAAGCTCCATCAGGGCGGACATCATGTCGGATGCTGCCATGTTAGTTTCCTTCCTTCGCGGGCTTGAAGTCATAGGTGGGCTTCAACTTGCACTTTTTAACATCACAGAAATCGAGGGTGACGGACTCGCCGTCCTCGAGCTCGAGGGTCACGTTCGTCTCGGTCGCGGCGACAATCTTGCCGGAGTACTTGCGACGGCCCTCGGTGGCGGTGGAGGTGAGCTCGCAGTCCTCGCCCACAAAGCGGGCAAAGTCGCGCGGACGGCGCAGCGGGCGCGCCATACCCGGGCTCGACACCTCGAGCGTGTAACTCGAAGAAATGGGGTCGAGCTCCTCGATCACGTCGCCGACCCACATGGTATTGGCCGTGACGTCGTTGAGCGACAGGCTTTGACCCTCGGCACCCTCGATACGCACACGCACGCAGGGGGCCTTGGTGGCGCCCACGAGCTCAACGTCGACAATATCGACATCGTGCTGGGGAGCGACGGCCTCGAGCGCGTCGATGATCGCCTGCTCGGTCTTGGTCTTGACCATTGCGGCACCTCCATCCATACAAAAAAGAAGCGGGGCCGAAACCCCACTTCTTTCAATTTCAACTTCATTTGCAAGCAAACTATACCAATACCTGCGAAAACGTGCAAGCGTCAAATAAATTCGCAGGTCAGCGCGCCCACAGCTTCTCCACAAGAATAGGACAATTGACGGCAGGCATCTAGGCGGGCACATGCAAAACGAGGGACAACCCAATCGGATCGCCCCTCGTCTTTTATGCGTCAACTATGCGCGTGGCGTTTACTTGACCACCAGGTTGACCAGCTTGCCGGGCACGCAGATGGCCTTGACGACCGTCTTGCCCTCGGTCCACTTGGAAACGGCGGCCTCGGCGGCAGCCTGCATTTCCTCGTTGGAGGCATCGCGGGCCACGTCGATGCGGCCACGGACCTTGCCGAGCACCTGGACGACGATCTGCACCGTGTCCTCGATGGACTCGGCCAGGTCAAACTCGGGCCAGGCGGCGGTGTAGGCGTTGCCCTCGCAGCCGAGTGCCTCGTGCCACAGCTCGTCAGCCCAGAACGGGCAGATGGGCGCCAGGACGCTCACAATGTCCTTGGCCACGCCGTAGCACAGAGCCTTGTCGCGGTCAGCACCCTCAGTGGCGTTGAGGTAGGCGCTCGCGGCGTTGACGAGCTCCATGACGGCCGAGATGGCGGTATTGAACTGGCCGCGATCGAAGTCCTCGGTGCACTTGGCAATGGTGCGGTGACGCTCGCGGTAGAGCTTCATCGCGACCTCGTCGAGCACGGACTTGTCGAAGGCCACGCTGGCGTCACCCGACTGGACGAGCTGCCACACGATACGCCAGGCGCGCTTGATAAAGCGGTTGGCGCCCTCAACGGCCTTGGGATCCCAGTCGAAGTCCTTCTCGGGCGGGGCGATAAACAGGATCGCCAGACGCATGGTGTCGGCGCCGTAAGGCTCGATAACCGAGCTCGGGGGCACGACGTTGCCCTTGGACTTGGACATGGTATCGCCGTTCTCGTCCTTGACCATGCCCTGGCACAGCAGGTTGGTGAAGGGCTCGTCCACGCTCAGCAAGCCCAGGTCGCGCAGCGCCTTGGTAAAGAAGCGGCTGTAGAGCAGGTGCAGAATAGCGTGCTCGATGCCACCGATGTAGTTATCGACGGGCATCCAACGGTCGGCCGCCTCGCGGGAGAAGGGCAGATCGGTGTTGTGCGGGTCGGTGTAGCGCAGGTAATACCAGCTGGAGCAGGTGAAGGTGTCCATGGTATCGGTCTCGCGCTTGGCCGGGCGACCGCAGACCGGGCAGGTGGTCTCGTAGAAGTCCTTGCACTCGGCAAGGGTCTCGCCGGCGCCCAGGTCCAGGTTCTCGGGCAGCGTCACCGGCAGCTGGTCCTCGGGCACGGGCACGATGCCGCAGTGCTCGCAGTGGATGGCCGGGATGGGGTTGCCCCAATAGCGCTGGCGGCTGATGAGCCAGTCGCGCAGGCGGAACTCGACCTTGCGACGGCCGCAGCCCATGGCCTCGAGGTCGGCCACGATGGCAGCCTCGCCCTCGGAGTGCTTACCGCCGCGCATGCCGGTGTACTTGCCGGACTGTACGAGCGTGCCCTCGGCAGCGTGGGCGCAATCCCAGTCGACGGTCTCGGCATGGAAGGTATCGATGGTCTCGCCGCTGGCCTCGACGGCAGCGCGGTCGTCGTCGTCCAGGATGATCGGCACGATCGGCAGGTCGTACTTGCGGGCAAACTCAAAGTCGCGCTGGTCGCCGCAAGGAACGGCCATGACGGCGCCGGTACCGTAGTCGGCAACGACATAATCGGCAACCCACACGGGGACCTTCTCGCCGTTGACAGGATTCACCACGTAGCGGCCGGTAAAGGCACCGTGCTTCTCGAGGGTACCCTGGGCACGCTCGACGGCAGAGATATGCTTGGAGTCCTCGACGATCTTGGTCACGGCCTCCTCGTACTCCGTGCCCTCGACGAGCTCGTGCAGACGAGCGTACTCGGGGGCCAGAACAAAGAAGGACACGCCAAACAGGGTGTCAGCACGCGTGGTGAAGACGGTGATCTTGCCCTCGTCGCCCTCGATGGGCTCGCCATCCTGGTCGCAAAGGGTAAAGTCGACCTCGGCGCCCTCAGAGCGACCGATCCAGTTGGCCTGCATCTGCTTGACGCGCTCGGGCCAGCCGGGGAGCTTCTCCAGGTCGTCGAGCAGCTCCTGGGAGTACTCGGTGATCTTGAAGTACCACTGCTCAAGGTCGCGCTTCTCGGGCTCGGTGCCGCAGCGCCAGCACTTGCCCTCGGTGACCTGCTCGTTGGCCAGAACGGTCTTGCAGTTAGGGCACCAGTTGACCGGGTTCTTCTTGCGGTAGACCAGGCCCTTTTCCCACAGCTTCTCAAAGATCCACTGACCCCAACGGTAGTAGTCGGGGCTGCAGGTCTTGACCATGCGATCCAGATCGTAGGAGAAGCCCATACGCTTCATCGTGGCGAGCGCCTGGTCCATGTTCTTATACGTCCAGGCGGCAGCCTGCGTGTTGTGCTTGATTGCGGCGTTCTCGGCGGGCAGGCCAAAGGCGTCAAATCCGATGGGGTGCAGCACATCAAAGCCGCGCATGCGGGCCTGACGGGCCATGGCATCGCCAATGGTATAGTTGCGCGCGTGACCCATGTGCAGGTCGCCCGACGGATACGGGAACATCTCGAGCACGTACTTTTTGGGCTTGCTGTCGTCGGTGTCGACGGCAAAGAGGTTGGAGTCCTCCCAGGCCTTCATCCACTTGGACTCAATGGCCTGCGCGTCGTAGGCAGGGATCTCGTCCTTATGATCTGTGCAATCGCACATATCAGCTCCTTTAATCTTAGCTGGGGTCGGGCGGCTTGGCTTTATTCGCTACTGCGGACAGTCCTGCGCAAGACGAAGAGCACATTAAGTGCTCTTCTTTGCGTGCGGAACTTGTAGCGAACAAAGCCAAGCCGCCCGACCCTAAGGTTAACTCGCATGATGATAGCAAATACGACAAGCGAGATGCCTGCGACTTGCAGGCATCTCGCTTTATCTAAATAACGTGGTTGTGAATCAACCGCTAATTGTTACCCGCCCAAGCATGGTCGGGTTTTCTAAGTGCCGCAGATTGACGTGAAAGAGGAGCGACGCGTACTTTGGTACGCGAGCGACGGTTTGAACGGCAAGGTGCGGTGCTTGGGAAAGCCGTTTAGCGGTAGCTGACGCTCTGCTGAGAGTCCTTGACGACTACGTCGTGGGCGCCGCCTTCGACGATGGAGGTGGAGCTGACCAGCGTTAGGCGCGCCTTTTCCTGGAGCTCGGGGATCGAGAGGGCACCGCAGTTGCACATCGTGGACTTGACCTTGTAGAGCGTGCCGCCCACGCCGTCCTTAAGGGAGCCGGCGTAGGGAACGTAGGAGTCGACGCCCTCGACGAAGCTGAGCTTCGCGGCGCCGCCCAGGTCGTAGCGCTGCCAGTTACGGGCACGCGCGGAACCCTCGCCCCAGTACTCCTTCATGTACTGACCGTTGACGTTGACGCGCTCGGTCGGGCTCTCGTCGAAGCGGGCGAAGTAGCGGCCCAGCATCATAAAGTCGGCGCCCATGGCAAGAGCGAGCGTCATGTGGTAGTCGTAGACGATGCCGCCGTCGGAGCACACGGGCACGTAGACGCCGGTCTCCTCGTAGTACTCGTCGCGAGCGCGGCAGACGTCGATCAACGCAGTGGCCTGGCCACGGCCGATGCCCTTGGTCTCACGGGTGATGCAGATGGAACCGCCGCCGATACCGACCTTGATGAAGTCGGCACCGCAGTCGGCCAGGAAGCGGAAACCCTCGGCGTCGACGACGTTACCGGCACCAACCTTGACGTCCTCGCCGTAGTTGGCGCGGATCCACTCGATGGTGCGCTTCTGCCACTCACTGAAGCCCTCGGAGGAGTCGATGCACAGAACGTCGGCACCGGCCTCGATGAGCAGCGGCACGCGCTCGGCATAGTCGCGGGTGTTGATACCGGCGCCGACCATGTAGCGCTTGTCGTTATCGAGCAGCTCGTTAGGGTTGGTCTTGTGGCTGTCGTAGTCCTTGCGGAAGACGATGCCCATCAGGTGATCGTAGTCGTCGACGATGGGCAGGGCGTTGAGCTTGTTGTCCCAGATGACGTCATTGGCAACCTTGAGGCTGATGTTCTTGTCGCCCACGATGAGCTGCTCGCGCGGGGTCATGAACTCGGAGACCTTCGTCTGGTGGTCATCGCGGCTGGGGCGATAGTCACGGCTGGTGACGATGCCCAGGAGCTTGCCCTTGGGGGTGCCGTCGTCGGTGACCGGCATGGTGGAGTGACCGGTCTTCTCCTTGAGCTCGATGACCTGCTCCATAGTCATGTCGGGGGTCAGCGTGGAATCGGACTGAACGAAGCCAGCCTTGTGATCCTTGACGGCCTTGACCATAGCGGCCTCGGACTCGGCGCTCTGGGAACCGTAAATGAAGGACAGGCCGCCCTCGGTAGCGAGCGCGACACCCATGTCGACGCCCGAGACGGACTGCATGATGGCGGAAACCATGGGGATGTTCAGGGTGATTGCCGGCTTCTCACCGCGCTTAAAGCGGGTTAGCGGCGTCTTAAGAGAGACGTTGTTGGGGATGCACTGCGAGGACGAGTAACCAGGGACCAGCAGATACTCCGAAAACGTGTGGGACTCACCGGGAAAGAACGTAGCCATGTTTCTCCTTTTTCCATGCGACCGGTCGGCTGCAGGCCTCGTAGGACCCAGCCCAACCTTGGGCGCCCAATACTGGGGAAGTATCTTAACGCACTTTGACTGCTACAATGCATGATTTAAGAAGAGCACACGAGGGTTTGACGCAGGCTTTGCGTTTGCCCAGCAAACACTTTAGCGGGGAGACGTGGAGCACATGGAGTACAAGACGACGGCAAAGTTGGTCATTCAAGCGTGCGACAAGGATCTGCCGGGCGTGTTTGGTCACGGCTGCGTCTTGCTGCTGCAAGGTATCGCCCGCGAGCACTCGCTCAACCGTGCCGCCAAGAGCATGGGCATGGCATATTCCAAGGCCTGGCGCATTGTGAACGAAGCCGAAGGCCAGCTGGGCTGCAAGCTCATCGAGCGCGACGGCGCCCACGGATCCACGCTCACCCCCGCCGGCGAGCGAGCCATAGCAGTCTACGAGGAGCTGCAGGCCGATATCAACCAGGTCATAGCTGCCAAAGCCGACGTCCTCATCGCCAGCATCAAAGAGTAGCTAATTTGGGACGGGGCTTTTTTAGCTGGTCGGTCACCATAGATGATTTTTCTGGGACGGGGATTAAAAAATCATTAGGTACACAATGATTTTTTAATCCCCGTCCCAGAAAAATCATCGAAGGGCGTTGTCTAGGGTTGACGCTACAACCAGGGGGTCGTCGGTGCCGGCGAAGAGGCGGATGGTGCTCCCCTGCTTGCCGCGTGGAGCCGAAAGGCGCGTCGTTGCGCCGCCGGCGGGCGATGTGCGAAACTCCCCCGGCAAAGCGTCGAACAGCTCGCCCGCACTACGCTCGATAAGGTCAAACTCAACTGCCGGGCCAAAACCATGCTCGAGGATTCCCGTTGCAACAGCATGGTCAGGATGCGAGCTCAGCCCGGGATAGCGCACGTTGCGCACCATCTCGTTGGCGGCCAGATACTCGGCCAGCGCACGGGCGCGATCGAAATGCGCCTGCATGCGGGCGTTAAGCGAGGAAAGCCCACGCTCCAGCACGTCGGTCTCCTCGGTAGAAAGGTCGAGTGCCAAAGCACCGCAGCCTGCAAACAATACGTGCGCGCACTCGGCAGCAGCATCCACACGATGGCGCTTGAGCTGAGAGCGCGCCACCGAAGCGGCAACGAGCTTGCGCGGAGCCCTACCTGCACACACGCGATCGAGCGCCTCGAGCGACAGCGCAGCACCCAGCCGCAGCGGATCGCAGCCAAAAGCCGACGCCACGGAGTTGTCCACAACCAACAGCGCGCGGGCATCGCGAGCCGCGCGGCCCAGGGCGCGAAGATCGGGCACGCGCAGACCAAACCCGCCGATGGAGTTGACAAACCACCACAGGTGCGGCCCCTCGGCATCAAACGAAGCATCAAAGTTCTCGGACGCGGCGACAAACGCTGCAACCGACGGCTCACCCACCATAGCCACATCGCAGGCATCAAAGCCGCTCGCAAACGCATCGGCAAAGTCATCGGCAAACGCAACCAGGCGGTCACCAGGAGGCACGATCCCCAGCTGCGACAGCGCTGCCGGCACATGCGGGGCCGCAAGCAACCGCGCCTCACGCGCGCCGGCCCTCAAAGCCCAGGCCCCTTCTAGCTGTTGCACGTCCACACGGCACCGTCCCTTCATAAACAAAAACCCACGATGCGGGTGTTCCCCGCATCGTGGGCAACGGCTGCAGTATAGCGCCGATATGCGACGAATCGCCTAGATGTTGAGCGCGTGGTAGGTCACGCTCGCACACGGAGCGTCAACGGTCACGCCATAGGTCTCGGGGTAGATGCGCGTCGAGAACACGAGCGCGCCATCGTTCACAAACACCTCGACCGACGAGACATCGCCGACAATGCGCACGTTACGAACCTCCTCGACGGGCTCCCAACGCACGGTGCGACCGCAGCCGGCAGAAGCGCGACCCTCATCGGTAAATCGCATCTCAAAGCGCGCGGGCAGCTCGCCCTCGGCGGGCACAAACGCCAGCTTCAGCTCGCCATCAACGATCGCGGTAAATGCGCCGTCGACACCGTCGACAACAACGTCAAAGCAGGTATCGCCGGCAACCTCCAACGAGCCCTCCCCCACACGCACCGAGGCATAATGGCGCTCGATCTCGCGCGCCGGCTGCTGCAGTACCACGCCGCCAGCACAGGCTGTAAGCTCGCGCGGCACCGTCATGCAGTGCTGCCAGCCGCACACCACGGTGGGTGCGTTGCCATAGGTCGGCTCATCGGGCATGCCCATCCAGCCGATCAGAATGTGGCGACCGTCCTCGGCCGTGAACTCCTGCGGAGCATAGAAGTCAAAACCGGCGTCCCACAGGCGGAACTCGCCCAGCTCATAAGCGTCATTGCCACCGGTAATGTCGCCCGTTACAGGCATGTAGCCAGCAGCGTATACGTTGCCGCGGTCCCAACGACCGCCCTCGAGCCCCTGAGGAGAGAAGGACAGGAACTTCACCGGCACACCGTCATCGGCCTTAAGCTCAAGATACCCCGGGCACTCCCACATAAAGCCGAAACGCTTGGGCGTAGACACACGGCTCTCGAGCTCCCAGTTCAGCATATCCGCCGAACCGTACACCAGGATCTCACCCACATCGCGCCCGGCACCCTCGCCGTGCATGGCGCAAAATCGACTATCGACATGCGGACCATCCACGCGACGACGCGCGCCCAGCACCATATGGTAACGCCCATCGTCATCGCGCCACACCTTGGGATCGCGCACGTGGCAGGTCAAATCCTCGGGATAATCCTCGGACGCCAGCACCACACGCTTTTGGCTGAACTCCCGACCGGCAAGGCCATCAACGCTCTCGACATAAACGGTATCGGCACGACGGCCGGTATTGACGTAGTCGTACGTACCGTCCGCATCGGAAAGCTTCACGTTGCCTGTGTACAGCACGCGAATGCGGCCGTCTTCGGCAAGCGCGGAGCCCGAATACACGCCGTGACAATCGAACGGCTCGTCGGGCAGCAGCGGGGCGCCAACGTAGTCCCACGTCATAAGGTCACGGCTCGTCGCATGGCCCCACATCTTGACGCCGCCGTTCACATCAAACGGGGCATACTGAAAGTACGCGTGAAATACGCCATCTGCCTGGCAAAGACCATTGGGGTCGTTGAGCCAACCCGCCGGCGGCATAATATGAAAGCGCTGGCCATACGCGCCATGACCGCACTCAGAGACGGCGTCAACAGCGGCGACCAGCTTTGCAAGATCGCGACCAAGGGCATTAGACATATCAAAGTCCTAACGAATCGAAAGTAACATGGCGCCAAAGATCGGCGCCAGATGCGGGAAACACCCGCGAGCATACAGCCCGCGGGCATTCCCTCAATCAAAAGCTCTTAGGCCTGCTCGGAAGCCTTGGGCTCGTCCTTGTACAGGACAAACGAGACGCCAAAGGAAACCAGCGCGGCGACCGCAAACATGATCGCGTACTGCACGGGCTGGGCCAGGCACAGCAGGATACCGAAGATACCGGTAACGCCCGTGCCGGAAGCGGCAAGCGAGGTGAGCGCGCAGACCAGGGCGCCGCAACCACCGCCGATGCAGCCGGCGATGAAGGGCTTAAAGAAGCGCAGGTTCACACCAAAGATGGCCGGCTCGGTAATGCCCATGAAGGCGGACAGAGCCGAAGGAAGCGCCAGGCCCTTGATCTTGGCATCGCGGGTCTTAAAGGCAACGGCGAGTGCGGCGCCACCCTGGGCGATGTTGGCGGCACTGGCGATGGGCAGCCAATAGGTCACGCCGTACTGGGCGAGCTGGCCCAGGTCGATGGCGGTGTACATCTGGTGGATACCGGTAACGACCGTGGGGGCATAGAACAGGCCGACGATAAAGGAACCGATGCCGAAGGGCAGGGTCAGCAGGGCCTGGATCAGACCGAGGATGGCGTTCTCGGCCCACACGAAGATGGGGCCGACGGCAACGAGCGTCACGAGCACGGTCACGAACACCGAGACGAGCGGGGTCACAAAGAGGTCGAACATCTCGGGAACGATCTTGTGCAGGCGCTTCTCGAGGAAGGCCAGAATGGCGCAGGCGATAACGATGGGGATCACATGGCCCTGATAGCCGACCCACTCAAAGTTGTACACGCCGGGAATGACGGTGACCATGGTCTGAACGCCCTCGGAGGCAACCGTGTAGGCGCTCTGCAGCGAGGAGTTGATAAACGCACCGCCGACGACGGCACCCAGGTACGGGTTGGCGCCAAAGGCCTTAGCGGCGGAGTAGCCGATCAGGATCTGCAGAATGCCAAAGGACGTGCCCGAGACCAGGTCGGCGATCTTGTAGATAAAGTTATTGGTGTCGAGCGCGATAAAGCCGTTGGAGGCCATAAAGTTGAGGGCACTCATAATACCCAGTAGCAGGCCCGAAGCCACGATGGCGGGGATGATGGGGACAAAGACGTCGCCGAGCACCTTAATTGCTCGCATAAAGATGTTCTGCTGCTGCGCCGCGGCCTCCTTGACCTCAGCCTTGGTGGCAGCCTCGACGCCGCTGAGCGCAATGAACTCGTCGTAGACCTTATTGACGGTGCCAGTGCCAAAAATAATCTGGAGCTGGCCCTGGGCCT
Source organism: uncultured Collinsella sp. (assembly GCA_900541055.1). GTDB lineage: Bacteria > Actinomycetota > Coriobacteriia > Coriobacteriales > Coriobacteriaceae > Collinsella. Next base: position 63,964 of record UQHZ01000009.1, read on the forward strand.
CAAAGACGCCCTTAGCGCCGTCGATATTCTCGAGGGCCTCCTTGTCAACCTTGGCGTTATCGGCAATCACCAGGCGCAGACGCGTGGCGCAGTGTGCGGCCGAAACAACGTTGTCGGCGCCACCGATGTTGTCGAGCACCTCTTGGGCTGATTTGCGGTAGTCCATGACTTCCCTTTCCTCCAACGGGCGCATGTGCACCCGACCATCTTTGACACTTACACTGTAATCGTTTTCAGTTTCATATGTCTGTAATCGTTTTCATATAACGGTGAACGGTAGGAAAAGGCCGGCGAAAGGTAGTTTTAAGGCAAAAACAGGTGACTCAGAGGCAGACAGACGTGCCCAAAACCTAGACATTCATAAGCTGATGGCCGAGCTTGAGCGTCTTGAGGCCGCTCTCCCCCTCCACGCCATCGAGCGTGTTGAGCAACATATTGGTCGCCTCGACGCCACTGGTCAGGTAGCCATAGTGCACGGTGGGAATGCCGCCCGTCAGCGCGCGTAAAAACGCGTTGTCGCCAAAACCGCTCACGCGACGCACGCCCTCACCCATGCCGCGCACCTCGTCAAGAGCGCGCAGGGCGCCGGCCGCCATAGTGTCGGTCGCGCACGCGATAAACGAAACATCGGGATCGACGGAGAGCAGTTCGCGCGCAGCGCGATAGCCCGAGTCGAGCGTAAAGGACCCCTGGCGAATCAGGCTCGGATCAAGCGCCACGCCCGCGGTGCGCAAGCCGGCCTCAAAACCGCGACGGCGGTCATAACCGGCTGCGCGGTCCGCTTCGGTAACTCCAATATAGGCAATCTTGCCGTCCACGCGGCCCGCAAGCGCATGGCCCAGCTCAAAGGCGGCCTCGTAATCGTCGTGATAGACGCACGCCGCGCCCTCGACATGTTGGCCGATCAGCACGATGGGCACGCGGCACGACTCAATCGCCCGACGATGCTCGTCGGTGATCATGGTTGCCACCAGCACAATGCCGTCAACCGGATGGTTTTGGAATAAATCGAGGTATTCGAGCTCACGATCGGCCGCATTGTCGGTATTGGCAAGCAGCATCTGGTAGCCACGGCGACCGAGCACCTGGCCAATGCCGGCGGTAATGCGGCTCACGGATTCCGAGTTGATCTTGGGCACGATGACGCCGATGAGCTTGGTGGAGCCGGTGCGCAGCGCGCGAGCCTGGCTGGACCGCACGTATCCGGTCAGCTCAATCGCCTGCTTAATGCGCTCGGCCTTGTCCGTCGATATGTAGCCACCGTTGAGGTAGCGCGAGACGGCGGCACTCGAAACGCCGGCCAGCTCGGCCACATCTTTCATCTTTACCACGAGTACCCCTGTCGTTGAAATCGCTTTCACCATGATACCCGTGCGGAGCTACATGCATATCGCAAGACAGGACGTCACGGTCAATTTAGCTGTCGTAGTACGGGCATCGCAGGGCTTCAACTAGAAACTTCGAAATTTAAATGCCGAATCGGTCAAACTACCGATTCGGCACCTCGTTATATTTGCACACAGTGGCAGGCAAAATCCAACTCGAGAACAACTTACTCACTTTGGAAAGACGCATCGCTGTCCGCTGCCAATTCCGAAGGAAGAATTGCCGGCAGCGTCAAAGCCCCCATGGGCGAAAGTCCAGTAACGACCATCAGATAGCTCTTAGCGTGACCATACGCCATGGAAATCGCATTAGAGAGAAGATAACGGCGCGCTTCATCGTCTGAAATGTCGAACGGCAATTTTGTAGACACCGAAATAGCGACCGACACATCAGCGCGCATTTTTTCCTTTGCATCGTCTCTATCAATCAGACTGCCACACACATACAGCTTTAAGTCTGCACGCTCGCCCGCCTTGTTCCTCAATAGATGGACGTCCTGATAACTAACGTCAACTTTTAAATCCATATTCTGGGAGGGCTCATTCTCAATATGAAAAGTTGAGTCGACAACAAACAAATGAACAACCTGAATAGGCGCAATGAAATCCTTACTCATGCAGCCAAACCTCCCGGAATCATCTCAAAGTCCAATCGTTTAGCCGAGCAGTCGCTGTTAAATGAAGACCATTGTTCTCGGACAGAGTTATTAGACGAAGAAAACGGCGCCTCATTCGAATAACTGGAAATGACCTGTGGAATAATTTTGACACCCAGCGCAAGCTCAAACTTTGCGATTGTTTTCAGCGTCATGTTGGGCTGAGAATTCAACAATTTCGAAAGCGACTGAAGACTCACGCCCATACGCTTTGCCAGCTCGCTTTTACTCAAGCCCGAGCGCTGCATCTCGCGATGAACAATAAACTCAATATCTAGTGCGTGCTCATAGGCACGGGTTTCACTCGTTTCCGTTTCCGCGTAAAAGTCTGATAAATCGACCTTAACCATTACAAGTCTCCGTTTCGTAAGCGGGCAAAAAAGCCGACGCTATGACTCCAAAAGCCGCTTTGCTATCGGGGCCAACTGTTTTGCGCGTTTAATTTCTTTGGAAATATTTCCCGAGCCTTGATGGCCCTTAAACCAAAAAAGCAAAACAATCTTGTCCACGCCTTGGCAAATCGCGTAGACCATTTCTCGATTAACCCCATCAAAACCCTTGAGTTCGTATAGTCCAATCTTAGGCTCGATACATCGAAGCTTTGACGTTCCACTGACATCCTTTAGCCCGTAATCATAGATTTTTGAAATCTGATTGATCATTTTACGGGCGGTAAACTTCGTTTTAGGATCAGACATCATCTTCTGAAACTGAGAGTTCTCAGGGGAGGTGGTTAGTTCCCAAAAAGGTCGTCCCTCGGGATCAGCATATTCGACAAGCTCATAGTCACTAGCCAAAGGCCACCCCCTCCGCTTCAGAAGAAACCAAATATGGTTAACTTATAAGTTAAGTTTAGTCAAATTCAAATTTATGGCAAGCCCCAAGCCGTGTTCAAGCAATCTGCATTATTGACTCAGAGAAATGTGGGGAAGAAGCGGCAGAAACTACATTGTCAAATAAGGCCCCCAACGAAGTGCCCGAACTTTTATGGTGACCAACAACATACCTAGAAGGCGAAGGCAAGGCACGCAACCGCCCAGTCACCGTGGCCGGTCTTAGGGAGCGCGGCGGTTTGCGTTGTTGCGGGCTAGGTCTTCTTGGCAGTCTTGATCGCAGGCGTCTTGGAGGACGCGGGCGCAGGCTTGGCGTCCGATTTGGGCGACGAATCAGGCGTGGGGGGCGGGTTTTCGCTGGGCTTGGTCTCATCACCGGGCTTTTCTTCGCTACCGGGCTTTGTATCCCCCGCGGGATTGCCACCAGTGGGCTCACAGGTACCGGGCTGGGTCTTCCCCGCCGACGACTGGGCGCCTGTGGGTTCAATTACCACATGCTAAGCAACGGCCCCACTGGCGTCCATAACACAGGCGATACCAAAGGCCCCGCCCATCGGCGTCACAAACTGCGCCGACGTAAGTGAGCCACTCTCGCAGGCAGCATCGGCTATGGCGCCGGTCGCGTCCACCCAGGAGGCGTCCACGGCAAACAGGCCATCGGAAGCGTACAGGCCAAAGAAGCGGCAGTCCTCGCCCGATCTGCTGCTAGCAGCAGCAACGTGCGAGCCCGTAGGTTGACTGCGTCAATACCGCTAGATTCGGCCTAGTATCCTATCGGGTCCCAAAAGGTCAATCCAGTTAAAGACGGCAGGCAGCCCGAAACAACATCTTTCATGAATCTCCAGTCTTATCAAGCCCGATCGAACTTGACCGTCAAACCAGATACGGCCCAATCACATCGAATATCTCGCCCACCTTGGTTGCAGGGTTTTGCGCGGATGGTTTAACGTTACCCAGCCCCCTATGGTATGTGACGAGGCGTCCAGCACGCTGCAACGCCTCGCCTCGTTTGCCGTCCACCACCTCGAACAGCCCTGCCAAATTCTTGCGGTACTCAATGCCCAGGTCTTTAGACATGGCTTGAGCGAGGCCACGCTGGCACTCTGCGGCCGACATGGGAGCAGTCGTATATCGAAGGTGCAGAAGGGGCCACAGCTCAAAGCAGGGGTTCGACCACAGCGCATGAAACGTCCTCAATCCATCGGTGAGCTCGGCGCATTTGCTCTCCATCGCATCGAAATCGGATGCAGGGAAATCATCCTTATCAAATACAAGCCACACATGGTCAAACGTCTCAGGAGCATAGCGACAGTGTTCGACAGCGAAGTCAAGTAGGTCGAGAGTATGTTTGCCAGTCCCCTTAACGACTACGGCAACCTTCCGCTCATTTGCTGCGCCTAACGCGGCGCGCACGCCCTCAAAGTATCGAGGCTCAGTCTCCTTGCCCTCGGTCACCACGAGATGGCGCGTCATCTGTACCATGCGAGAGCGTCCCTCGCGCTTGCCGCTGCGCCAGTCCCTCGACTTTTTCGCGGCCATATTAATCCCACTCCTCAATGCGCGTGAGATACGGGTCGGCACCATAGCGGCCAGACAGGTACTGCTTGTCGAATGCCGCGTTCTTGCTGACCAGGTTACCATTTGCCTCGTGGATGTCGGCGAGCGACCATAGCTGGCTCGCCTCCCACTCGCCGCGTGCAGCAAACCATATCTCGTCGCGGCGAAAAACATCGTTTCGCATAGTGGACACGTCCTGAGACGAGAAGATGAGCTGCGCGCCGCTCTTGTTGACTTCGGGATCTTTGAACAGCAGAATCACGTAGCGCAGGAGCTTCGGATGCAACTTGGCGTCGAGCTCGTCGACAACGACGGTACCGCCGCGTTCGAGCGCCGCCAGCAGAAACGACGCCAACCCCATGAGCTTCTGAGTACCGGCCGACTCCTCGGACAGGCGCAGCTCATAGCCCTTGCCGTCCACCTCATGCTTTACGAAGACGCGCTGGCCGCGCCATTCCGGAGCTTTCTCAACCCTAAAGCCATCGATACGTACGTCAACGGCACGCAGAAAACGCGTGATCTCGAGTGAGTCATCCTCGTCGAGCAACTGTTCGAGCATCTGCTCCAGATAGGAGCTGTTGTAGTTCAGGAACACCCCATCAAGAAACCAACTGGCGGCCTCTTTGATCACCGGCGCGTCAAAGTTGATGCAGAGAAACGACAGGTATGGCAGGCTCGGGTTGAATCTCGCAGCCGTCACGAGCTTACGCAACGTGGGACCAAGCTCAACCCCTGTCCCCTCGCGCTCGAACAGCATCGCCGTGCGTGACGCCCCCAATTTGCGCCGCCACAATCCTTCGGACACGATCTCGTCCGCATGCACGGACAGGGCATAGCGGTACTCATGCTCACCCGCGCGATAGTAGAGCTCGAACTCGGTGGGCTTAGCAGCCGACACGTCATCGAACTCGAACGCAGAGCAACGGGGTATCGAAGATCGGTTACCTTCTGGCGCATCAGTGCTGGCAGACAACAATCTGATCGGCCTTGCCACCGCCGAACGAATATAGTCAAGAGCCTCGAGCAGGTTAGACTTGCCGCCAGCGTTAGGCCCGTAAACCGCAGCTACCGGAAGGAAACTCTGCCCGTCAGGACACTCTATGAGGGAGCGCTCGAACTCCCTCATCGATGTTGCCTGCATGGAAAGCACAGTTTCGTCGCGATAGGATCTATAGTTCCTGAAGGTAAACTGGCAAAGCATCGTCCTCAAAATTCCTTTCATTGTTTTGAAAAGATATTTCAGAGTTTTTATTTGATTATAGACCTTAAATAGCATCAATCAAGTGTTTGCAGTATGTGGAGCAAAGGGTACAAGGCCAAAACTCGGAAGTATGCGGCAAATCCCTAGCATGCCGAGCACTCCGGAATGCCGCAATGCTTCTGCCTGCGGATCCTTTATGCGGAAAAGCCGTTGTGCTCGGGGATTCCAGAATTTGCCACATACTTCCGGAAGGCGCTTGCGGCTGCGGACACGCTAATCCATGCCCGCAGCCACAATGGCGTCAAGCCCCTATCCTCTCGGCGGGAAGGGATCGTGCCCATGGGAATCCTTTGCGCGGATTCTGCCATCGGGACGATGGGTGATTAGCTCAGAGTGCTGATTAGAACTAATTTGACGACCGCGCTTTATAGCTTCGCCCTGGGTCGTCGTAACAAAGGAAGCGCGACGCGCCCCCTCACCCTTAACCTGCCATTTGCCATCCGCCCGCTTCGTAACGTGCTGGTTTCTACCTTTCATACTCACCTCGCCTTCACGACCGATTGGTTAACGTGCTCACAGCATGAGGCTTGTAGCAAGTTCACTCGTGCCGCTTTGCTTAAAGCATAAATACCGGCGCGGACATAAATCGGACTTGGAAGGTGTCAGTGTGGGATCCCGAAGAAGCGCAAGCCGGCCTCATACTGAAGCCGCCGTATCGCTCATAGCCATTCCTATAAACGAAGCTAGTGCTACATAAACTCAGAAAACAAGGAGGATACACATTGAAAGTTAATTGGACCTGCCTCTATCTATAGGAAATCGGAAGGTCTTGATACAAGAATATCTAAATCCGCCAACTGCAACAGCCTTGTTTCCCCAGCGCATGACAGCCCATCACCCTGCAACTATTCTTTCCGATCGTCGGCAGGTTTTAAAGCCTCAGTCAACTCGTTCAGCATGGTCGTAAGTCGAGCAATGAGTCTTTTCGCATCTTCTCTATGGTCTTCGGTGACCACATCGCCGTAAAGCCTATCGTATTTTGAGCCCTTGCCGTGCGCCGCCCCCGCCGACCGAAGGTTCTGAAGGTCACGGAGAGGCTTTAGGTCGGTCACGATGTCATACCCGCTAAGAAAGGCCTCCAGCTTGTTAATACTACCCTTCGCATCAGCGCCCTTTAGAGAACTTTCATCGATGTAGTCGACAAGAGCTCTCGTGAGGGCCATAATCACGGCCTCAAATTCAGGCTCGCCATTACCAGATGGAATGTGGATTTGTTCAAGAATGCCTTCGTCAGCACGGTGGAAAGGCCTGAACAGCGCCAGGCCAAACCGCTTTTCCCACGCTTTATCAAGCTCCATGCGCGCCCTCATAAGCATGGAAACGGGGCCTGTCGGATCCTTAACCCACATGTTGAACAAATCCGTCTTGAACACCTCATCAGAAATGCGCTGGTCAACGGGTGACATCTCGAAGGAGAGGAAGTGGGTGCGCTCGCTCTCGGGAAGATCGCGTCCCAAATCGCCGAGATACACCATGACTCTGTCCGGGTTGACATTGTCAATCTCGCACCTCCACTGGCTCCCACATGAAATGTGGTGCTCGCTAACATCGAAGAGAGGGTTGCTCCTGTACTTATCGAGTACAGCGGGCTTAAAGAAAACGGGGGTTAAGTAATGTGGAGCGCAAGGCTCCTTTTCAAAGTGGGTGCCAAGCTTATTCGGGTCGCATGTGTATCGAACGAGCGAACCGTCAGGTCGTTCATCGATGATGAACTCAGGGTACCGTTCTTTCTTCTCATCGTACGGCCATACGCCGCAAGTCTCGACGTCGCCGGGCTCGATAAAGCTTCGAGCGTAAAGCATCGATAGCAGGTAGCTTTCATCAGCATCGCTCGTGTACCATTGCCCGATATGGTAATTCCCCCCGACCTCATCACTCTCTGAAATGCACTTAGTGCTCCCCAAAGGAAAGCTGGGCGCAGATGCGAATCTCGCGTCCACAAAGTGGACGAAGAGACATTGCTTAGCCGCAATAAAGCGCAGCATATATTTGGTCCTGACGCGCACCTCGTCTTCAGCAAAGTCGACGACTTTTTCTCTCTCGCCACACCTGTCGACGCTATAGTAGCAACCGTCTTCGCCGCGGTAGAGTTCAAACAGCATGATAAATTCCTGGTTGACCAGAATCTGCGCTTGGTCGAGCGGATAGAAATACTGCTCGGCAACAATAAAGTCATAGCCTTCGTCACGCCCGTTATGATAAGTGACGTCGTCTCTATACATGCAGAAGCCTGGTGAGAAGCTTAAGGCGTTCTTTAGCCAATCATCACCTGCAAGAATCTCCTCTTTTTTTGTAAGATCGGCAAAACAGGCGAAAACAGAAGGCCTTCCATCAGCAGCATCATGGTGCGAATAGACAGTAACCCATGCTCCGGAAAGAGGATTCTTAACCAGTTCGATTACCTTCTCCTGCTTAAACGGATCGGCGTCGAGACCCAAGTTGGCTAAAACCTTTGAAACCGCTTCGTTCATATGCACTCCTTATCATTTGGAACCATCATCGAAGACTAAAGCGAGGGTGAACCTTGAATCGAATCGCATCAACGCAGCCGAGAAGACTAAACACAGCACTTGATGAATAGCTTCCCGAATGGTGTTAGCCTAAAAACATGATGTACGCAATCAAACCGCCATCCATCAGAAGGCGTAATGTCCTTCTTTATATTTCGGATCCTTTCAGAATCCTCAATACCAAGATAATCGTCTTCTCCCTCATAACAGTACGTTTCTCCGCTTAGCAGTTTCAGTCGCTCCAAGTTATTCAAATACAAGGACACGTTCTCAGGGCATTGGACGATGGCATCGAATACGTTCGTATAGTTTTCGCAAAGCAATCTCCACCGAGCTTTAATTGGCATGTCATCATCTTCAACAACGCGCAAATCAATAACCGGAATATGATCCTTACCAGGCTCTTTAGAAAGAAATGACATCATTTTGGCTTCATCGGGAGTCAACTGTCCGATTATGCTAACAAAGCTCGGATGAACCAGATAAGAAACCCTTTTATCCATAGAGGACGCGAGTAAATTAACGTACAGGTCCCTTAAATCCTGACTGTCATACGAATACGACAGCTGCTGAATAGCCGGTACCACAACATTAGGTGCAGGCTCGCAAAAACAGTCCTCCGGGACGTCTCCCATCTTTCGATCAACTTGCCGAATCGCCTCCTCGATATTGTTCTCGCCGTTAACCACCCATTTCTTCCAGGGGCCAAGTATCACAGCGACCGTTCTAGGAACCAAGCTCAGAGTGTCTCCGAGCGACGAGAGCGCAGGATGCGCGACATCGTCATAAGCTTTACCCAATACAATGGATGACTGAGATGCAACTTCTTTGGAAAGCTCGTCCATTCAATCTCCCTCAATTCATACCGACATCAAGTCCATGATATACAACGCCCACATTGACACAGCCAACAACGGGAAGAGCCGTCTCGCAATGTAACTCCCGAAACGACCTGCCGAAGGACCGCCTATGCCCAGCCGAATTCCTTCAACGACGCCTCAATCATGTGTCTGATGATGTTATTCCCTAGCTCTCTTTGGACGAGCTCTGTTTCGCCTGGCCTTCCGGAGAGATGCATGCAACTGTTGTATATGGAGCCCAACAGGTGAAATGTCTCTGGCACCTCAACTCCATGCTCACTCGCATAACGGAGCCTGTCCTCGGTCCCTGTATTAATTATCAGAAATCCAGGCTTATCATCTGCCGCCAGCCTCTCATAACTGAGCCTCTCGACAGCCAACCTGATGCCACAGCACACTTCCGATGGAGCAAAGGACTTTCCAGAGAAGTAGTCGCCAAGCTTTGCCTCCATAACACTCCGAAACGATGAAGGCCTCTTCAGCTCATCTTCAATCCCCTGTTTAGCGATGTATTCCAAGACATTATCAGAGACTGTGTCACACTCAGAGAAATGAAGGTAATGGGAGGAGACCGAATTATAAATATCAGAGAGCTCCTTCTTACACCTATTTCTGTCAATGAGCAGCTTATTCAAACACCCATTTACAGAGTCGCCACCTGAATTAGGAATGTATGAGGTATGGAAGCTTTTGAAACGAAAACTCTTAAAGAGGCCTGGGTCAAGATGAGTCAAGATGATGACATAGAGGTTCTTCCCGGAATTCTTGAACTGCTTCATCATCTCCAGCAGGAAGTGCTGGGCGACAAGCAGATTGGCATCGTCAAGGTAATCGAAAACCTCATCGATAAGCAATAGAGCGTCATCTTTATCAGTAAACCTCGCCCGCGCTCGAAATAGCGCAACACACAGCTGGAGTACATCGATTTCGCCGTTAGAGGCCTCATCCCAATCGGGGAAATCAACGACGAGCTGATGGTTCCTGACTTTAGCCACGACCCCATACCTGGTTCTGTTCAGCAAATGGAGCATCTCATTGATATCATCCTTAATCTTACGGAATCGAAGATATGAACAGGCCTCCTTTATCTCGTTACGCTTCTTCTCGATAAATCTATTAACCTGTATCGCGTTCATGCAGTTCGAGATATCCCCCTTCGCGGGATACCAACGATCAAGGATTTCCTTAATTGAGATCAGCGGTTTTACAGAAGAAATGTAACTGAGAACTTCAGCCTCAGTGATATCACCGCCCATGCCCGTTTCGAGCGAAATAACGCCCTTGAAGAAATTATTGATTGCTGCAGCGTATCGGGAACCCTCAGTCGTTTTAAAAGCGGCATCGCAGCTGAGCAGCTCGCTAAGGAACTCATAGCTCTTGAATGCCTCGGCAAGGTTATCCATTCTCCCGCGTAAGATCGACGCATATTTCTGTCGCTCCGCAGTGACTGAATAGTCCAAGTGGACAGTGGCTGGCACCTTCTCGTACAAAACACACTGTTGGACGCTCATCTTCGTTTGACTGAGAACCCTTGGCCCCACCCGGCGGTTCGTCATATTTGCATACAGCCCAGAGCGGATAACCTGCACGTCTACCCTACTCGCAATTTCATTCGAATCAGCATTAGCACTTAATGTCACGTCATCGTCAAAAGTCACGGACAAGGAGGTGTCGTCCCAGTCCTCCCCGTTATAACGATCCGCGTCTGCCAATTTTAGTCGCCTGGTGTTAAGGGATGCGAACGCCGCCGCAAGCGAAGACTTACCCGACCCGTTAGGCGCCACAAGAAAGTTAGGCTTGTTTGGGTAAAAATCGCATGGCACGTCAAGATGGTTAATCCCCTTAACGTGGTTGCACGTAATACCGGTAATCCTCGCCATCGTAAGCTCCTCCCTGCTTTACGACACAGTCCTTTCTGTACGCATAGCAGCAATATTACCGCTGCTCCCAGCGCGCGAGCATAGGTGTCTTTAATAGAGAATGGACAGCTAGCAATATAGCGTCACCGGGACTCATGCCGACCCCGGCGCCCAGGCGTAATAACGGCGGTGCTGTTTCGCGATATTCAAGTCATATGTAATTGAAAGGTTCAGCAAGCAAGCAGGCATCAGAAGCGCTTGTAGCAGGCGTAAAGGAAGCACTTTCCGGAATAACTATTTTGGATAATGAGCAGCTGACTGCCGATGGCATCGCATCCTTAATTGATATTGCGAGTATAGAAAAGAACGTTAATGACAGATATCAACGGGCCATTGAAAACCATGATTACAATGAGATTCTCGGGCTATTTAACGACAAGTCCCTCGTGGTAAGCGTTGGACGTTACTTTGGTATTGATAACAAAATCTATATCGATAGAGCAATTTCCCTATTGGAAGGCGACCTGAGAGATGAACTTTCCGAAGCCCTAATGCACTATATTTCGCACTGAACGGCCTCTTCACGCCCAGCGAGGTCCGACCAGACCTCGAGCCAATAGCAGACACGCTCCATACCGCCACAAATCACCCCTCCCCGTCCATGGCCGTCCAGCTTACGGGTTCAATGCCCGGAAGAGACGAAAACAAGAGGGGCAGGCAACCTGATAGTTCCCGTAATTTGTCCTGCGCTGCATCGAAGCAGAGACATATACCGCTTTGCGGGCGCGAGTGACACCGACGTACAGCAGGTCCATTTCCTCAATAAGCCCGTCTGGCTTTTTCTTCACATCCACAATCCGGCATCCACGCGGAGAACGCGAGCACATACCAGCACTTTCGCACCGAGAGCAAATCGCTCCAGGCCAATCGGAACGCGTATCGCCCGGAATGAAAACAATATCCCACTCGAGCCCTTTAGCGGAGTGAATGGCCATCATCGAGATATCCGAATCAAGAAAATCGGAGAAAAGCCGCAGGGAGCCCTCGGAAAAGACGCTAACGAAATAGTCGAAGCGCTCCGACGGCCCCATGGCGAAACAGCTTATCGCAAGGTGCTTCCGCAACGCCCCAAGAAACATGACATAGGACCACCCCTACTCGAATCTTCTGGAGCCATGTGACAGTAAAGATACATGCAAGAAGAAAATCACTCGCTTTTATGCCAGTTTCCAATTCAGATGCTGGTTTTGACAGGGCATTTCTTACATCAGAATCACTTGATTGGATGCCAGCGCAACGGTGGTCTTCAGGTGGCGTTACAAAACTTTAGCAGCATGTCTAAATCATATTGTCGATAACCTTTGTTTGCCCACGGCAAAGAGTACAAGCGGCAACGTCACATAGTCATGGCCGTTCCATAAAGCAAAAGGTGCTGGGGCTTTCAAAGCCCCAGCACCTAACCGGCCGGCCCCGACAAAATCAGACACATTTTCGTCTACCAGCGCGCTGGGCGTCTCCTCGACGGTCTTTCTCACCAGATTCTATATGTCCTTGCGCAGCGACTCCTCGTCGACTTATACGATGTTCGCAGACACGACCCGTATCCCTTCGTCAATGATTTGTTGTTTAGCCGCTAGAAATCATATGACGGGGCGCGGGCCGTGTTCGCCATGCGGATGTCAGTTTGCGAAAGAAATTACGTGTCACCATGCAAAGGCACATGCTTCAATTAGGCTCTTTGCCCAACTATTCTATTTTTCCACCAATCAAGACCGCTGTGTATAGCCTGCACATATCCAAGCCCGGTACGTTTTAAAACATATTGTGGCCAATGCCAATTGTTGTAGCAGAGCTGTGGAATTGCCTGGCCAACTACAAGACCCCAGGCTCCCCAGCTAAAGGCGCCACATAAAACGCAACTTACGCAGATTCCAGCAGCAGTTGATACCAAATACGCTTTGAAGTACGGAATCTCGTTCATGCTAACAATAATGTTGCAAAACAGAGAGTGCTGATTAAGCAGGAAGTAATAGAGGGCAATACCCAGGAACAAAACTGGATCGCAAATGAAATCATGCTTGAAAAGCGTGAGTATCGGCAGGCATGCCGTTACAAGAACTGTAGCGACAATATACATGCATACATAGCAGGAAATTCCGCGTTCGACCACCGCCTTCTGAGTCTGCTTGTCATCCCTGACATAGGCAGACTGGAAGGTGGGAAAGCATGAACGTAAATAGGCGCTTGAAATCTGGTGGATCGCCGTCGCGAACTGCAACATGACGGAATACGTACCAGTTTGTTCAAGCCCTAGGAAAGCCGAGCAAAGCAGCGATGTTGCCTGCGTGGCGCCATACCAGGCTAGAGATACGACACCATCACGCCACGCCACAAACGAAACCGTCTTTAGAACGTCAAGCATTTCGTCCTTAGCAACAGCTGCGGCATCGGATTTAATCCCCTCTTCGACGTCATGATGGCTCCGAAATGTCCTAATCGCAAATAACCTCAGCAAAGTGCTGTAGGCCAAGAAGCCGAGTGCGGCAGCGAGAAGGCTCAAGCCACAAAACAGAAGGACCGCCGTAATAGCAAGCTGCCCAATCCTGGCAAGCGTTTTAGCCCTGTTCTCACCGGCAACGTCTCCAAGCCCACGGAGAAACGTGAGACAGTAAAGAAAATACAAGTTAGTGAAAATGGAAACGACAAACACAATCCATGCAGGCAACGAACCCTCAATTAAAAAAGAATCGGTGACATAAGAAACGTAAAAAGTTCCCAACGTTGCCGCAACAAATAACGCGATGAGACCCAAGACAGCGTATATCGTTTTAGACGTATCAAGAACGACGCGCATCAAGTGCCAGTCAACTTCTCCATCAACAGAAGAATAGTCGCAGCCTTGTTTGGTCAGTTTCTTTGCCCCGCTCAGGCAATAAAGAATGTTGCGGGACAAGGTAGAAGTAAAACCGAATTCAAGCAGCTGCGCAAAACCCGAAATGGCTACGAACACGTACCAGAGACCGATTTGAGCACTCGATAAAAAAGATAGGAGTAGCGGCAAGAGCAAAAAGTTACTGCCCATAGACGCGATCGTGCCGACATAATTCCAAATCACATCTCTTTTGGAGACGGTCACTTTCTTGCTTTCGGCCATTTACCCTAATACCTCCGCACAGTAATTTCGTAGCGTCTCGGCCGTTTTGGTCCAGCTACATTCATCAAAATCGATGGAATCAAACAGCCGCTTGGAGTTAGGAGCTCGAAGCAATCCCTCGATCTTATCGGCAACCTCGATCGGGTCCTCGCAGTTTTTCACGACATCGGATCCCTGAATCGACATCACTTCGGCAATTCCGCAGTTAGTCGAAAGAAGGAGCGAACATCCGGCCTCAATCGCATCAAGGGCAGAGAGACCAAAGGGCTCATGCCTAGAATTCATAACGAATACCGAGCACTCTCGAAGCTCGTTCACAAACTGATCGGAGGCAACTTGGCCCCTATATTCACCGTCAGCCGAGGTCATGAGATTATCTAAGGAAGAGTTATCGGAGTACCGTCGCCCGTACACCCTTAAAGAGCAATCGACACCACGATCTCTGAGAATCGAGACGGCCTTCGCGACTATTTCGTTGGCCTTAATTGGACGGGTGCCCCCGCTAACAGCAACGATATTTTCACGTTGGCCTTCGAAGCCGCATTGTTTAAACCTTTTGACCCCAAGGCAAACGTGCTTAACCTTATCGGAGCATTCAGGCAGCTGTTTCTTAACAAAGTTCTCCTGGAGGAAAGAATTCGCAACGATCAAATCCGCAGTACGCAAATGCTTAATGATTGCCTTGACAGTTCTATTGCTATATCCGAGACCGTTGATCTCATTCTCAAAAGGGACGTACCCATGATTAAAGCAAATGACAGGTTTACCAAAGGCAGAAAGCACCCGATGCGCAATGATATCCGTCCAACCAGCGCCGCAAGAGACAATCACATCGCTCTTAAGACCCTCAGAAATAGCCTCATATAACTTGGAGATTTTACTTTTTGAATATAGCGGCCGTATCGAATCGCAAGAAGGCCAATATTCCACTAATGACTTGTGTACATTTGAAGGTCCAGTATTGCCTGTGACCTCACCAATTAGAAGAATCTTCATTGAATGCTTCCTTTAATGTAATGCAAGGGGTTGGAATCAGGTGCTAATGAGACCTTAATTCCGTACCCCCCCCCCGCGCTTGAGCAAACCAATGCGAATTAGCAAACGTTTAAGCGATTGTTTGAAATACCTTTTGGGCAAAGACCTTCTTACCGCATCGGTAATTGATCTACCGCATGAAAGGTCCTCGAAGAATCGCGCTCGCGCAGATGGCTTCTCGGAGGGACTCCTCAACTGACCGTTATTCTTAATGGCGGTCTCGATATCAACCGTCATTAACTCAGCACCAGCAAGGTCTATCAGTCGCTGTCCTTTTTGATTCTGGATTAAAACCAGGGAGACACCCCGACGCATTTCTTCGGTAAGATTCGTCCCCCAGGAATCGCCTAATGTAACATCAGAAACTCTTTCAATGCTTGCATACCTGCAGTGATAACAGTTTTCCGTATAGTCCAGCCCCGCCAAGAAAGCTACTGTATACCCATCCAAAACACCGGGCAAATCAATCGTTCGCTCGTTCTCCCTTAGCTGAAAGCTGCCTTTAGAACGAAACTCAATCGACTCAAGCTGATTCATGTCAATCCCATTCTCACTCAGGAATTGACGGAGAATCGCAGGCGAAGGAGTACCGTGGCAAATCAAATCAACCGTATATAAATTCGAAAGAAGCTTGTTGCCGACAAAGTTTTTAAGAGAGGCCACCTGGCAAGGCAATCCTACAAATAAGACTTCTTTACCCTCAACCAGCAATTTTTTTATACGAGCGTAAGAGCCAATTGGATTGCTTTTAACGTACTTAGATCCTTTATATTGTTAGCGCCGGGCGATTTTAGCCGCTAATAGTCAAACTATTTTGACCAATCCCG
>UQHZ01000010.1 GCA_900541055.1 uncultured Collinsella sp.
ATCTACACCCTAGAGTTCGTCGGCAGCGTCAGATGTGTATAAGAGACAGGGGTAATGCTCCGCCTGACCGCTTTCAAGCTCGTTGTGGGTCGAATTTGGGTCGAATTATTCCGCGTACTTTTCTTTCGTAAATCTATGAAAACATCAAATGACCTGGAGTTATATTGACTTCAATTTGGGTCGAAATGTCTGAATGAAACAACGTCGTAGCGACCTCATAACCCGAAGGTCGGTGGTTCAAATCCGCCCTCCGCGACCATGAAACTTCAGGTCGGAAGCATAAAAGCTCCCGACCTTTTTCTTTGTCTAGGGGTTTCGGCATCTCTCGTTCTTTGGGTACCTCGAGGCGGGCAATCAGATAGATGCTTACGAGTATCATAGGGTCTTTTTACGTCGCGGTCGTGTCTCGTACTGGTGCGCCGCTCTTTGTGGGACGTGTCACTTTGCCATAGGTTGTCCGGCGGCGGGGCGCAGGTCGTTCCCCGTGGCGTCGCTCCTTTCGACGCTACGCTGCCTGGCTACTCGTTCCACTGGTGCTTTTTCATGTCGACGCAGCCGTTGTCTCGGAAGGCGACTCCTTCCTCCGTCAGTAGTGCTCGCTGGTCGGGGAAGTTTGGCGCGAGGCGTCCCGCGTGGTTGACGACGCGGTGACAGGGATAATCGCCGTAGCGATCCGCCTCGCTCAGCACCGCTCCGACCAGGCGAGAGTTTTTCTCCCTGCCGATGAGGCGCGCTATCTGACCGTACGAGGCGACGCATCCCGCCGGAATCTCTGCCACGACGGAGAGAATCTCATAAACCAAATCTTCGTCCAGGACTTTTCCCATCGTATCGCTCCCGTGTTCGCTTTTGCCTTCGGGGGCGCGGCGCCGATCACCCGTGCTGCGATTTTCGCAGCTCCCCTTACCGAAGCATCGAGGGAAAGCGCGTGCGTGTCAAGGTTGTCTGGTCCAGTTGCTGGCTCGATGCCTCGAGATGTTCGCCTCAAGTGCGACCTGCCCCTATTGGAAAAGGATGCCGAAGATGTATTTGGTGATGGCGGAGCGGCGGATGACCCCCACGAGTTTGCCCTCGTCATCAACCACAGGAAGCTTCTTGAACTTCTTCTTCGCCAGCAGCGCGGCGACGCGGGCGATGCTCTGCTCGGGACGGGCACACACTACCTGGCGCGTCGCGAAATCCATGACGCAGCGATCCTTCAGGTCTTCGATGCGCTGCTCAAGGCTCTGATCGTCGAAGTACAGCATGGACGCGTCGCCGCCCGTGAAGATGGTGTGAGCGCGATGCTGCGCGATGGCTCCCATGACATCGCCGTCGGAGATGAACCCGACCACCTGGTTGCGCTCATCGATTACGGGCATGCTGCTCACCTCGTTTTCGGCGAGCATGCGCACCACGTCGGAAATCGTGCAATCCTGCGTGCAGGTGAACGGCTCTTCAATCATGATGCTCGAAACGGGCGTCCCCTCGAGCTCGAGCGGGATGCGCTCGGACAGAATCTCGGACATCGCTTATGCCTCCTTCGTTTTCGGTGCGGTTTTCTTGGTGCGCACGCTGAATATGGCGCAGATAAGGGAAACGAGGCCGATTGCCGCGCACACCTTGTAAGCGACGCCCGCGCCCACGGCGGTGGCTACTTGGATGCTCGCATCGACGCCGGCCGACGCGGTGACGCTTGTCATGACCGTGATGATGAGCGCCGTGCACAAACCGCCGGCGACCTGGCGGCCGGTGTTCGCGATGGCGTTGCCGTGGGCGATCATGTCATTTTTCAAGGCATTGACACCCCATGTGTTCACCGGCATGTTCGCGAGCGACTGGCCGGCGGACTGCAGCATGCAGAACAGCGCAACCACCAAGATGGGCGTGTTTACCGTCGAAAGCGAGAGCAGGAACAGGGCGCCGGTCATGAGGGCCAGGCCGACGATCGAGATGGCACGCGGACCGAACTTGTCGAACACCACGCCGGAGATAGGGCTGATGATGATGCCCACCGCCGCGGCGGGAAGCATGGCCATGCCGGTTTCGAAGGCCGAAGCGCCAAGCGAGGTTTGCAGCAGCAACGGCAACAGCGTGTTGGTGACCAGGCATGCGGCGTTGATGAGCGTGACGATGATGGCGGCCACGCGGAACTCGCGCGTCTTGAGCGTGCCCAGTTGAAGCAGCGGGTCCTCGATTTTGCCCTGGCGTACGACGAACAGCACCAAGCACACGACACCCGCGACGATCGAGCCGAGCACCACGGGGTTGCCCCAACCCATCGACGAGGCGCTCGAGAACCCGTAGAGAAGTCCGCCGAAGGCGATGGTGGAGAGGACGACCGAGGGCAGGTCGAGCTTGGGGTTCTTCAGCTCGCCCACGTTTTTCAGCATGAACACGCCCAGCACCAGCACGAGAATTGCGAGGGGGACGATGGCGCCGATCATGGTGCGCCAGCCGTACGTGTCGATCACCGCGCCGCCTACGACGGGGCCGACCGCGGGACCCGCCGACATGACGATGCCCGCCATGCCCATAGCCGTTCCTCGTTTCTCGACGGGGAACACCAGCATGGGAACCACCGAGACAAGCGGCATGAGCACGCCTGAGCCCGCCGCTTGCAACACGCGACCGATGATGAGGAACAGGAAATCAGGGGCTGCGGCGCACAGCAGCGTGCCCAGCGCGAACACCAGTGTCGCCCCGAAGAATAGCGCGCGGGTGCTGAACTTGTCGATAAGGAACGCCGAAACGGGGACCATGATGCCGCTCACCAGCGGGTATATGGACATGATCCACTGGGCAGTCGAGGCATCGATGGCGAAATCGGACATGATGACCGGCAGCGCAGGCGACATCACCGTTTGGTTCAGTAGCGCCAAGAAGGCACCCAGGACGACGACCGCGACGATGCGGATCTGGGTACCGGTAATGCGCCCATTGGCGGGCGCGACCGTACAATTATCAGACATAAGCTTCCTTCGTATCTATTCGATTCTTCGCCGAAGGCGCGCCGGCCCACGGGCGAAATAACATGCACGTGCTATGCGTGCATCAGATACGACAGGAAGAAAGCGGCTGCTCAGAGCGCACTTGGGGAACAACAGGAGAGGCCCCGTATACCAGGGGCCGCCGAATTGCGATGTATGCTTTGGTCAAATCCTTCATAGCGGGGGGGTATTCTAACAGCCGTCTTCGCCCCTTTCAAGGGATGTAACCCAGACGTTGATTTTCTTCACCGAGGCGCCATCGTTGACGGGTGGCGTGCTTCTCTATCGCCACACCGCGGGGCGAGGGAACGCCGCGGCGAGCTTGTACATCGGCTATGTGTGCAGCTGCGAGCGTGTCGCCGGCGCGCGCTGGGCGCCAGTCCGATCCGGCCGACTCTTGCCGACGGTCGGTCGCCGTCCTCCTCCATCTCCACCTGCTCTGTTTTTGCTCGGTTCCCTTGTCGTATCATGGACGGACGAGAATTGAGCGAAGGCGGTACGTATGAACATCCAGATATTCGGCACGAAGAAAAGCTTCGATACTAAGAAGGCGCAGCGCTATTTCAAGGAACGTCGTGTGAAGTTCCAGTTCATCGACTTGAAGGAAAAGGGGATGAGCAAAGGCGAGCTCGAAAGCGTGGCGCGCGCCGTCGGCGGGATCGACGCTGTGATCGATCCAAAGGCGAAAGATGCCGACACGGTTGCGCTCGTACAGTATCTTGCTGCCGACCAGAAGTTCGAAAAGGTGCTCGATAACCAGCAGATTCTTCGTGAGCCCATCGTTCGCAACGGCCGCCAGGCAACCGTTGGCTACGAGCCTGACGTGTGGAAGGGCTGGGAATAAAGCGGCTGGGAATAAAGTGAAGCGCCCACGCCCGTGGTTTTATCCACGGACGCGGGCGCTTGCGTAAGACGTCTCTTGTCGTTTGAGTGGAGCGCCCCGGCGGCGCTGAACAACGCGCCCCGGTGACGTGGCTCGGGGCTCTTTGTGCCGCGCATCTATGAGAGGAGATATTTGATGCGCATGGGCGCTACTCCATGTAGCCACCCTGAATGGCGGAAACTGCATGCTCGGTAAAGAACTTGAGCGTGCCGGAGGTATAGCGATTAGCCTTGGGCTTCCAAGCGGCTCGGCGCTCGGCCAGGACGGCGTCGACCTCGGCCGGCTCCATCTCCTTACCGGCGATGCCCACGATGGACAGCGAGCGCTCGGGGATGTTGATCTGGATCAGGTCGCCCTCCTCGATCAGGGCAATCGGGCCGCCCACGGCAGCCTCGGGCGAAACGTGACCGATAGCCGGGCCCTTGGAGGCGCCGGAGAAGCGGCCGTCAGTGATCAGGGCAATGCTCGCGCCCAGCTCGGGGTCGCTGGCGATAGCCTCAGTGGTGTAGAACATCTCGGGCATGCCGGAGCCCTTGGGGCCCTCGTAGCGAATGATGACGGCGTCGCCGGGCCTGACCTCGTGCGTCAGGACGGCGTGAATGGCGTCCTCCTCGCAATCGAACGGACGTGCCTTAAGCGTGGCCTGGAACATCTCGCGCGGAACGACGGTGTGCTTGACGACCGCGCCCTCGGGGGCAAGGTTGCCGTGAAGGATGGCGATGGAGCCATCGGTGCCGAAAGCCTGGTCAAACGGACGGATGATGTCCTCGCGCTTGAGGTTCCACTTCTCCAGGTAGCGACCGCACTTCTCGTAGTAGCCGTTGTTCTTGAGGTCCTCGAGGTTCTCGCCGAGAGTCTTGCCGGTGACGGTCATAACGTCGAGGTGGAGCATCGACTTGATCTCCTCCATGATGCGCGGCACGCCGCCCGCATAGTAGAAGAACTGCGCCGGCCACTCGCCTGCGGGGCGAACGTTGAGCAGGTAGTGGGCGCCACGGTGCAGGCGATCGAAATCGTCGGCGGACATCTCGATGCCAAACTCGCGGGCGATCGCGGGAATGTGCAGCAGCGAGTTGGTGGAACCGGAGATGGCGCCGTGGACCATGATGAGGTTCTCGAAAGACTCCTTGGTCACGATGTCGCGGGGGCACAGGTTGTGCTCGGAGAGCCACACGGACTGGCGGCCGGCCTCGCGCGCAAACTCACGCAGGTCGGAGCTGGTAGCGGGCAGCAGGGCCGTGCCGGGGAGCATAAGGCCCAGGGCCTCGGCGGTAACCTGCATGGTCGACGCGGTGCCCATAAACGAGCAGGCGCCGCAGCTGGGGCATGCGTTGTGCTTGGCAAACTCAAGCTCCTCGCGAGAGATCTCGCCGCGCTCGTAGCGGGCAGAAATCGCGCCGAGCTGCTCCAGGGTCAGCAGGTCGGGGCCTGCATCCATGACACCGCCGGTAACGACGATGGAGGGGATGTTGATGCGGCCCATGGCCATGAGGTTCGCAGGCAGGCCCTTATCGCAGCTGGCGACAAAGACGCCGGCGTCGAACGGGGTGGCCTTGGCATGGATCTCGATCATGTTGGCGATCATGTCGCGGCTGGGCAGCGAGTAGTTGATGCCATCGTGACCCTGGGCCTCGCCGTCGCAGATATCGGTGCAGAAGTAACGGGCACCGTGACCGCCAGCCTCGGCAACGCCGGCACGGACCTCCTCGACCAGCTCGAACAGGCCGGCAGAACCCGGGTGCGAGTCGCCGAACGTCGACTCGATAATGACCTGCGGCTTGTCCAGATCCTCGATAGACCAGCCAGAGCCCAGGCGCAGCGGGTCCATCTCGGGGCTGATGGTGCGAAACTTGCCGGAACGCGGCTGCAGCTTGGCAACCAGGTCGGCTGCCTCCTGCTGAATCTGTGCCTTGGTCTTCTCGTCCATGATGCTCTCCTCTTTTGATTTGAACGGTTGTACCAATCGTTGGTTAATGAATCAGGCGTAAATAGATACCGAGCGATGCACTCGGCGAAAGATGCTTAGCTACGCGAACTAGGCGAAGAACGAAATCACCAGGGCGCAGGCAAGACCCGAAAGGCCGATGAGCGTCTCCATAACGGTCCAGGACTTGAGGGTGGTCTTCTCGTCAATCTCCAGGAACGAGGAGCACATCCAAAAACCGGCATCGTTGACGTGCGAGAGGGCCGTGGCACCGCCGCAGATAGCAAGACAGACAGCGGCACGCATGAGCACCGAAGCACCGGCAACCGCGGGCATGGCGGCCATAATGCCCGATGCCATGGTCATAGCGACGATGGAGCTGCCGACAGAGGCACGCACCATGACGGCAATCAAGAAGGCGACGACCACCAAAGGCAGCGGTGAGGCCTCGAGCATAGGACCGATAACCTGGCCCAAGCCGCAGTCCTGCAGCATCCAGCGAATGACGCCGCCGCAAGCGATAACCAGCAAGATCATGCCGACGGGCTTAAGAGAGCGGTCGAGCAAGGCCTTGAGCTCGGCGCCGGAGTAGCCGCGGCGCGCGCCCAGCAGATACATCGCGACGAGCGTGGCAAGCGTCAAAGCGACGAACGGCTTGCCCAGAAAGGCGAGAATCGAGGCGAGCTCGGCGGGCATGGGGATATAAGAAGACAGCGTGCCCAGCAAAATCAGACAAAGCGGCGTGAGCACGATGGCAAGCACCATGCCAAAGGAGGGAAGCTCCTTTTCGTCGCTCGCGCCCTCGGCAGAGGTAAAGTGCTCCGGAACATCGGTAAAGATGCGACCGCCCACGTTGCGGCCCCAGATGACGCCGGCGATCGCCATGGCGATGAAGGCGGTAGGGATACCGACGAGAATCATGGTGCCCAGGTCGACACCGAGCGTGCCGGCGACCAAAACCGAACCGGCCGACGGCGGCACAAACGCATAGCCAGCGGCCAGTCCCGCGAGCAGCGCGATGCCGTAGTAGAGCGTCGACTTTTTGGTCTGCGATGCCACGCTAAACGCAAGTGGGATCAAAACGACCACGCCGGCCTCAAAGAACACCGTAGTGCCGATGACCAGACCGGTAATGCCTAG
Organism: uncultured Collinsella sp.; assembly: GCA_900541055.1. Lineage (GTDB taxonomy): Bacteria > Actinomycetota > Coriobacteriia > Coriobacteriales > Coriobacteriaceae > Collinsella. The sequence goes on from UQHZ01000010.1 coordinate 6,917, forward strand.
CGCCCAGCTGGAATGACCCTGCCCAAAGGTATCGATGAAGGTCTGGGCGATCTTCTTGGCACCGCCGCTCTCCTCAAGAATCTGGCCAAACATCGAACCCAGGCCAATGAGCAGGGCGATGTTTTGCAGCGTGGTGCCCACGCCCTTGGTGACAGTGTCCGCCACCAGGTCGAGCGGCATACCGGCGCCGATGCCGATCGCGAGCGCCGAGACCATCATCGAAAGCACAGGATGCAGCTTGAACTTAATGATGAGCGCAAGCAGCAGCGCGATGCCCACGATAGCGGCGATGACCAGCCTGGTGGGGTCGGCCATAAACGTTGGGTCTGACATCTTTCCTCCAATTCATCAGACCTTTTGAATTCGCCTTAGACTATAGCGTGTTTTCAATAGGTCTGATGTTTAAAAGGGAAACTTTTTTCAAAATACATCTGATGTATTTCCTGAACGATCTGTTTTTGACGGTAAACGGCTACTTACAGCTCTCCATTGTCGGAGCGAACCACCGCGGCTTCTGTAAATGAGCTAGAATAGCTCTGATGAATTCTTTTGATATGAGGTGAAGCGTGGCACGAGCCGATTCGGGACTCCCCGAGCAGATAGCAGATAAAATCATTCAACTGATCCTGGATGAGCATCTTGAGCAAGGCGACCGCCTGCCCAAGGAGGCTGTGCTCGTCGAGCGCCTGGGTGCTGGCAGGAGCACCGTACGCGAAGCCATGAAGCTGCTGCAGTCGCGCAACATCGTGCGCATTAAGCAGGGCTCGGGCACCTATGTGGCATCAAACCCCGGCGTTGCCGACGACCCGCTGGGCTTTACCTTTATCGACGACAAGCAGCGTCTGGCGCGCGACCTACTCGAGGTGCGCTTTATGATCGAGCCGCAGATTGCACGCATGGCAGCCGAGCACGCAACCAACGACCAGGTCGTCTGTATCAAAGAGCTCTGCGACGAATCCGAGCGCCTGGCCGAGGCCGGTGAGGATTACTCCGCCGCCGACACCGCGTTCCACAATGCCATTGCCGAGAGCTCCGGAAACCTCGTCGTTCCCCGCCTGATGGGCGTGCTCAAGGCATCCGTCCCCCTCTTTATCGACGTGACCGGCAAAAAGCTCGTCGAGGAAACTATCCGCACGCACCGCGATGTGGCCGACGCCATCGCCTCGCGCAATCCCACCGCCGCGCACGACGCGATGTATCTGCACCTGGTGTATAACCGCAACATGATTGCGGAGGGCGCGCAGGCAAAAAGCGAGTAGAGGTCCGCCCGGCAGGGGCTTTTCTGCCGTTCACCTTTTAAAAGTGAACGTTCACCTGATTTTAGGGAATAAGGGGTGGCTATTACGCCGCTTCTCCTATACTGACCTTGTATGAAAAGCAAGACTTATATAGATGAACGTTTCTTTTGAAAGGATCGCTATGTCTGATCTTATGGACAGCTTCCGCCTGGATGGCAAGGTCGCGCTCGTAACCGGCGCCACCTATGGCATTGGCATGGCCATCGCCGAGGCGCTCGGAGAGGCCGGCGCCAAGATCGCCTTTAACGCACGTCACGCCGACAAGGTAGCCGAGGCCGAGAAGCACTACCGCGAGCTGGGCTTTGAGGCTCATGGTTACGTGGCAGACGTCACCGACGAGGCCGTCGTCGCCGAGCTCATCGCCAAGATCGAGGCCGACTTTGGCACCACGCCCGACATCCTGGTCAACAACGCCGGCGTCATCCAGCGTACCCCGATGCTCGACATGAGCGCCGAGGACTTCCGCCGCGTCGTCGATATTGACCTCAACGCACCGTTTATCGTGTCAAAGGCCTGCCTGCCTGGCATGATCGCCAAGGGCCACGGCAAGATCATCAACATCTGCTCGATGATGAGCGAGCTGGGTCGCGAGACCATCGCCGGCTATGCTGCCGCCAAGGGCGGACTCAAGATGCTCACCAAGAACATCTGCTCGGAGTTTGGCGAGGCCAATATCCAGTGCAACGGCATTGGGCCCGGCTACATCGCCACGCCGCAAACCGCACCGCTGCGCGAGACGCAGCCCGACGGCAGCCGCCACCCGTTTGACCAGTTCATCATTGCCAAGACGCCGGCCGCCCGTTGGGGCACGCCCGAGGACCTGAAGGGCCCCGCCGTGTTCCTGGCTTCCGACGCGTCGAACTTCGTCAACGGCCACATCCTCTACGTCGACGGCGGCATCCTCGCATACATTGGAAAGCAGCCTCAATAAGCGTCACCGCAACTGCCCACATCAGGTTTCATCCACTCGTTTTTCATTTGAGTTGCGGTGAGATAAGGATTGGTTTTGGCTTCTATCAGGCAAAACAGTCCGTATTTCACCGCAAGTTAGAAATAGAAAGGTAATTCGCAATGAAGATCGCTCTGATCAATGAGAACTCTCAGAACTCCAAGAACCCTATGATCGAGGCTGCCCTTAAGAAGGTTGTCGAGCCCATGGGGCACACCGTCTTTAACTATGGCATGTATGCCGACGCCGATTCCAAGCCCCTCACCTACGTGCAGAACGGCATCCTTGCCGCCGTGCTGCTGAACTCCGGCGCTGCCGACTACGTCGTGACCGGCTGCGGCACCGGCGAGGGCGCCATGCTCGCCTGTAACTCCTTCCCCGGCGTGCTGTGCGGCCACGTTGCCGACCCGCTCGACGCCTACACCTTTGCCCAGGTCAACGATGGCAACGCCGTCGCCATGCCCTTCGCCCTCAAGAACGGCTGGGGCCAGGAGCTCAACCTTGAGTACACCTTCGAGAAGCTCTTTGGCTTTGGTTCGGGCAACGGCTATCCTGCCGAGCGCGTTGAGCCCGAGCAGCGCAACAAGAAGATCCTCGACGGCGTCCGCGCTGTGACTATGCGTCCGCTCGTCGACGTTCTGGGCGAGATCGATCAGGACCTGGTGAAGGGCGCACTTGCCGGCGAACACTTCCAGGAGTACTTCTTTGCCAACGCAACCGACGAGGCCATCATCGCCAAGGTCAAGGAGATCCTGGGCCTCTAATCGCACGACTCATTGCAGCTAACGCAAGCGGCGGTCGTCCCATGTACGGGACGACCGCCGCTTTTTGCTATCTACCGACTGACGCCGCGGGGATAGGCCTCACATGCACCAAGGGGTTAACTAGAGCTCGCAAGCAACCTTGTAGCCATCGCCGATGGCGTCGCGGATGTTGCCGCACTTGTTGGCATCGCCCAACACGTGGGTGGTAACGCCGGCTGCAGCAAGGTCGTCGGCCAACTTGGTATTGGGACGATAGCCCATGGCAAGTACCAGCGTATCGGCATCGGCGATGGTGTGGATCTCGCCGTCCTTTTCGTAGCTGATGGCATCCTCGGTAATCTCGGTCACCTTGGCCTCGGTCAGCACGTGAACGCCCTTGGAGAGCATGCGCGTGATGAGCACCGCGCGACCGGCGCCGCCCTCGTTGGCGGCGAGCGTCTTGGTCATCTCGATGACGGTGACGTCGCGATTGGCCGGCGACAGATCGTTGACCAACGGGGCCAGGTAGTCGGCCGTCTCGCAACCGACGGTGCCGCCGCCCACGATGACAATCTTCTTGCCCGGGAAAGCCTTGCCGCCCAACAGGTCGTCAGCCGTCATGACCTGCTTAAATCCCTGCATGAAGGCCGGGGCGATGGGCTCGGCGCCATAGGCCAGGACGACCTCGTAGCCGGCGTAGTCACGCTGAATGTCCTCGGCAGTAAGCTCGGTGCCAAATACGCACTTCACGCCGACCTCGGCCAGGCGACGGCACTGATACTTGATCACGCGGGTGAGTTCCTGCTTTGCCGGCGGAACGGCCGCGATGCGCATCTCGCCGCCCGGCTCATCCTGCTTATCCACGAGCACCACGTTGTGGCCGCGCTTGGCAGCAATATAGGCTGCCTCCATGCCCGCAGGACCAGCGCCCACAACGAGCAAGTTCTTGGCCTCGGCAGCAGGTTCGTAGCCAGCCTCGTCGCGCTCCACGTCCGGGTTGACGGTGCAGGAGATGCGCTTGCCGAACATAATGCCGTTCAGGCAGCGCAGGCAGCCGATGCAGGGGCGGATGTCGTCGGCGTTGCCGGCAGCGGCCTTGTTGCAGAACTCGGCATCGCACAGATTGGCGCGGCCCATCATGCAGATGTCGGCAGCGCCGTCCTCGATCAGCTCCTCGGCGATCCAGGCCTCGTTGATGCGGCCGACGGTGGCGACGGGAATGTTGACGTGCTTCTTAATCTCGCGCGAGCAGGCGGCGTGCGAGGCCTGCTGGGTACCGGCGGCGGGAATCGCGGAGCCGCGCTTGATGGTGGTGCCGCCCGACACATGAATCATGTCGACGCCGGCCTTCTCCAGGCGACGCGAGACGTAGATCATGTCGTTGAGGGTCAGACCGCCATCGGTGTACTCATCGCCCGAGATGCGGACGTCGATGATAAAGTCCTTGCCGCAGCGCCCGCGAATCTCGGCGATGACCTCGAGCAAAAAGCGCATGCGGGCGTCGAGCGAGCCGCCGTACTCATCGGTACGCTTGTTATAGAGCGGGGTCAAGAAACCGCCGAGCATGCCGTGGGCGTGCGCCGCATGGACCTCGACGCCATCGACACCGGCCTTCTGCATACGCACGGCAGCGTCGCCAAACTGATGCGTGAGCTCGTGAATCTCGTCGACCGTGATAGGACGCGGTGCCTCGCGGGCATAGGACGGGCCCACAAAGGACGGAGCGATCAGGCGCGGCGTGCCCGGAATGTTAAAGGCCATGTAGGCGGGGTGGAAGAGCTGCGGCATAATCTTGCAGCCGTACTCGTGGACGGCCGCGGCGAGCTTTTCCCAGCCGGGGATAAACGTGTCGTCGTAGCAGCACATGTCACCCGGCAGATAGGTATAGGTGGGCTCGACCGTCACGACCTCGGTGATGATCAGGCCCACGCCGCCCTTGGCGCGAGCACGGTAGTGGTCGACCAGATCGTCGGTCACATAGCCATGATCGGCCAGGTTGGTAGACACCGGCGGCATAAAGACGCGGTTCTTGACCTCGGTCGTACCGACCTTGATCGGGCTAAAGAGCATCGGGTAGGCGGAGGACTCCATACAGGGTTCCTTTCGTTTGAGCCGCTGGGCGGCAGTTGCTAACGTACCTATCGTATCAGTATCCGCCGCATTCGCACTCGCTCGCACTCCCCACCTTCAATCCCGACCCTCACAAAAAAGTTGCGGTGGAATATGGAGTAGATGAGGCTTTTGACAGGCAAAGCAGTCCGTATTCCACCGCAACTGATGGGCGGGGTGGAATTGAGGGCCCAGATAGTCAGTTATGCCCTCATCCGCCACTCCCTCACCTACAGCGCGCCGTCCAGCATAAGGTTCACCTTGAGCACATTGACCGTGGGCTCGCCGAACACGCCGAGGAAACGTCCCTTGGTGCACGCGGCGATGATGTCGCGCACCTCGTCCTCACTTTTGCCCGTGGCCTTGGCAAGGCGCGGGACCTGGTACTCGGCGGCATCCGGAGAGATCTCCGGGTCGAGGCCGGACCCCGAACACGTCACCAGGTCGACGGGCACAGCGTCCATATCGGCATCGGGGTTGGCGGCGCGGATCTTCTTCGCGCGCGCATCTATCAGCTGCCGATACTCCTCACTCGCCGGGGACAGGTTGGACGGGGCACCATACGCCATGAGCTCGCCGTCTTCGCCTTCGACGATTGACACGTTCTGGATACGACCCCACATGTGGGCTTCGTCATCGAAGTTCTGGCCGATGAGCTCGGAACCCACAACCTTGCCGTCAACCGTAATGAGCGATCCGTTCGCCTGGTACGGAAACGCAACCTGGGCGATGCCGGTCACGACGAGCGTATAGCCCAGGCCGCAGACAACGGTAAACAGCGCGAACACGCCCAGTGCGCGCGATGCAACACCTTTGAACATACAAACCTCCACTTACATAATGCCGCAGAACGCGAGCAGCATGTCGATGAGCTTGATGAATACGAACGGGGCAACGATGCCGCCCAGACCCCACACGAGCAGGTTGTGGATCAGCAGCTGTCCGGACGGCACCTCGCGGTACTTAACGCCCTTCAGCGCGGCCGGGATCAGCGCGACGATAACGAGCGCGTTATAGATGATGGCCGAAAGAACCGCGGACAGCGGGCTTGCCAGACCGAGGATGTTGAGGGCGCCCAGTCCCGGATAAATCGGAGAGAACAGCGCCGGGATGATAGCGAAGTACTTCGCCATGTCGTTGGCCACCGAGAAGGTCGTGAGCGAACCGCGGGTCATGAGCAGCTGCTTGCCGATACGCACAACCTCGATGAGCTTGGTGGGGCTGGAGTCGAGGTCGACCATGTTGCCGGCCTCCTTGGCAGCCTGGGTGCCCGTGTTCATGGCCACGGCGACATCCGCCTGCGCCAGCGCTGGCGCGTCGTTGGTGCCGTCGCCGGTCATCGCGACCAGATGGCCCTCATGCTGGAACGCGCGGATCTTATCGAGCTTGCCCTCGGGCGTCGCTTCGGCCAGGAAGTCATCCACACCGGCCTCGGCGGCGATGGCGGCGGCCGTCAGCGGATTATCACCCGTCACCATGATGGTCTTGATACCCATGCGGCGCAGATCGGCGAACTTTTCCTTCACGCCGGACTTGATGATGTCCTTAAGGTAGACGACACCCAGCACGCGGCAGTTCTTGGTCACGACCAGCGGGGTGCCGCCGGCCTTGGCGATGTGCTCGACGACCTCGTCGCACTCCTGGGAGAACACGCCGCCGGCTGCCTCCACATAAGTGCGCACGGAATCGGCAGCGCCCTTGCGGATCTCATTGCCCTCGTAGTTCACGCCGGACATACGCGTTGCCGCGGTGAACGGGATGAATTCCATACCCTTATCCTCGAGCGTGCGACCGCGCAGACCGAACTGCTCCTTGGCGAGCACGACGATGGAACGACCCTCGGGGGTCTCGTCGGCCAGCGAGGAAAGCTGGGCGGCATCGGCCAGCTCCGCGGGATCGACGCCGTCGACCGGGATGAACTCGGCGGCTTGACGGTTACCCAGGGTGATGGTGCCGGTCTTGTCGAGCATGAGGATGTCGACGTCGCCGGCGGCCTCGATGGCGCGGCCGGACATGGCCAGCACGTTGGCCTCGTTCAGACGGCTCATGCCGGCGATGCCGATGGCGGAAAGAAGGGCGCCGATAGTAGTGGGAGCCAGGCACACGAGCAGCGCCACGAGCGTGGTCACGGCCGTGGGGTTGTCCATGTCGTTAAGACCGACCGAGAAGCAGGAGTAACAATACAGGGCCAGCGTGACCAGGATAAAGACGATGGAGAGGGCCACCAGGAAGATCTCCAGAGCGATCTCGTTAGGGGTCTTCTTGCGCGCGGCACCCTCGACCATCGCGATCATCTTGTCCAGGAAGCTCTGGCCGGGCTCACTGGAGATCTTGACGATGATCCAGTCGGACAGCACCGTGGTACCGCCGGTAACGGCAGAGCGGTCGCCGCCGGCCTCGCGGACCACGGGGGCGGACTCGCCGGTGATGGCGGACTCGTCAACGGAAGCAGCGCCCTCGATGACGTCGCCGTCGCCGGGAATCTGCTCGCCGGCGCGTACGATCACCAGGTCGCCGCGCGTGAGCTCGGTGCCGGGAACGACGGTGAAGTGCTCCTTGTCCTCAACGGACTCGATGCGATGGGCCTCGACATCCTTCTTGGCCGCACGCAGGGAATCGGCCTGGGCTTTACCGCGGCCCTCGGCAAGCGCCTCGGCGAAGTTCGAGAACAGGTCGGTAAGCCACAGGATGACCGCGATGGCGACCACATAGTAGGTGGGCACACCCGCGTCCTGCACACCGAAAATGGAAGCGACGGCCAGGACGGAGGTCATGACGGCGGAAAGCCACACCAGGAACATGACCGGGTTTTGAATCTGGACGCGAGGATCCAGCTTGGCAAACGAGTCGCGGACCGCGCGGCCCATCATGTCTTTTTGCATAGTCATAAATCTGCGCCCTCCTTTACGCAATCATCTGGAAGAACTCGGCAACGGGGCCAAGCGCCAGGGCCGGGAAGAAGCTCAGGGCACCGATCAGCAGAACGATGAACACGAGCAGGAATACGAACATGCCGTTGGTGGTAGACAGGGTACCGGCGCTCTCGGCGACCTTGCCCTTCTTGGCCAGCGAGCCGGCGATAGCCAGCGTACCGATGATAGGCATGAAGCGGGCGAACAGCATCTCGAGGCCGAGCATGACGTTGATCCAGGGAATGTTGCAGTTCATGCCTGCAAACGCCGAGCCGTTGTTGCCGCCGCATGAGGTGAAGGCATACAGCGCCTCGGAAAAGCCGTGCGCGCCACCATTGTTGAGCTGATCGGCAAGACCGGGCACCATGCAGGCGATGGCCGAGCACACCAGAATGGCAAACGGAGTTGCCAAGCACAGGACAACTGCCCAGCGCATCTCGCCCGGCTCGATCTTCTTGCCCAGGAACTCAGGCGTGCGTCCGACCATGAGGCCGGCGATGAACACTGTGAGGATGGCGAAGCCGATCATGCCGTACAGGCCGCAGCCCACGCCGCCGAAGACGACCTCGCCCAGAGCAATCTGGAGCATCTGGACAAAACCGCCCAGCGGGGTGTAGGAGTCGTGCATGGAGTTAACCGAGCCGTTGGAAGCAGCCGTCGTGAAAGCGGACCAGGTAGAAGAGGAGGCGATACCGAAACGGCTCTCCTTGCCCTCCATGTTGCCGCCGGCCTGGCCGTCGGTCATCTCGATATTGACCGCTCCGCCATCGGCCAGCTGCGGGGTGCCCGCATGCTCGTTGACGGCGATGATGCCGGTGAAGATCACCAGCAGGATGAACATGGCGGCAAAGATGGCCTTGCCCTGCTTGGTGTTCTTGACGCCGATACCGAAGGCGAAGCAACAGGCGGCCGGGATCAGCAGCAGGCTGGTCATCTCGATGATGTTGGTGAAGGCACTGGGGTTCTCATACGGATGGGCGGAGTTCACGCCGAAGAAGCCGCCGCCGTTGGTGCCGGACTGCTTGATGGCGACCTGAGGAGCCGCGGGACCCTGGGGCAGGAACTGCTCGGTGACCACGCGCGCGCCCTCGACAACCTTGCCGTCGACCTTGACCGTGTCGCCCTCAATCTGGGCGCCGTCGATGACGCTCCAGCCGCCGTCTGCATTAGGCTGAACAGCGACGGGTTCTACGAGCTCAGCCTTCTGAGCCGGCTGGAAGTTGGAGATGACGCCACCGGCAGCCAGGCAGATGCCGAACACGAGGTTCAGCGGGATGAGCACATACAGGACGGTGCGGGTGAGGTCGACCCAGAAGGAACCCAGACCCTGCTCCTTGACCTGACGGAAGCCGCGGATCAGCGCAAACATGACCGCGATACCGGTGCCAGCGGAAACGAAGTTCTGCACAGTGAGACCCATGAACTGCACAAGGTAGGACAGGGTGGTCTCACCGGAGTAGGACTGCCAGTTGGTGTTGGTTATGAAGGAAGCAGCCGTATTGAACGACAGGTCCCATGACACACCCGGCAGGTGCTGGGGATTGCCTGGCAAGAAGGGCTGAAGCGCCTGGAGTGCCACAAGAGTCACGAGGCCGATCCCCGAAAAGACCAGCACGCTCGCCAGATAGCGCCTACACCCCATCTGTTCTGCCGCGTCGATGCGAAGCAGACGATAGACGCCACGCTCCACAGGAGCAATCACAGGCGACAGGAACGTATGCTCACCATCCATGATATGGGCTATGAACCGACCGAGCGGAACGGCCAGGACGACGAGCACGGCAAAGTACAAGATGTACTGAATCGCAGCGTCCATAGTTTACGAATCACTCCTCATCAGAATGTAGATGTAATAGATAAGAAGTCCAATGCAGACGACTCCGATGATGGGAATGAGGATGTCCATTTACCGCCCCTTTCACACGCGGTCCGATGTCTCGGACGCCTGCCCTCGCAAGCGTCTGGGGACAGTAAACGCTTCTAGGGATTAAAGAGGCGTGAGGGCCGGGGCTCACGTCCTTAAGATGCCGTAAAGATGCAGGTAGAAAGTACTATTGCAGCTGCAGTGCGCCTATACTCGACCTCGCGAGCATACAGCGGCGTCCTCACCGCGTATGCACGCATGGACAACGCTTCAGAAAGGCTACGCTATGCAGCGCGACGCATCGGACACTCGCGTCAATCCAGACCTCATCCTCAAGGCAATTGAGAAAGACGGGGTCGCCGATGACACTCGAACCAGCCGGGGACACCTCAAAATTTTCTTTGGCTACGCTGCTGGCACAGGCAAAACCTATGCGATGCTTCAAGCCGCCCACGCCGCCAAGCGGCGAGGTGTCGACGTCGTCGCGGGATACATCGAGCCGCACGAACGTCCGGCAACTGCCCATCTTGCACAAGGGCTTGAGAACGTGCCCTGTAAACTCATCGAGCACAACGGCATTGCGCTCAGCGAGTTCGATCTAGATGCGGCTATCGAACGCGCCCCTCAGCTCATCCTTGTCGACGAGCTCGCCCATACGAATGCGCCGGGGTCTCGCCACGACAAACGCTATCAAGACGTCGAGGAACTTCTACATGCGGGCATCGACGTCTATACGACCGTAAACGTTCAGCATATCGAGAGCCTAAACGACATGGTTGCATCCATCACCGGCGTTGTCGTGAGCGAACGAATCCCCGACCGTATCTTCGATGATGCCGACCAGGTCGAGCTCGTCGACATAGAGCCCGAAGACCTACTTGAGCGCCTTCGCGCCGGCCTCGTCTACCGTCCCGCACAAGCCGACCGAGCGCAACAGCATTTTTTTACCGTCGAGAACCTCACCGCACTCCGAGAAATCGCGCTGCGCCGCTGCGCCGATCGCACCGGTCACCTCACAGACGCCGCACGCGTGCTGGGAAACCGTGACTACTACACCAGGGAGCGTATCTTAGTCTGTGTCTCCCCGGCGCCGACCAATCCCCGCATCGTCCGTGCCGCCGCACGCATGGCGAAAGCGTTTCGCAGCGAGCTCGTCGCCCTGTTCGTAGAGAGCCCGCGCACGCAAGCCATGAGCGATGATGAGCGCGCCAAGCTTGCAGCCAATATCGCCCTAGCCGAGCAGCTCGGAGCACATATGGAAACCGTCTATGGCGACGACATCGCGTTTCAGATCTCCGAGTTCGCGCGCCTGTCGGGTATTTCGAAGATCGTCATGGGGCGCACGGGCGAGCGCAGCAGCGTCCGTCAGGCCCTCTTCGGCCGCAAATCTCTCGTAGAACAGCTCATAACATTCGCCCCGAACCTCGACATTTACATCATTCCAGACCAGTCGACTCCGCCCTCCCGACCCAAAGGACGCCGCCATGCGCTCGCCCTGCAGCCGCCCAGCAGCCGAAACGTGCTTCGCACGCTGGCTCTCTCTCTTGCCGCCACGGCGATCGGCACGGCTTTCCGCCATCTGGGATTTGCCGATTCCAGCATCATATCCCTCTATATCTTCACGGCCCTGCTGACCGCCGTCACCACGACGGGGCGTATCTGCACGATCGTATCGAGCGTGCTCTCTGTAGTGCTTTACAACTTCTGCTTCGTCACGCCTCTGTTTTCGCTCGCCAGCTACGACCGAAGCTATCTGGTCACGTTCGGCATCATGTTCGCCACCGCTATGGTCGCCGGCGAGTTAACTGCGCGCATCGCCGACAACGCCCGTACATCCGCCGAGAACGCATTCAAAACGCGCGTACTCCTCGAAACGAACCAGCTCTTGCAGCAAGCCCATAGCGCGGAGGAGTGCGCCCGCGTCGCCATGAACCAACTCGTCAAACTGCTAAAACTCGACGTGGTCTTCTACCCCGCCGAACACGGCACGCTCGGCAAGGCGCTCTATGAGTCCGCTGGCACCGAAAACCGATCCGCGTCGCTGCTCACCGACTACGAGCGCGCCGTTGCAACCTGGACCTACACCAACAACAAGCGCGCGGGCGCAAGCACGCGGACCCTGCCTGAGGCGCGCTGTCTCTACCTCGCGGTTCGCACCGGCGACAAGGTATTCGGTGTCATCGGCATCGCCCTGGAGGGGCGCAAGATCGAAGCCTTCGAGCATTCGATCGTCCTATCTATCGTAGGTGAATGCGCCCTGGCGCTCGAAAGCGACCGGGCGGCGCAAGAGCGCGAAGAGGCTGCGGTCTTGGCGAAAAACGAGCAGCTGCGCGCCAACCTTTTGCGCTCCATCGGCCACGATTTGAGGACACCCCTCACGGCTATATCCGGATCTGCGGCAATCCTTCGGAAGAGCGACGAGAAGCTCAGCCTCGAACAACGCTGCGATCTTGCCGATGCCATCTACGACGACTCCCTCTGGCTTATCGATACCGTGGAAAACCTCCTCGCCATCACACGCGTCGAGGACGGCACCATTCGCCTCAACTTCACATCCGAGCTCATCGACGAGGTCATCGAGGCCGCCCTCAGCCATGTCGCCCAAGCATCGCATGGACGTGCCGTCACCATCGAGCACACTGACGACATCCTGCTGGTACACATCGACGTCCATCTCATCATGCAGGTGCTTACGAATCTCATCATGAACGCCTTCAAATACACGCCCGAGGACTCGACCGTCACCATCAGCGCACGTCGCGAGGGTGCGTTCGTCGTGGTGGACGTCGCAGACGATGGACCGGGTGTGGCAGACTGCGACAAGCCTCATATCTTTGAGCGCTTCTTCACCTCAAGCAATACGCGGCCCGTGGATTCGCGTCGAAGCATCGGCCTTGGGCTGTCGCTCTGCCGCTCCATCGTGGAGGCGCATGGCGGCGTCATCGAAGTTCGCGACAACCACCCCCATGGGGCCGTCTTCCGTTTTACCCTGCCCGCCGAGGAGATCGAGATTCATGAATAATGCCGCTAAGCCACGCATCCTCCTGGTCGAAGATGACCCGACCGTTCAAAACCTCGTTTCGACCGCGCTTGACCTCCACGGCTATGTCGTGAGCAAGGTATGCAACGGCCAGGCCGCCATCATGGATGCGGTGTCGCACGGCCCCAGCCTCATCATGCTCGACCTCGGCCTTCCCGACATTGACGGTATCGAGGTCATCACGAAGATCCGAAGCTGGTCGGCAGTCCCCATTATCGTCATTTCGGCGCGCACCGAAGATTCCGACAAGATTGCAGCACTTGACGCAGGGGCAGACGACTACCTCACCAAGCCCTTTTCTGTGGATGAGTTGCTCGCGTGCGTCCGTGCGAATTTGAGGCGCTCCTCGATGGCGTCGAGCGAGTCGACAGAAGCGAGCACGTTTGACAACGGTCCGCTGCATATCGACTACGCCGCGGGATACGCGACGAAAGACGGACGCGAGCTCTCGCTCACCCCAACCGAGTACAAATTGCTCGTCCTTCTGGCGAAAAACGTCGACAAGGTGCTCACCCACACCTTCATCACCCGCGAGATATGGGGCACGAGCTGGGACAGCGATCTGGCGAGCCTGCGCGTGTTCATGCGTACCCTGCGCAAGAAGATCGAGGCAGATCCCTCTCACCCCAAGATGATTCAGACGCACATGGGTGTCGGGTACCGCATGCAGCGTCTCTAGCCCACCCCACAAAAAGTTGCGGTGGAATACGGAGTAGACAAGGCCTTTGACAGCCAAAACAGTCCGTATTTCACCGCAACTGATGGATGGAATGTGTTAGAGGCCCAGGTAGCTGGTCATGCCTTCGACGGCGAGCTTGGCGCCTGCCACGGCATGAACCACCGTGAGCGGGCCGTTAACCACGTCGCCGGCGGCAAAGACGCCAGGCACCGTTGTCATGCCGTTCTCATCGACCGAAAGCAGGCCACGATGGTCGGTCTCCAGGCCGCCCGTCGTAAGCACAAGCTTGTCTTTGGGCACCTGCGAAGCCGCAATCACAACTGTGTCGGCAGACACATGGTCGAGCTCTTCCTCGTAGCCCACCACATTGTTGTCCTCGTCAAAGATAGCCGTCTCGAACACCGGACCGTTATCGTCGATGGCGCAGATCGCCTTGCCGCACACAATCTCGGCACCGTCAAGCTCGGTCAGCTCCACCTCATCATCGATGGCCGAGATATGGCGCGAGCGTGCATACACAGTGACCTTGCGAGCACCCGAACGCAGGGCTGTGCGGGCAACATCCATGGCAACATTGCCGGCACCGATGACCGCCACGTTCTGCCCGATAGCCACGCTCGCGGGATCGACCAGGTAATCGATACCAAACAGCACGTTGCCGCGCGACTCGCCGGGAATGCCCAGTTTGCGGGCACGCCAGGTACCGGTACCAACAAAGACCGCATCGTAGCCGTCGCGCAGCAGGTCGTCGATATGCAGTGCGCCACCAATGGTGGTCGAGGGGCGCACGCGCACGCCAAGCGAGCACATCACGTGACGGTACTTTTGCACGAGCGCACGGGGCAGGCGGAACTCGGGGATACCGTATTCCAGCACACCGCCGATCTCGGGGCGCTGCTCAAATACCGTGACGGCACAGCCCAGCTGGGCCATCTTAATGGCCACGGTAATACCGGCGGGACCGGAACCGACCACAGCAACCTGTTTGCCGCACGACGGCGCGGGCGTCCACTCCTTACGATCCAAATACGCTGTCGAGATATAGTTCTCGATGCTCGAGAAATGCACGGGTGTACCCTTGCGGCCCTGGATGCAAGCACCCTCGCACTGGCCCGAATGGTTGCACACCATAGAGCAGACCGCGCTCATGGGATTGTTCTGGAACAGCAGCTCGCCCGCCTCTTCTAGACGGCGCTGTTTGAACAAGTCGATGACCTGCGGAATAGGTGTCTGAACCGGGCAGCCCTTAAGCTGACAGAATGCCCTTTTGCAACCCAGGCAACGATTCGCCTCTTCGACAATGTGGATAGCCACGCAACTCCCCTTTTTAATGCAATCCAATGGGGCGACGATAAAGACCCTTCACCGCCGCCCCCATACAGGTAATCTCAATCTGCCGACACGGCAAAAGCCAATGCTATAACTCGCGATGCGAAGCCCCGCAGCGAGCGGACATGTGCTTGAGTGTCGCCAGGCAGTCAGCCGCCGTCGCCGGCACGCTGTTCTCGACCACGCAGGGAATCTCAGGGCAGGCGGCAGCCGCCCAGGCCACTACGGGCTCAAAGTCATAGCGGCCCGTCTCGCCCACGCCATGACACACCAGACGTGAACCCGTACCGTCGCACCAACCGGCTTCGTCCTCGTTATCAACGACCTCAAAATCCTTGGCGTGCAGCACGCGAATCTTACTGCCGCATAAATAGAGCATGCGCGCGGTGATTTCCTGCGCTTCGTCAACGACGCTGGGGTGCAGCAGCGACACTGGGTCATAGATCACGCCGAGCGACGGGCTCGAGACGCGCTCCAGCACCTCACGGCAGCGATCCGGAGTATTAACCGTCTCGTTCCAACCGGGCTCGATCAAAATTTGCCCGCCCACGGCCTCGGCCCGATCGCAGACGCGTGCAAGCCCGTCTGTAAACGCTTCGAGTGCCCCATCGGTCATGCGGTCGTCAGCAACGCGGTTCTGCGCATTGGGGCGACCGGTCTCGGTGCCAACCGGGCATCCGCCGAGCATCTGG
Organism: uncultured Collinsella sp.; assembly: GCA_900541055.1. Taxonomy (GTDB): domain Bacteria; phylum Actinomycetota; class Coriobacteriia; order Coriobacteriales; family Coriobacteriaceae; genus Collinsella. Next base: position 22,532 of record UQHZ01000010.1, read on the forward strand.
GCAAAGTTCAGGCATGCCTCGTACTCGGCAATGTTATCCATGAGCTGTTGGCGATCGGGCGTCGCCAAATTCTTATAGCAGCCGAGCACGGCGACCGAAACGCCCGCCTCGTCGAGCACCGCACGCAAATGGTCGGCAAGCTCGCGGGTCAGGCCGCCTCGATCGATCCCCATCGATGCGTAGAGCACCTTGCTCGGCAGCTGAATGCACGAAAAGCCCAGCTCTCCCGCCATGCGGATGCGTTCCTCGACGGTCCCCTGCGGAAGGTCGTGCAAACGTACACCCGGAGTAATAGCCCCCACGTTATTCACATCCCTTATGAGCGTTGATGCCCGGGGTGTATCCGCCAAACGGGTCCTCGATGGAGCACACGCCCGAGGGGGCGAGCGGATCGCGCTTACCGGCCAGCTTGTCGTGATGCATGGTCTCGATATAGGCAAGCACCAGCGGCGCCACACCCTTTGCATCATTTTTGACCACGGGCTCGCTCATGTAGTAATCAAACGTGCCCTCGCGGTGCGCGGTGTTTCCCAAGCCCGCAACCAGGCAGATGTTGTCGAGCGCCAGCTGCCCGTCATACTCGGACAGGCAGGTCTCACAGATGCCGTCGAAGGCGCGACGGCCGTACTGGTAGTAACGCTCGCCCAGCACGCCCAGACGCACGCCCTTCATGATGGCATTGGCAAAAATCGCGCTACCAGACTCCTCCAGGTAGTTGGGGGCGATATTGGGCAGGTTGATGACCTGATGCCACATGCCGGTCTTCTCGTCCTGATACGGCAGCATGGCGTCGATCAGGTCGTGGAACATCTTGCGAATCTCGTCCTTCTCGGCTGACATCGAAGGCGGCATGAGCTCCCAGGTATCGATGAGTGCCATGGCAAACCAGCCCTCGGCGCGCAGCCAGAAGTTAGCCGAAAGGCCGGTGACCGGGTCGCACCAGAACTGTTTGCGGCTCGCGTCGTAAGCGTGATAGTACAGACCGTTGAGGGGGTTGCGCATCAGGTCATGCACAACCTGGAACATATGGAAGCTGTCCGAGCAGGCACGACGGTTGTGGAAGCTCAGCTCATACTGCATGTAGAACGGCTGCGCCATATACATGCCGTCGAGCCAGATCTGGTTGGGGTAGACGGCCTTGTGCCAAAACACGCCCTCTTTGGTACGCGGCTGGGTTTCGAGCTGACGATAGATGGTATCCATGGCGGCGCGATACTTGGGCTTGCCCACCAGGTCATAGAGCTTGTAGAGGGTCTTGCCCGCATTGACGTTATCGAGGTTGTACTCCTGCGGGTTGTAATGCTTGATGGTGCCGTCGTCCTGGACAAAGAAATCGATATAGTCGTCGGCAAAGGTCAGGTAGCGCTGCTCACCCGTGATCTCGTACAGTTCGATGAGCGCCTTGATCATGCAGCCGTCGATATAGTTCCAGGTGTTCTCCTTGCCGGCGCGAATCTTTTCGATATTCCAAGCCGGCGCCTGCGGCGTAGAGGTTTCGATCAACTGCTCGATATAACGGTCCAGGATTTGATTGCAACCCATTGCTGTCCCCTCTGACATAAACGATAGGTGAACGTTACCCCTAGTGTAACGCGAACGAGGAATATAGGGTGAACGTTAACCCTATATTCCTCGCGAACGGCAGGCTTTTAGCGGCAAACGGCGGTGAGACCCGCGGCGATGCGATGCGCCAGGCGCTCATAGCCGGCAGGACTGTAATGCAGACCGTCCGGCATATAGAGCTCGCGGTGCTCCGGCAAAAACGGGCTGATACCGCTTTGCGCATACAGGTCAATCACCGGCACGGAGTAGCGGTCGCAAACCTCGAGCATCGCTCGCACGTAGGCGACCTGCGTCAACCCCAGGTGGTTGAGCTCGTCGCTTGCCGGGATATCCTTCTCGTGCTTGCCGCTCGTCTTGCACGGCGTCATAAACACAAGCTTTGCCTGGGGCGAGCGCGCCGTGATGGTACGGATCAGGTAATCGAGGGCGCCATAGAACTCATGTACGTCCGTGCTGCCGAGCTCTCCAAGCGGCACGTTGCGGCTAAAGTCGTTGACGCCGCCAAAGACGATGTAGATATCGGCCGCATCGTCGATACCGTCAAGGCGCTCGACAAACGAATCGGTACGGTCGGCCTTGATGGCGATACGCGAACCCTTGATGCCAAAGTTCTCGACGACCGCGCCTCCCAGCAACGCGCCCAGATGCGAAGTCCAAGAGATGTCGTTGCCGCCTGCGCCGCATCCGTTATCGCCCCATGTGGTCGAATCGCCAAAGCAGCAAATGGTCGATTCACTCAAACTCTTCGTTTCCATAATCTTCTCCTCATCCGCCCATCGGCGGTCATACAGGAACGTACCGTTTATTCGCAGCATGCCGAGGGGCTATGCACGGGCGCATTCCGCAACGTGCGAATCGAGCCATTCGATATCCTCGGCAAGATGTGCCACGCCCAGATGGTGTTCACCCGGACACACCTCGTGCCGCAGGCCATCTCTGCGGCTCAGCAACTTGTAGGCATCGCGCACGATCTCGAGCTGCTCGTCAACATTTTTCAGCCCGCGCGAACCGTTCAGATGATCCTCTTCGCAGCTTTGCACCAGCAGCGGATGCGGCGCGATGAGCGAGGCAATATCGCCCATGTCGAGTAAGCGCCAAAGTCCGGGTGTGTAGTTGCAGCTGCAATTGCCATTGAGATGCAGCAGCGAATCGTCGACACCGTACAGATAGCCCGAGACAAACGCCTTGCGCACACGCGGGTCGAGTGCGGCCAGGTACAACGTCATGTAGCCGCCACCCGAAAAACCAAAGCAACCCAGGTCATCCATGGCAATGTCGCCGCGCGCCTCCAAGTAATCGATCAAGCGCATGTTGTCCCAGACGTTGAGGCCCGCAACCGTAAGACCCAGCGGCTCGGCCATACGTGCTTGATTCAGACACGTACCGCGCAGGTAGCTGTTCTCGTCATCGCCCTGGCCCTTCCAGTCACGACGGTATCCCCAACCGCGTGCGTCGGGGCAGACGGTCACGTAACCCATACGCGCCAAACGCAGACCGTAGTCGTAATTGAACTTACGCACGGCATCATCGACCGCCGGCACGCCCGCAACACCGGCTACGCTTGCAGCACCCGCTCCCTGATGGCCATGCGGGCAGATATAGCAACACTTGCGGCCGCACGCATCGAGCTTAGGCGACTGCGGCTCGAGCAGGTAGAACGGCATCCAAACGTCGCGCTCCACCTGCAGCATCGCATGGGTGCGCACGATGCCGCCGGCAACCCGCACGCGGCTGAGCTCACGAATCTCAATCGGGACGCGGTCCATAAGCGAAAGGCCCAAAACATCGTACAGACGAGTCCTGGTCGCAATCTTCCACGCCTCAAAATCTGCAGGAGTCTTGCCCGTAAAAGCAGCCGAACGTCCCTCGCGCTTCAGCCGGGCACGCAGCGCAGGCTCGTCTTCGCAGTACGTCTCGATGTGCACGGTGCGGCCATTGGCAGATAGCCCAGCCGTCTCAACCGCATCACCGTCGCCGCCCTCGGGATCCCAGCCATCCCCACCGGCAAGCACCTGCTCGCGAGCGTACCCGACGGCAGCCATCACATCGAGTTTATTTGCCCACGGCACCCAGTCGGTAGTATCACCCGCCGGCCCATGCAGGATTGCGCCAGCATACTGCGCGCAGCTGTGCGCCGCCGGCTTATTCCAATCCCACCAGCCTTCGCGCTTGATATGTCGCCCCAGCCAGCAATCGATCAGCGCAGTTTGCGCCCATTCGCGCCAAGGACGGCCCAGGTAGACCGAATCCGGCGCCACGCCATCCGGAGCTGTAAACGAACAACCATGAAACACAAATCCGTACGGCTCGCCTTTAGGCGTGGAGGCTGCCGTTACATACCCGTTGACATCCATATCGCGGTTGAGCGAGCGAATCTCGCACCCCTCAAAGTAGGCACGCGCGCCGCCAAAGATAAAGTCGACATCGCCCTCGATCCGGCAACGTCGGAAATATTGGCGCCCCACCCGGCGCGGCGCATACTGTTTGGGTCCTATGAACCCGCCCGGTTTGACCTCATGCGGCGGCAGCGGACCCAAAAACAGTGTGTCCTGGTGCCCCTTAATGCAGCAGGCATCGACAACCAGACGGTCGCCATCGGCATACAGGGCAATCGCCTGACCGACCTCGCGCCCATCGCCGGCATCATTTACGATCGTTAGGTTCTCGAGCCGCACGTCGTCGGCATCGACCAAAACGGTATAGGTCCTAAACGTGCCGAGCGTGCCGTCCGCGCCCGAGCCGTCCTCCGAAGGCGTCTTGGCACCCAGGCCGCCCATGATACGCACGCTATCGGCCGTCTCTCCCTCAATCGTCACATGCGGGCGACGAATCTCGACCCGCTCGCGGTACTCACCCGGCTCGACGCGAATCATCACCGGTTGCTCGGCATCCGGATAGAGCTGATCGGCTGCCGCCAAGGCATCGGAAATCGTTGGATACGCTCCTGCCGCAGCCCTCGAAACGCGCAGCGTATAGATACTTTCGCTCATCGTCCATCACGCTCCCATGCAACGAACTGTTCAGGCCAGCCCTGAACCTGTGGCTGAATATGCTCGGCGCAGCCCTTAAATGCCGTTTGGTCCGTGGCGAGCGATGCCCCATGCTTTCCATGCGAAAAGACATGTAGGCTAAAGCCAATCCCGTGGTCGGCAAGAGCCTGCGCAAGAAGGAGGCTATTTTGAACTGGTACCGATGCATCCTCGGCGGTATGCCACAAGAACGTACGGGGGAAGCCATCGCCCACCATATTCTCGATCGACAACTTTTGAGCTAAAGCGCCATCGGCACCCGTTAGGTGTTCAAACGAACCACGATGAGCATAGGCCCCCGAGCTTACGACCGGATAGCCCAAGCAAAGTGTGTCAGGCCGAATCGACTCAGGCGATGCCGAAATCGACTCTGCAAGCCAGGGTTGGTCCCAAAGCGCCCCGAGCAAGCCAACTAGATGCCCACCGGCCGAAAAACCCATGACCGTAATCCGATCAGGATCGACACAGTACTCTGCCGCATGGCTTCGGACGGTATCGACCGCCCGCGCGAGTTCTTGCAATGCCAGCGGATAGACAGCCGGAGCAACCGAATAGTTCAGTACAAACGCTTGGTAGCCCATCGCCAACAAACGGAGCGCTACCGGCTCGCCTTCGCGCGGCGAAACGTGATCGTAGCCGCCTCCTGGCACGACCACAACTGCAGGCAGCGGTTTTAAAGCATAAGCATCTTCGGTCGGGGCAAAAACATAAGACGTAATCGTGGCAGACGAGCCATCGACCCCGACAGGAATCGTTTTATTGAGCATGTATTCCCTTTCACCATGATGCGTAGCGCAGCGCACACGGCCGTATCGCACAAGGGCTGCATTGCCGATTTATCCGACAATGCAGCCCTGGTCATCAACCCGAGTTAGGAACGGACAACCTTGTCGACGTTCTGGAGCTGCAGTTCCTCGCCGTCCTGGCCCTCGATCACCACATTTTGCAGATCGAGTACCTTGACGTTTTGCGCAATGATGCCCTGACACACCATGGGCTCAACGCCGCAGGCCATGGCCGGGACAAAGGGCTCGGCATCCGGCGCGAAGGTCACGTGGACATCCTGGAACGTCAGGCGCGTTACTTTACTCTCGGGCAGGCCCGTGATGTAGGCAGCGGCCGCGTGGCAGTTAGTGGCCTCGATATCGCAAAACGTCGTGGCACCAAAGCCGGGCGTGCGGTCGTCGACAGGCAGCGTCTCGCGAGACTGCACGTAATCGGTCTTGCCGTCCTTGTCGCAGAAGTAGAAGGAGTTGACCACGAAGGGCGTGAGCACCTCATCCATGCGAATGTGCTCAAAGGTAATGCCCTCGTTGACGGCATCCTTGCCGCGCCCGCGGCGGGTCTTGACGCGCAGGCCGCGGTCGGTGCGCTCAAAGAGGCACTTGCTCACGGTAAGGTCCTTGATGCCGCCGGCAGCCTCTGAACCCAGGACCACGGCGCCGTGACCATCGTGCATGTAGCAGTGAGAGATCAGCACGTCGTGCGTGGCGGGACGAAGCTCGGGCTCAATGCCCAGCTTGCCGCTCTTGATGGCGATGCAGTCGTCGCCCACCGAGAACTGACAGCCAAGGATGCGGACAAAGCCGCAGCTCTCGGGATCGAAACCGTCGGTGTTGTGGGAGTTCTTGGGGCCCTCGATGGACAGGCAGAGCGCATCGACGTGCTCGCACAGGATGGGGTGGATGTTCCACGCCGGGCTGTTGCGGACGGTGAAGCCGGCCAAGCTCACGTTTTGGCACTCGGACAGGAAAATCATGCGCGGGCGGGCGACCTCGCGGCCCTCCTCCGGGCGAAAGATGTTCTTAAAGTCCTTGTTCCACCAGTTGTCCTCGGCAAAATCGGTCTGACCGTCGATGGCACCACGACCATAGATGCACACGTCGTGCACGCTCAGACCCATAAAGGTAGAGCAGTAGGTCGAGAAACTCTCGCCCTCCCAGCGGCCCAGGGGCAGCATATCGGTGCCGGCATGCCCGGCGCCCTCGTCGCCTGTGACCGTGCCCGGAATGTAGGCAAGCGCCGCGCGATCGTGACGGGCCAACAGCACCGCTCCCTCGGCGAGCTCGATGTTGATATTGCTCTTAAGGAAGAGGGACTTGATGCGATAACTACCGGCGGGGATCAGCACGCGCCCGCCCTTGGGGCAGGCCATGATGGCAGCCTGGATGTTGGTGGTGTCGTCGTGCTCGGCATCGCCCTTGGCGCCACAGTCGCGAACGTTGATGGTAAAGGGCTCAGCCGGCGTGGTGACACCTACGCTCAGCTCACGCTCGCCACAAACAAAACGAACCAGGTTGCGCTTGCCGGGGATCAGGCCGTCGACATAGGTCTCGACCGTATTCGTGGTACCGGCGGGCTCGTCGTTGACAAAGATCTCCCACGTATCGGCACAGGTAAAGTAGCCGCCGTCGTCAAGCTCGATCACGGCCGCGCGGGCGTTGCGCCAGATAACGTTCGTCTCCATGGATTTCTCCCTCAAAAAGATGCTCTAAAGGCAAATTGTACGCTGTTAAAAAAGGGCCGTGCCTGCCGGCGGAATTCCGGTGGCACGGCCCTGTGATTTGGACGATATGTCGGCCTTACTCGGCGGGGGTTACGCTACCGTCCTGGAAGCCAACGTTGTTGTGGGCAAAGCAGTCCTCGTACTTAAAGCCGGAGAGCTCCTCGCAAAGCGCCTTGACCTCGGGCTTGACGTCGGCCATCTTGCCACCCTCCTTGACGCGGTGAATCTCGTCGCAAAGGATGTCGCACTGCTCCTTGTCGATCTTGATGCCGCGGGCAAGGACGGCCGCAAGCAGGAAGAAGCCGGCGCAGCCGATGATCATGTAGCCGCAGATATACAGAGGCACGGTAGCGGGCTGGGTCACGGCGTCGCTATTGCCGGCGGTCTGAATGAAGCCGGAGGCAGCAAGGACGATAGCCCACACGTTGACGGCGATAGCCTGGGCGATCTGCTGGCAGAGCTGCTGCGCGGAGCTGTAGATGCCCTCGCGACGACGCAGGGTGATGAGTTCATCGACATCGGGGATGTAGTTGAGCAGAACATCGGGCAGGTACTGGAAGCCGACGTAGAAGAACTTCCAGATGGCGAAGATGATGGGGTAGGCGATCATGGCGATGGCGACCGTGGAGGTGCCGTTGATCTGACCAAAGGCGAAGTAGTTGTAGGCAATGATGCACGCAGCGCAACCGGCATTTGCGAGGTACCAAGACTTGTGGAAGCCCTTCTTGGCCATGAGGGCGACCCAGATGGCGGTGCAGACGATAGCGACGACCTTGCCAGGCATCTCCATCACGGACTCGTAGGACTTAGGAATCTGCAGGCAGTAGACGATGAAGAAGGACAGGCAGGCAGACCAGCAGGCAGCAGCAAGCTTCGTGGAGACCTGTGCATACAGGACCTTGCGAAAGGACTTGTTGCGGAAGGTGGAGATAACGTCGATGAAGAACTTCTTGATACCCTCGCCGACGCTCTCGATCTTCTCCTGAGCGACCTCCTCGGGGGTGTGCTCCCACGTGGACAGGTACACGCAGAGCAGCGAGATTGCCATGACCGAAGCGTTGATCGTAGCGATGATGAAGTAGCTAAACGGGTTGGTCTCGCCGAAGGTGCCAAAGCCAAAGCCGACGAGTGCTGCCATCAGGAAGCCGGCGGCGTTACCAAAGAGATGCTTGTAGCCGGTAAGGTACGTACGCTCCTTAAAGTCGTCGGTCATCTCGATGGTAAGCGGCGACAGGTTGGCGGTGCAGAACGTGTACGCGACGTTGTAGATCAGGTACAGCACAAAGTAGTACGGGAAGCCAAACGGCGTAGCCACGAAGATGAGCGGCTCGGCGATCATCATCGGGATGGCCAGCAAGATCCAGAAACGACGACGACCAAAGATACGGCCAATCTTGGTGGCATAGAAGTTATCGGCCACAAAGCCCATCAGCGGGCAAAGAATGGCGTTGACATAGATGGCAAACGAGCTGATCAGTGCAGCCTCGCCTGCGGACAGGCCACACTCCGTGGACAGGAACAGCACCATGTAGCTGTGCGTAAAGGTCAGGGCACCGGAATTGAGCATACCGCCCATACCAAAGCCCAAGCGCGTCCAGAATGTGATCTTACGCTTTTTTCCGATCTTATTAGCCATCGAGCTCCCTCTCTTTTCTCGATTGTCTTGTAACAAGACATTTGAGTCCACACTGACATCTGTCTGCCCAGCGTTCAGGGTGAACGTTTAGTTAGATTATGCGCGATTCCTTACGAAAGGTGAACGTTCACTTGCATATTATCCCCGAACGGTCGATTTTTACCGCTGAACGGACACAATTGAGATCCTCACACCTATTTTCTGCTGGTAAAGGTGCCATGCTGGACAGCCATGAGATAGGTGAACGTTTATCAGATTTTCTAACATATTCACTTAACCACGAAACGAAAAAGCCCCGCCGGGAACACTCCCGACGGGGCCGATGACATCGCGCTATGCTTGGGCGCACTTGCCGCTACAGGCAGACGCCGTCCTTCCAGATACTGATCTCGTGACAGCCACGGCGCTCGGCACTCGTGAGTTTACCGCTCGCCGTCTCCAGCACCAGCTGGTATAGATCGTGAGCAGCCTCGTCGAGCGTGCGCTCACCCGTGGCAATCACGCCGGCGTTAAAGTCCATCCAGTTGGCCTTGTGGTCGCACAGACGCTGATTGGTGAACACCTTGAGCGTAGGCGCCGGCGCGCCAAACGGTGTGCCGCGGCCGGTCGAGAACAGAATCACGTGGCAGCCGGCAGCCGTCAACGCCGTGGTGGATACCATGTCGTTGCCCGGACCGCACAGCATGTTCAGGCCGTGTTTATTTGCCTGGCCGGCATACGGCAGCACGTCGACGATGGGGGCAGACCCGCCTTTTTGCACGCAGCCGCAGCTCTTGTCCTCGAGCGTGGTAATGCCGCCGTCCTTGTTGCCGGGGCTCGGGTTCTCGTAGACAACCTCGCCGTGGCTAATAAAGTAGTCCTTAAAGCCATTGAGCATGTCGGAAGCGGCGTTAAAGACCTGCTCGTTCTCACAGCGATCGAGCAGGATACTCTCGGCGCCAAACATCTCGGGCACCTCGGTAAGCACCGACGTGCCGCCGCGGGCGACGACCATATCGCTCACGCGACCGATCGTGGGGTTGGCGGTAATGCCCGAAAGACCGTCGGAGCCGCCGCACTTAAGACCAATAACCAGCTCGGAGGCCAAAATGGGCTCTCGCTTGGCTTGCTTGGCCAGGTCAGCCAGCTCGGCCAGAATCTTGTGGCCCTCGATTTGCTCGTCGGCTACATCCTGGCAGGTGAGAAAGCGAACGCGCTCGTGATCGAAGTCACCGAGCTCGTCGAGCACCTGCTGGTGCGTGCAGTTCTCGCAACCGAGCGACAGGAATAGCACGCCGGCCGCATTAGGATGACGCGAGAGCGCCACCAGCAGACGACGCGTCTGGGCATGGTCGGCGCCGGTCTGCGAGCAGCCAAAGGGATGCGGGAAGTAGTAAACACCCTCCAGCGAGCCATCGACCAGATCCTGGGCCTGTTCACACATGGCACGGGCGACTTCGTTGACACAGCCGACCGTGGGGATGATCCACAGCTCATTACGCGTCGCGGCACGACCGTCGGCGCGGCGGAACCCCATAAAGGTCTCGGGCTCAACCGGATCCACGACCGGATGTGTGGGGTTGTAGGTGTACTCGACCTCGCCCGAAAGGTTGGTCTTGACATTATGTGTATGAAGCCACTGACCGGGCTGGACATCGCCCGTCACATGGCCGATAGGAAGGCCGTACTTGATGACGTCCTCCCCCGCGGCAATCGAGCGCACGGCCATCTTATGACCCTGCGGAATATCCTCCGCGGCCACGACCTCGCCCACCCCGGGAACCGCGACGGCGGTGCCCTTGGCAAGCGGCGACAGCGCGACGATCACGTTGTCGGCCGGATTGATCTGGATAGTGTTCATTGCAAATGGTCCTAACCCTACAGGTTGAGCAGAAGTCGAGACGCGGGCACGCCGTCCCGCGCCCGCGTCTGCGCCGGAAATTTACGCCTGAGCGTTGGCGAAGGCCTGCTTGGCGCCCTCGGCACGCACGACAGCGAGCGCGCTGACGACAAACTCCTCAAGACCTGCGATCTGCGTAAGGTCCTCGCCCCACATCTGCTCGTTGGTGAGCACGTCGTGCACCAGCTGGGCATCGTCGGCGCCGGCATGGGCGGCGTAGAAGTCGAGCACGAAGGCGTCGTCCTGAGCGGTGTACTCGGTGCCGTCGGAGCGACGCAGGTGCAGGCCGTCGCCTTCGCGGGACACGAGCTCCTGCGTGTAGAAGGAGATGAGCGTAGCGAGGCTCGTCGCCAGGCACTTGGGCAGGTTGCCGGTCTCGGCAACGTAGTCCTTGAGCGTGGGCAGGTCGCGAGCGCGCCACTTAGCCGTGGAGTTGAGGCAGATGGAGAGCAGCGCATGATCAATAAACGGGTTGTCGAAGCGGTTTTCGACGGCGGCGGCAAAGGCCTTGCAGTCCTCGACATCCAAGTCGGCGGCAAGCGTCGGAATGACCTCGTCGTAGAGCATGGTGTTCATGAAGCCGCGAATGGTCTCGTCATGCATGCAGTCGCGCACGATATCAAAGCCGGCAACCCAGGAACCCGGAACGAAGGCGGTGTGGGCACCGTTGAGGATGCGGACCTTGCGCTTTTTGTACGGGGTGACGTCGGGAGTCACAAAGACACCCGGAAGACCAGCCTTCACAAAGGGAAGCTTCTCGGCAAGCGACTCGTCGCCCTGGATGCCCCACATCTGGAAGGGCTCGCGCACGGCCAGGAAGGGATCCTCGTAGCCCAGACGCTCAGCCACCGCGGCGGCCTCGGATGCGTCGCGGATACGGCCCGGTACGATGGTGTCGACGAGCGTGGTGCAGACGGTGCAGTCGTTGGCCATCCACTGCGCAAACTCGTCCTCCCAGCCCCAGTCGCTCACATACTGGTTCATGATGCGCAGCAACTCCTCGCCGTTGTGATCGATGAGCTCGCAGGCGAGGACGATGACGCCCGGCTTACCGGCAGCCCAGCGGGTGTGGAGCACCTGGGCAAGCTTGGCGGGGAAGCTCGCGGGTGGCATGTCGTCGGCCTTGCAGGACGGGTCATAGGCGATACCGGCCTCGGTGGTGTTGGAGACGATAATCTCCAGGTCGTCAGAGACGGCGACCTCCATCATGGCGCGGTAGTCGTCCTCGCGGTACGGGTTGATGCAGCGGCTGCAAGCGCTAATCACGCGGGACTCGTCGACCGTGTTGCCGTCCTCCTTGCCGCGCACCAGCACGGTATACAGGTCGTCCTGGGCATTGATACCGTCGGCAAAGCCAAAGGCGCCGCTGATGGGCTGGACCATGACGATCTTGCCATTCCAGCCGGTCGCCTCGTTACCCATGTCAAAGAAGCGGTCAACGAAAGCGCGTAGGAAGTTGCCCTCGCCAAACTGCAGAACCTTCTCGGGAGCATCCTTGGGCAGCAAATAGCCCTTGTAGCCGATCTTCTCGAGCGCATCGTAGCTGATGTTCTCCATCTATGTGTCTCCTTAGATGTTTGTTAGCGTGCAAGCAAAACGGGGCTCCGCGTGTGGCAACGGCGCCCAGGGTTCGATGTGATTCGATGCGGGCTTAGGCCTCGTCGGTGTCCAGGTCAAAGCCAAAGTAGCGGACCGCATTGTTGTAGCTGATGTCGCGCACGATGGTGCCCAGCAGCTCCATGTCGGCCGGGTACTTGCCCTGCTCGACCCACTCGCCGATCACGCTGCACAGCACGCGACGGAAGTACTCGTGGCGCGGATAGGACAGGAAGGAACGGGAGTCGGTGAGCATGCCGACGAAGTTGCCCAGAACGCCCTCGTTAGCCAGAGCCGTAAGCTGCTCGCGCATGCCGACCTCGTTGTCGTTGAACCACCAGGCGGAGCCGTTCTGAATCTTACCGGCAGTCGGAGCCTCCTGGAAGCAACCCATGACGGTATCGATCATGGTGTTATCGATGGGGTTCAGGCTGTACAGGATGGTCTTGGGCAGGCCGCAGGTCTCCTGGATGGAGTTGAGGAAATCGGCGAGCTGGTCGGACGGCGTGTAGTTGGAGATGCAGTCGTAGCCGGTGTCGGGACCGAGTTTGGCGAACATGGCGCGGTTGTTGTCGCGCTTGCAGCCAAAGTGCAGCTGCATGGCCCAGCCCAGACGGACATACTCGCCGGCAACGAACTGCATAAAGGCAGTCTTGTACTTGAGGACTTCTTCCTCGGTAAGCGGCTCGGCAGCCAGACCCTTGGCAAAGATAGCCTCGATCTCGTCGGCGGTAGCCGGGACGTACATAACGTAGTCGAGTGCGTGGTCGGAGGCGCGGCAGCCCAGCTCGTGAGCAACGTCGTAGCGCTTGGAAATGGCAGCCTTCATGCCCTCAAAGTCGCTGACCTCAACGCCGGCAACCTCGGAAAGGTGCTTGCAGTAGTCGGCAAACTCCTGGCCGCGCTCGATGCGCAAAGCGGCATCGGGGCGCATGGCGGGAACGACCTGAACGTCAAAGCTGTCGTCGGCGGCAATCTTCTTGTGCCACTCAAAGCTGTCGGCGGGGTCGTCGGTAGTGCAGATCATGCGGACGTTGGACTGCTTGATCAGGTTGCGGCAGGTAAAGCTAGCCTCAGCGAGCTTGGCGTTGGCAAGGTCCCAGACCTCCTGGGCAGTCTTGCCGTTGAGGACGCCCTCGTAGCCAAAGTAGCGCTTAAGCTCCAGGTGGCTCCACTCAAAGACGGGGTTGCCAACGCAGCGACCCAGGGTCTCGGCCCACTTTTGGAACTTCTCGCGAGCAGGGGCGTCGCCAGTGATAAAACGCTCGTCGACGCCGTTGGCACGCATCAGGCGCCACTTGTAGTGGTCGCCGCCCAGCCAAACCTCGGTGATGTTCTCGAAACGCTTGTCCTCCCAAATCTCCTTAGGAGAAATGTGGCAGTGATAGTCGACGATGGGCATGCCCTCGGCAAAGTTGTGGAACAGCTCCTCGCCGGTCTTGGTGCTCAGCAGGAAATCCTGATCGTCCATAAAGTTTTTCATCAAACAGCCCCTTTGCTGGCAAGGCGGGCGCACGGCGCGCTCGTTATCCTTTAGGTGAACGTTCACTATACTAATCCATTGCACCTCAAAAGGTGAACGTTCACCTAACCACCACGGGGTGAACGGTAGATTTTGCCCGTTCAACGGTTGCTGGAGATGTGACTTGCATGTATTGCGGACTGGTTGGCGTCCCCGATCACCAAACTTGAGCGCTTTTGCTCAGGTGGGTCATGTCCCGACGTACATTTTTGGGAGTATTCAGCATTGGAGCGCGCCGTGCGCCATCCTCAGCGTCCTATTTGGAACGCAGATAGCGCCCGATCGGCATAAAAAGTGCCCCCGATGGCAAATTACGCCATCGGGGGCACTTAAAACAGTCGTTCTGCACCTCATTCAAGGCATGCCAATGCTGAATACTCCCAAAATTGCACGTCGCAAGAGGGGGTACCTGCTCAATCGGCTAAATACCCGCAAGTTCGCAGTAGCGGTCGACATTGCTGGCAAATACCATCTCGACGGCGCCCTTCTGGACGGGCTCCGTCGGGGTCCTTCCCCACAGCAGATAATCGCCCAGCGTCTTAGCGCCGCGATACGCCAGGCTCGTCGGGTCCTTATAGACAATATTGGTAAAGATACCGCGGCGCAAGGCCAGAGCACTTTCGGGAAACAGGTCGTTGCCGATCACCATGACCTGACCGGCCTTGCCGGTCGAGACGAGCGCGTCGGCAACCACTTCGGAACCAACGGCAAAAACACTACAGATAAGTTCAGGGGCGTCCGGCGCACTCAAGCGCTTTTCGAGCTCATGCTCGAGTTGTTTGACTTGCGCATGGGCACCTGCAAGATCCTCAACCTGCCATGGAATATCACGTTCGCACAGGTAATTGTGGAAGGCGCGGGCGGTTAGATAGTGCGAATCGGTATATGGGTCGCCTGTCAAAAGGAGCACGCGGGCGTCGGCCCCAGAAGCATGGACCAGGTTTGCCGCCTGCTCGGCCATAAGGCTGCCTGCCGTCGAATAATCGGCCAAGCTCGCACCCAAACGATTCAAATGCGGACGGTCGCCGTCGACAAGCTCAATCGTCACGCCCGCCTCGGCGATCTGCCCCAAAAGCTCAGTCGCACGATCGTCGCCCGGCGCATAGGCGAGCAAGCCATCAATCTTCTCGCCCACCTGCAGACGCTCGTCGATTTGCTCGAGTGCATCAGCGTAGCCGCCCACGCCAAATTCAACGCGCTCAACCGTAATGCCCCGGTCGATGACCTCCTGTTCAAAGCGATTGCAGCCTTCCCACAGGTAACGGAAAAAGTACGCTCCCTCGCGCGATGCGCGGGGCAGGCAAAACACCAGATTGATATCCTTGCGGCGCAGGCTTGAGGCACTTGTGTTGCGGTGATAGCCCATGGCCTCGGCCTTAGCGTTCACCTTGGCGCGCACGGATTCGCTCACGCCGGCCTTTCCCGTCAGAGCCTTGTGCACGGTATTGATGGAAACGCCAAGCTCGGCGGCTATGTCCTTCATGGTTACGCGAGCGCTCATGCGGTTACTCCGTTATAGATAAGTTGCCAATTAATAGTCCAGTTAACGATACCCCAAAAATACTCTTCGACTCGCCGTGCTCTCCCTCAAATGCACAAAGCGCCCCGCGAACGGATGCCCGCGGAGCGCTTGGATGTCCGGACCTTATTTGATACCGCGACCCAAGTCTTCGGCGATTTTGTCTACGCCCTTAAGCGCGGCACAAGTCTTTTTGTTAGAACAATGCCCCGTGCAAGCGCCACCCTGAGCGCAGTCGGCGCAGGTGCCCTTGCGGTAGATGCGCACGCACACGGCGACAAACGCAATACCGATAACAGCCAGTACAACAATATCGATAGGTGCCATAGCAAGCCTCCTCTAGTTAACCACCACTTACTTTACCCCATTCTCCACCTACCAAAAAGGGACAGGTTAATTTTGGTCGGTTTTATCTGCGGAAACGCCACATCTCCCCACCACATTGGTACAAGGCAACCTATCCGGAATGGGTGAAATCATGATCATAGAGCTCATCTCGCTGCCTCACTCAGCAATAAGGTTTACCCTGGTGCTATTTTTCTCGATACGATAGACGCCGACCTTGCCTGTAACGCCATAATGCTTTTTAAGTAGACCCATCTCCGCAGAATTGGACTCGATTACGATGAGCTTGTCATAACCCGACAGAAGGTTATCCATATTGGGCTCATAGAACGCGCATATGGCATCGGAATGCGGGGCAAACAAATAATATCGAGCCACATACGTGAAGTAGTACGAAGTCATAAGCCCATCGCGATCGGAACCGAACAGCAAATAACGAGTACCGTCTTCTTTACCCGATGCCGGCCAGCGATCACCGACGACATCTCGGACCGTCGCCGGAAGCGAAGTGTCGTATGTCTTTGCATTGAATAGCATGCCGTTGTATTCACTCGTCAAAAGGCCAAGCGACAAGGCGATGCAGCCCATTACAACCTGTTGGTATCGCCGCTTATGTAACGGCGTTGCATGGCAGGGGGAACCATCGGACCGGAATTTCATCTGCCCCTCAAGCTCAACGGTAACTGCCATCGCCAGGCCACCGACAAACAATGCAATGATGCTGCAAGCATAACGATCGAATCCAGCAAGCCTCAAGGCCTCGTCCATTGGCATCGAGAAAATGTACATGGCGAGAATACCCACATAGTAAACAATTGTCATGAAATCAAGCGCAACCAGTGCGCGGCGCACATGTGTCAACTGGTGCCCAAAGCGCCACCGAGCAGCCGCTAGCAATGCGACAACAGCCAAGTTGCCGAGCAGGAAACCGAGCGCAGGCCTGGTAGTTAAATCGATGGAGGTCGCAAAAAACGTCGAGACGACCTGCGCGATCTGGGCAGTATTCTTACCGCCGACCACCGCCGCGTGAGCAGCATCGCCCACATCGAACTTATTCTTGACGCCCGCGAGCGCCGTGGCCATGTGCCAACTCCACATCAGATAAGTGGAAAAACCCAAAACACCTGCGACGGCAGTTGCACCAAACCAGCGCAGGCGAGCGTTCCAGCTGCGATTCCTGAGAGCAACGTGTCCGCGCGCTAAATGGTAAGCGAGCACAAATGCAACGAATACGACGCCCGTCGACTTCACCACTATGAGCTCCGCCATCAACGGCACGAGCAACTTGAGCTCGCGGCGAACATCACCGTTATAACGATCCACGACTGCCCAGCACGCCATCGTGAGGACCGGGAGCACGAAATCAACCAAAAGGTTATTAATGCGAATCGTTACATTGAAAAACGTAAGGAGCGAGCAGCCAGCCCCTAACACCGCATATGGCAGAAACGAACGGCGATTGCGCACAATACCAAGAACAGCATAAAAACATGAGAAGATAAAGGCTGCCTGAACAACGAGCATTGTTCCCTCGGCATGGCCTAAAAACGTGCATGCGCAGTACAGCAGTGAAGTTGTGCCGAGCGGATAGTTGAAAAACTCAACGAGACCACTTGACGCCGTGGGGAAAGCCCCCGTCTCCAGCATGACCTTGAGCGCTATAGCCCAATGCGTAAAGTTATCGTAATGCTCGAGACGCGCCGACAGCAGGGGCCACAGAAAGATCGACATACCTAGGAGAAAACACGCGTCAGGGAGACCAAAGGGCAATCTAGCAAGACCACGACCATGGAGACAGGGCATTGCCGCTGCACCGGCGATGGCGCCCACCACAACCACCCCCCAGGTGGCAGGGGCAAGCGCGCCCACGATTCCACCGGCATACGTGACGACCCCCATGACACACAAGGCACACACGGGAGCGAAATGCACATCCGTCTCGGTCAAACGATGGATCCAATAGCACAGACCGAAGAGCGCTAGCAGGAACAGCGCCGCACGGCCGAAGGCAGCAATAATCAGCATGCAGCGTCTCCTTCGACATGAGCAGAATCGTGACTGGTCCGCTCCGCATCCCGTGAATCGCCACATCGATCGCTATCACGCCTGGAGCGGCGGCGGGATCTCCATACGCGGTAACGCGAAAGAAGCGCCCTTATCCTCATGCGGACAATACGCACGATATCGTCATAGGTGGTGTTCCAGCTATCAAGCTCCTCGGCGATGCCCGTTTCGCGATCGTACAGCAGCTGATCATAGATGCGACGCTCCTCGAGCGAGCGGTGCTCGATTCGAAGCGCCGCGTACCACGACTCATCATCGCCACATTTGGATTGAAAGAGGCGCACAAGCCTACCAGAAACGCATGTGCAATAGCGACCATCTCCCAAGCGCACCGCAAAGCTGCGCAGCTCCTCGGGAAAGGGATCATCGATGCGCACGAGTACACCACCGTCTGACATGTTGATGGCACGCCCCGCGAAAACACCCACAGGGCCTTCGTCATCCGTCTCTTCCGAACTGCAATCGGGGAAAACGCCACCTTCGGCCACGGCTTCGCCGGTGCCCTCGGTTAGCTTCGACCACTCATCCTCAACCGGCAGCGCCGTCAGCACCGCAGGTTCGTCTACGGAGATGCGAGTACTCTTGCGCGGCATGGACCGACCACCCGAAAAGGCAATAGCATACAAAAGGGCAATCAAGTTGTAGCACAACCAATAGATGATCACGGAACTGTACACGAGCGCCATGCCATACTTTCCCCATGTAAATCTGATAATAGCTGCAACCGAGAGCACCACGAGCAACAGGTGTGGGAGCATGTTCCACAGGCTACCGCTGCGATTGGTCGTCTTGTCTTTACGCGTAACTTTGAACTTGGTCTCGCGGATACCGAGCGTCTCAAGAAATACGGGAATAATAAGTGATGGCGCCAGCGTGGTGTCGATGATTTGACTCCATTTCTGACTGCGAACATTGCTCGAAAGCAATTTCATAGACCTGCTATAAAAGAAATAGCTCGGCAGCCAAAAAATTAGTAACTGCCAGAGTGTGCAGTTAACCACTTGGAAGTCAAACAAGGCAAACATAATGGGCGCAAGAATGAAGATGATGCGGTTGAAGAATGACCACCAGTACAGAAAACTGCACAGATAGGTAATGCGCGCGGAAAAAGAAATCTTGCGGGAAAAGATGACACCCGTGTTTTGGATGCTCTGAATCACACCGCGCGCCCAGCGGATGCGTTGGTGCACCATCGAGCGCACATCCGTCGTCGAGAGGCCGTGAGCTTCGACCTTATCAGTGGCATAGGTAATATAACCCGCCATCTGCAGACGACAGCTCGTCTCAAAATCTTCGGTGATCGTATGATACGGAAACCCGCCAATCTCCTCCATACCGGCGCGCGAAATCACGGCATTGCTACCGGTGTATGCGCAGGCGTTGGACGAGTTGCGCATCTGGTTTACCTCGCGTGAGAAGAAATCTTGCTCATTAGGAATCTTGTCCTCGGCGTACAGATTGAACTGAAAAAGATCAAGATTATAGAAGCTTTGCGGCGTCTGAATCAGACCGACTTTAAGGTCCTCATTGAGTTCGTCCTCGGAACGATAACGCCATGCGCCGGTCGCGCCATCCTGAATATAGCGAGGCAGCAAGAAATAGGGCACGGTATCTACGAGAAAGCTGCTACGCGGAATCATGTCGGCATCGAACGTCGCGATCAGCGGTGAAGTCGTGTGCCTTAACGCGTTGTTGAGGTTGCCCGATTTGGCATACTTGTTATCCTCGCAGGGGATATAACCAATCCCAAGTTCAGCCGCAAGGGAAGCGACCTCTTTGCGGCAGCCATCGTCAGCAAAATAGACGTGCACCCGAGAACGATCGGGATAGTCCATGTAGGTACAGGCGTTCGCCGTCTTGAACAACACGTCAGTCGGCTCGTTGTGCGTAGCGATTACCACGTCAACGTCGGGATAGTCTTCGGGCAAGATTTTCGGCATAACGAGATGTCCGCTGTCGGCCTTAACCTTGCGGTAGTAAAGTTCGAAGGTCGTAAACGCGGTTACTGTCTCAGCGATGAGCAGCAAGACCGCAAAAACCATCTGGGGAATCCCCTGATCAAACGGCAGGGTGAACAGCAGACGCCATAGCAGATAGATGACCATAAGGACTGCAGTGACGATAAAGGTCGTCACATCGCGCTTCCGTGCCCCCTGTTTTTCCACCACGCTTTTCTTGGCTTTCTTAAGCTCATGAACGTTCACGGAATCATCCCCCTATTCAAAGACCCATGACTGCTGGATACGGTAGTTAGCAAAGAACAATGCCGTATCAACAAACGGTTTGATGATGAAGACCGGTATGGGCAGTGCAACGGAAATCAAGAGGACGAGAGCTGCGCTCGCCAACATACAAGCTGCGCACAGGGCAATATAGCGGCAAAGGCTCCGAGAACAGCTGGAATTATCCGCTTTGAAGACGATATTTCGATTCAGCATATAGTTGACAAATGCCGAGACGACCCGCGCAACGACGGTTGCCCACACGATGGCTGCGCTGGTCGCGACACCATGCGACCATAGGAGTACGAGCGCAGAGAACAGTGCCCAATCCAACAACGATGTGCAGAGCGAAGAGAGCGTGTAGCGCGCAAACGCAGAGAATAAGACACCGAGCACGCGAAGCGAATCAACAACGGGACGGAAATGTGATGCCTCGTTGTCACCCTCGTAGACCGTGGTAATGGGAACCTCGAAGATGCCACCCGCACGCCGCGCCAGCACAAGCATCTCTGTCTCGAACTCATATCCGTCTCGCACCACAGCGAGCATACGGCGCATAAGCGACGCCGGAAGGCCACGTAAGCCCGTCTGCGTATCACTCACATCGACACCGCAGAGCACGCGCATGGCCCCAAGCATAAAATTGTTACCGAGCTTACTGCGCGCAGGAACGCCATTACCGTCAAATCGGCGACAGCCAAGCACCAACGAGTCCTGGTGCAGACCGAGTTCGCGCGCAACGGCGCGGATATCGGCAGGCAAATGCTGACCATCGGCATCTGCCGTGACGGCCCCCGCAACAGTCGGGACCTGTTCCAAGAGATAAGAAAAGGCAGTCTTGAGAGCCGCACCTTTGCCGCGGTTGAGCCCGTGGACAAGAACCGTAGCACCAAGCGCGCGGGCGCGGTCAAACACCACAGAACAGGACGCGCTGCTCCCGTCATCCACCACAACGATCGGTCCCGGCCATCCGAGCACGAGCTCCTCAAGTAGTGCGGCCAGCCGACCACTCGGTTCATATGCGGGAATCACCAAAGCTATCCTATTGTCAATATCTGCCATGATCAAATGGATTCTCCAACATAATGAATCGATTTGCAGACGTCGATTATAACTAAATTGCCTAGCGGTTAAAACAAAAGCCCGAGTGTCGCTGGGACACCCGGGCTCGTGAAAAGGGGCTAATCCTTATTCGGACTTAAGCGGAAACTGCGGCGGAAGCAGCGTTGGTCTCGTCCTCGTCGGTCCATGCATGCTTGGGCATGGGACGGAAGATCTGGAAGAGCATCGCAACCAGCAGCACGATGGCGACAATCGTCCAGATACCAAACTGCCCAAGGACAAGCAGGTTGTAGAACTGGTTGATGAACAGGCCGATCACCCAAGCAAAGGCGCACTCGTAACCGATGGCAATCGCGAACCACTTGCCGGAATCCATCTGGTTGCGGATGGCACCCATGGCAGCAAAGCACGGAGCGCACAGCAGGTTGAACGCGCCAAAGGCGACGCAAGCGCCCATGGTGGGGAACATGCCGGCAAACGCGGTCCACAGGCTCGGGTCGGTCTCGCTCGCGTCGGCAACGGACAGCAGCGAGCCGGCGGTGGCGACGACGTTCTCCTTGGCGACAAGGCCCGAGACGGACAGCGCTGTTGCCTGCCAGGTGCTAAAGCCAAGCGGGGCGAAGATCCAGGAGACCAGGTTGCCGAGCATGGCAAGCACGGAGTAGTCCATGAACTCCTCGGAGATGCCGTCCATCGCGGGCAGGTAGCCAAAGGAACCATTGTAGCTACCAAAGTTGGACAGGAACCAAACCACGACAGTGGACGCGAAGATGACCGTGCCGGCCTTCTTGATAAAGGCCCAGCAGCGCTCCCACACGTGCAGCGCCCAAGAGCGGATCGCCGGGAAGTGGTAGGCAGGAAGCTCCATAACGAACGGCGTCGGGCGACCGGCGAAGAGCTTGGTCTTTTTGAGCATGAGGCCCGAGGCGACGACGGCAAAGACGCCCAGGAAGTAGAAGAGCGGACTGATCCACGCGGCGGTGGTGGAAGAATCGCCGATGATGGAACCCATGAGCAGGGCGATGATCGGCAGCTTGGCGCCACAGGGAATAAACGTGGTGGTCATGACCGTCATGCGGCGGTCCTTCTCGTTCTCGATAGTCTTGGTGGCCATGACGCCGGGGACGCCGCAGCCCGAGGTCACGAGCATGGGGATAAAGGACTTACCGGACAGGCCAAAGCGGCGGAACACGCGGTCCATGATGAAGGCGACGCGGGCCATATAGCCGCAGTCCTCCAGGAAAGACAGCATCACAAAGAGCAGGAACATCTGCGGCACAAAGCCGAAGATGGCACCCAAACCGCCGACGATGCCGTCGCAGACCAGCGAATCGACCAGGCCACCGTCCTCGGTGCCGCCCGCCACAAGGGCGTCATGCACCACGGTGGTGATACCCGGGACATAGGGGCCGTACTGCGCCGGGTCGACCGAGTCGGCGTTGTCGCCCGCAGCCTCGACGGCTGCATCGTAGGCGTCGCGGCCCTGACCGAGCACGTACCAACCGTCGGTGCCAAAGAGCTGGTCGTTGGTGAAGTCGGTCACCGTGCCGCCCAGGGTGGAAACGGCGATGTAGTACACGCAGAACATGATGACCACAAAGATCGGCAGGCCCAGGATACGGTTGGTAACCACGCGGTCGATCTTCTCGGAGGTGCTCATCTTGGCCGGAGCCTTAGTGAGGCACTCATCGATGATATGCGCGATGACGCCATAGCGCTCACCGGTGATAATGGACTCGGCATCGTCGTCGCAGTCCTGCTCGCACTGGGCGACCAGCTCCTCCACGCGAGCGGCCTTCTCCTTGGTGAGGTTGATGAGTTTGCAGGCGTCTGCATCACGCTCGAACAGCTTGACGGCGTAATAGCGGCGCTTGTTGGCGGGAACGCTCGCCGGAAGGTTGTTCTCGATGTGGTCCAGAACGTCCTCAATAGAAGAATCAAACTTGTGCTCCGGCACCTGGCCCTTGGAAGCAGCGGACTTCTTGACCTGCTCGAACAGCTCCTTGATACCCTTGTTCTTAAGAGCCGAGATCATCATGACCGGACAGCCGAGCTTCTTGGACAGCTTGTCGGTGTCGATCTTGTCACCGTTCTTCTCGACCAAGTCGGCCATGTTGAGGGCGACGACCACGGGCAGGCCGGTCTCGATAACCTGAAGCGCCAGGTACAGGTTGCGCTCGAGGTTGGTGGCGTCGACCACCTGGACGACAACATCGGGCTCGCCACTCATGAGGTAGTCGCGCGAGCACTGCTCCTCGGGGCTGTAGGGGGAAAGCGAGTAGATGCCGGGAAGGTCCGTGATGGTAACGTTCTTGTCGCTTAGGAGCTTGGCTTCCTTTTTCTCAACCGTGACGCCGGGCCAGTTGCCAACGTAGCCGTTGGCGCCGGTGATCAGGTTGAAAAGCGTGGTCTTGCCGCAGTTGGGGTTACCCGCCAGCGCGACATGGATCTGAGAATCCGCCATTCAATCCTTCTTCCTTGAGTGCCTGCGCTGCTTTCTCCGCGCAGGCTGGATAATGTGCTTTCAAGTTGCTGTATTAAGTTAGAAAATCCTAACTTTATCTGCAGAAATATGCGCCGCAATTCCTTACTGAACCTCGACGACGGCGGCCTCCTCCTTGCGGATGGAAAGCTCGTAGCCGCGCACGTTGATCTCAACCGGATCACCGAGCGGTGCAACCTTCACGACCTTGAACGAAGTGCCCTTGATGAGCCCCAGGTCCATAAGGTGGCGGCGAAGCGCACCCTCGCCGTGAAGCTTGACGATGGTAGAACTCTCGCCCACCTTAACGTCACCCAACGTCTTCATCCTCTTGTCCCCCTTTCGGTTTTTGTGAAATGCTGTGGACTAACCGACGGTCATGATGTGCATGGCAACCTTGGAATCGATGCCAAAGCGTGCGCCCAGCACCGTGACGATGATATTGGCGCCGCTCGAGCTCACCACGTGGATTTCGCTTCCCTCGACAAAGCCGAGGTCCTTGAGGTGGTGCTTCATATCCTCATTGCCCTTTACCCGAGACACGCGCACGGTTTCGCCCGCTTTTACCATCGAAAGCGGCATGGCCGGCATCTGCGGTCCGCAAGACATGAGTGAGCTCCTAACGTCGGTTCGTCCTCAACATCGACGCGGTAAAAGTTAACCACGTCTATGTTCGCTTTAGTAAACTAACACGTGGTTAACTTTTTGGAAAGGGTCTCTATTCAGTTTTCGAAAAAGTTTCCTATATGAAACAAAAGGGCGCAGCAAAGGACCATCCTTTACCACGCCCTGTCATGCTTAAAGCGAGAGATTCCTGATCGATGTGACACAGGAGGCCTCATCCACGCCCGAAACGCGGAAGATGATGTCCTCGCCGCACTCGCCGTAGAGAGCCATGAGGCCCATAACGTCGCGACCGTCGGTATGGCGGTCGCCGATGCTGACCGACACGTCGCTACGATGCTTGGCAATGATGTCATAGAGCAGCGCAACCGGGCGGGCATGCAATCCCAACGGATCTTTAATCGTCTTCGTAAACTCGACCATGTCCCCTCCCGCGACGTCGTACATTCGGCCGGCAAAACCCAGCCATGTGGTAGCTATTGTACCGTTAGATGCTTCTCGAGAGCTCCTCTGAACACCTCGCGGTCAAAAAGTGGCAAATATGAGTACTGTCACCAATTTAGTAGCAGCAAAATCGAGAGCAAATTGCCTACTTTGAGCGATTCGAAGAGGTTGAAAGCCGTCAAACGCCCTTCAAAGGGGGTTAGATAAATTGATTTTGAGCCCATTTTCGCTCAGAGCAGGCCGAAAAATATGACACCTCTTTTGCAACAGTACTCATATTTGGCATTTTTTGACCACAGGGTCCAAAACATGTCCCAAAACACAAAAGGAGGGGCCCGAAGGGCCCCTCCTTAGGAAAGGGAATCAAGTTGTTCCTCAGCTGTGGATAAATCCCAGCTTCTACTCCATCATGTCGAGAACAGACGGACGCAGCTCGCTCTCGGCAGCCTCGGGATCGGTCTCGCGCAGACGGTTGATATAGCGGTTGTACCACATCACGGCAAGGCCCAGGAAGACAACCACACCGCCAACGTTGTAGACCAGCGTCAGCCACAGCGGCTGATCGAGCGGAATGGTGCCGCAGATAAGCACGAAGCAGAAGACCACAAGCAGGAATGCGGCAACGACCAGGCCAAAGCTGCGCGAGCCCATGCGGAAGTCACGGGGAGCGGCGTCGAAGTTCTTGCGCAGCATAAAGTAGGCAAGCAGAATCAGCAGCGGCGGGAGCAGAGCGGTGGCAGCCGTCATGTTGGTGACGATCATGAGCAGGTCGTCGAGGTTGCCGGAGCCCAGGGCCGGGATGATCAGGATGGGGACGACGATGGCGAACTGCAGCCAAGCAGCGCGGGCAGGAATGCCGTGCTCATTGAGCTCGACGATCTTGCTACCAAAGACGCCCTTGGGAATCTCGGTGAAGAACACCTTGATGGGAGCGGAGGTCCACATCATGAGGGAGCCCAGCGTAGCGGCGAGAAGGATCAAGCCGATGACGCGCGTGGACACTTCCATGGGAATGCCAAAGTGGGCAAAGACAGCGCCGAATACGTCGAAGATACCGGTGGAGATGGCAACGCTGCCCTCGGGGATGAACAGGTTAACCAGCAGCGAAGCTCCTGCATACAGAAGGCCGATGGTCAGGCCGGCGATAACGACGGTGCGCACGAAGGCCTTGACGCCACCCTTAAGGTCGTTAAGGAACACGCCGACAGACTCAGCGCCGCCAACGCCCTGGATGATCCAGGCAAGCGTACCGAAGAAGCCCCACGCAGTTGCAAAGTTGCTCATGTCGGGAGCCATGTTAGCGGGAGTAGGAGCCGTAGCGAACTCAACGCCGCCAAAGGCAGCAGCCAGAGACAGCAGGATAAACACGGCGGTCAGGCCGAGAGCCGCGGTCGAACCGAAGGAGGAAATGGAGCCGATCCACTTAGCGCCCTTGGTCGAAACCCACGTGGCGATAGCAAAGACAACGATCTCGATAATGGTGATCCACAGCTGCGAAAGCTCGGCGTTGGCACCAAAGAACACGTAGCTCGCGTAGATGATGACGTTGGGCAGGACGGACGCAAAGAAGAACAGGTTAACGAACCAGTAGCTAAATGCCGTCAGGAACGCCCAGCGACCACCCATCGAGGTCTTAACCCATGCGTACACGCCCGACTCGGAGTCCTTGTTAAGGCCGACGAACTCGGCGGTAACCAGGGTATAGGGGACAAAGTACAAAAGCGTGGCGAAGAAGAACGACGGCGCGGCTGCTAAGCCGATGGCCGCGTTGTTGTTGATGATGTTCTTGATACCGAACACGGCGGCGACCGTCATGCCCAGCAGAGCGAACGAACCAATCGTTCCTCGTTTTTCAGAGCTCATAAGCCCTCCCAATCATCTATTAAATGTCATCTAAACCCGTCCGAGCTGCAAGTGCAAACACGGACGGCGCACCTGCTAAGGGGAATGGGGAAAAGGGAGTCAACAAAGCCATCCCCCTTAACGGCGCGAAGCAAACGTCCAGGCGGACGAATACTACTTGTTGGGGAAGGAATAACCTTCGACCGTCACGTGCAGTACCACGACGCGGGGATCCGCGGCATCGGCCACGACACGGTAGGCCTCGTCAATTTCGACGACGGCAACGCCGCCGGCGGGAATCGTCACGGTCTCCCCCGCCCCCTCAAAGCGCTCGCGATCATCGATATCGCTGTAAGCGCGGGTGCAGGTGAGGCCTGCCTTGGGGGCAACCTCGACGGTCAGGTCGCCGTCGAGCGGAGCGAGCACGGCATGGTAGCGACGGTGACCGACCAGGTCGGCGGTTGCGGCCTCGCGGGCATAGACCCACCAGTACACCAGCGAGTCGCCGATGGAGTACGCCACATCGTGCTGCAGTTCAGAAACGCCGTCGAGCGCCTGGCCGGTACGCATCCACTTCTTGACGGACTTCATCTGAGCGTCGAAATCGGCGCGCGAGTTAAAGACATGCATGGCTTATGCCTCCTTAATGGGTGCCAGCGCCTGAGCCAAATCGGCAGACGTCAGCGGTCGCAGGGACACCTCAAAGCTGAAGCTCTCAAAACGGGTGCGATAGGAATCGAGCACCTCGGAACCCCAAGAGTTCGAGCCAAGGCCGAGCAGCTGGTCGTTGATGTTAACCGTGACCGTGTCGCCCGGAACAAGGTCGTAGACGTGCTTGGCATTATCAATAGCCTCGCAGCTATAGGGCCATGCCGAGAACGAGAACGGGTTGGAAGCGGCGTCGGCCGGACGAGTCACCAGCACGCCATCACCGTGGCTAGAGCGCAGGGCAACCCAGCGGGTACCCTCGCGGTTGGCACAGTCCTGAGGCATAACGTAGGGCGTGAACATGTCGTCGACCGTAGTGCGGTAATGACCGACCGGGTTGGCACGCAGCGAGTCCGGATAGTTCTCGCCCGGGCCGTGGCCATACCACTCGACGGCACGATCGCAACCGGGAACCTCAAAGGAGATGCCGATGCGCGGGATAATGTCCGAATAGTCGCCGTAGGGCTCGCCGGAAACCTTGAGGTCGACGCGACCGCTCGGAAGCACGGTGTAGACAAGCTCGACGCGCATGCCGAACGCGCGGACGGGAGGAGCAATACGTTGGCTCACGGTAACGACGACCGCATTGCCGTCCTGCTTCCAAAAAACCTTGCGGGTGGACGTCTGCATTACATCAATGAAGTTGTCCTTCCACAGGGAGTCGTACTCCTGGGCGTGGTTGTCGACGAGCGGATGCCAAAAACCAACCTGGGGACCAGAGGCCATGACGTCACGGCCGGATGCCTTCCACTCGCTCACGGTGCCGTTTACCTTGCTGAAGGTCAGCTCGCCGTTGAGGGAGTGAATGCGAATCTCCTGCTCGGTCTCCTCGACCGTAAGCTCAGGACGAGTGGGGGCCGCAATGGCCGGCGCCGGATGGTTTGCGATGGCAAACTGGTTTGCGCCCAGTTGGAACATCGGCTCGCACCAGACGTGAGCGGCCATGGTGTAGGCGCGCACAGTCAGCAGGGTCTCGCCTACCGCGGCCTCGTGAATCACCAGCGGAAGCTGGACGGACTCACCGGGGGCAACCGCACCGGGCATGAGCGTCTTGCGGCAGACCACGTCGCCGTCCACCAGGGTCTCCGCCGACAGGCAAACATCCTCGAGGGTGGTAAACCAGCGCTTGTTGGTGACAGTCAGCTCGCCCGCCTCGGCGTCATAAGCCATGCGAACCGGGCAGATGACCTGGCCGTACTCGGTAAGGCCCGGGCTCGGCTGCTGCCAGGGGAACACCATGCCATCGATGCAGAAGTTGCTGTTGTTGGGGTAATCGCCGTTGTCGCCGCCATACATATCGTAGGCAATGCCGTCCTCGGTCACAGCAGCCAGACCGTGGTCGCACCATTCCCAGATAAACTGGCCTTGGATGCAATCCCAGCGATCGAAGACCTCCTGATACTCGGACAGGCCTCCGGGGCCGTTGCCCATGGAGTGACCGTACTCGCAGTTGATGCGCGGCTTGGGGAACGGATGCTCACCAAAGTCGTTCATCTGCGACACACGGGAGTACATCGTGGAAATGACGTCGACGGTATCGGCGTTGCGGTCCTCCTCGTAGTGGACCGGACGACCATCGAGCTCGTGAGCCTTGGCGTACATCGCGCGGATGTTGCAGCCATAGCCGCTCTCGTTGCCCAGCGACCACATGATGATGCACGCGTGGTTGCGCTCCTGCATCACCAGGCGCTCAATACGGTCGACGTAGGCCGGCTCCCATGCCGGGTCGTCGGTAACCAGGGCGATGTTGCCGATATTCTCGAAGCCGTGGCTCTCCATATCGGTCTCGGCGACCAGCATGATGCCATACTCATCACACAGCTCGTAGAAGCGCGGGTCATTGGCATAGTGAGAGGTGCGCACTGCGTTGATGTTGTGCTGCTTCATGAGCTCCAGGTCGCGGCGCATGCGATCGAGGCCCACGGCGCGGCCCTTGTGATCGTCGTGATCGTGGCGGTTGACGCCATGCATTTTAAAGTAAGTGCCGTTGAGGTAGATATGATTGCCCTCGACCGTCACCTCGGCAAGACCCTGGCGATGCGGGACGTACTCGCTCACCTTGTCGTCGTCGTAGACCTCAAACGTAAGATCGTAGAGGAAGGGGTCCTCGGGATTCCAGAAGTGGGCATCGGTCACGCTGCACTCGGCATGGCTGTCGACGCACTCACCCGTAGCCACCACGTTCTCGCCATCGCTGAGCGTAAACACAACGCGGGAAGCGCCCTCGGCAACCGTATCAAGCGTGATCAGAGCGGCATCGCCCTCGCGGTGCGTGCGGAACCTAAAGTCGACCAGGTGCGCGGCGGGACGCTGCATAAGGTACACATCGCGGAAGATGCCCGAGGCCCACCACATGTCCTGATCCTCGATGTAGCTGCCATCGCTGTACTGCAGGACCTTGACCGCAAACAGGTTGTCGCCCTCGACGAGCGCGTCGGTCACGTCGAACTCGGCAGACAGGCGCGAACCCTTGGTCATGCCGATATACTGACCGTTGACGTACAGCTCGCCATAGCTCTCGATGCCGTCGAAGCGAATGATCTCGCGAGCGCCGGCAGGAACGGCGGGAAGGTTGACGATGCGCTGGTAGACGCCCGTGGGGTCGTCGGAGGGAACGAACGGCTGATCAACCGGGAACGGGAAACCCTCGTCGGTGTAGGCAAGGTTGCCATAGCCGTCCACCTGCCACAGGTGCGGAACCTCCACGTGATCCCACTCGGGCTTGTACGTGGAGAGTTCCTCGTTGGAGACGGCAGCGGGGCCCTCAAAGAGGCGGAACTGCCACGAGCCGGACAGCTGGACAAACCCGCGCGACAGCTCGCGGCTGTACGTTGCAGCGAGATCGGCGGTCTCGTAACCCATAAAGTACGCATGGGGTGCCAGACGGTTCCTGTGGGTGAGCGCTTGGTTTTCCCAATCGTTAATGGCGTCCATGGTGATGCTCCTTCATCATCGTAGTGATTCTTGTGCAACCGGTTGTCCTTATCTTACGGGCGATGTAAAAAACTGTGCAACCGGTTGTCCGCTGAACGGTCGATTTGGCAGGGTTAACGGTGCAACCGGTTGTACAATCGCAACACTTATGTCACCCTGAGTATCGAAACTCAGCACAAGACATCGTTCTTAAGCTCGTAGGCAACCTCCACGCCCGCTGATATCTCACCCACACGAGACGTATTCGATTTCGGCTTGGTTGCAAAACGACACCGGTCACCGGATATCATGAACGCTGTTCAGGCGCACTATAGTAAGCTGTATCCGCACTAGCCCGTATCAGTGACAACATCGACCGCATTTTCCAGGAGACGCCATGACCCAACCAGTTCGCACCGCACCTACGCTTGCCGAGGTTGCCGCAGCTGCCGGCGTGTCGCGCTCCACGGCATCGCGTGCCCTCAACGATTCGCCCCGCATTAGCGAGGAAACCAAAAAGCGCGTCCGCGCGGCGGCCAAGGAATTCAATTTTGTCCCCAACGCTCGTGGCCGAGCGCTCGCTGTCGGGCGCACGGAAATCATCGCCGTGCTCGTGACCGAGCCTCTGAGTGAACTCTTCAGCGACCCCACCTATAGCGAGTTTTTGAGCGGCATTACCGAGGAACTGTCGGAGTCGTCCTATCTGCCCGTTATCTTGCAGGCGTCTTCTACGCATGAGCGCAACCGCGCACGCGAGCACTTTGAGCGCCGCTCGTTCGACGCCGTGATCGACGTCTCTCCCTACAAAGGCAGCGAGCTGCTCGAGGTGCTGCGCGAGCTGGGCGTACCCACCGTGTTGTGCGGCCAGCTCGAGGGCCACCCCTATCGCGATGTGTTCTCGACGGTCTACTCTGACGATGAAGAGGGCGGACATTTTGCGGCACTCGCCATGAAGGATCGCGGGCGCAAAGATATCGTCGCCGTGTTGGGACCGCAAGACAACCCCGCTGTTGTCGACCGCCTGCGCGGCTACCGCGCCGTCTTGGGCGAAGACCTCCCAGACGCAAACGTTATCTATACCGGCTGGAACAGCGGAGACGGCTATCAGGCCATGCACCAGATCCTCGCGCGCGAGATTACTTTCGATGGCGTGCTCTGCGGATCGGACCGTATCGCGGCTGGCGTCATCACCGCGCTCAACGAGGCAGGCCTATCCGTTCCTGCGGACGTTTCTGTCGTCGGCTTCGACGATCACGAGATTGCGGCGCGCTGCGTCCCCGCGCTCACGACCGTCCGCCAGCCCCTGCGCGAAGAAGGACACATGGCCGCCAACATTGCGCTCGACATGATCAAGGGTGCCGAGCCCACCACCTCCGTGATGCACATGCAGCTGATCCAGAGAGACTCGCTATAAGAAAATGGGCCGGGCTTTCCGCCAGACAGTTGTTGCGGAAAGTCTATCCCGTTTTGAGCGCTCATTCTGGGGCACAGTTTCCGTTAGACAGCTCAACCGGAAACTGTGCCCCATTATTTTGCCGAATTCTGGGTCGCGCTTTCCCAGAGGACCCCCTTTGGGAAAGCGCGACCCGTTCTGCACGCAGATTACGGGATGCACTTTCCGCGACGTCCGGTCACCCCATGCCCTCACAATCTCGGCGTATAAAAAACGAGGGAAGGCACACGTCCTTCCCTCGTTGCAAGCAATATGTAGCCGCTCGCCTACATCAGGCGCAGGCTGACGTCCTTGAGCTGGGCGCCGCTAACGGCACTCGGGGCGCCCGACATGAGGTCGGAGCCGCTGGCCGTCTTGGGGAACGCCATGACATCGCGGATGGAGTCGGAACCGGTGAGCAGCATGCACACGCGGTCCAGGCCCAGAGCGAAACCGCCCATCGGGGGCGCACCAAACTTGAGAGCCTCCATGAGGAAGCCAAACTGAGACTCGGCGCGCTCCTCGGTAAAGCCCAGGAGCTTGAGCATGGACATCTGCATCTCGGCGTTGTGGATACGCATACCGCCGCCGCCGGCCTCAAAGCCGTCCATGACAAAGTCGTAGGTGCAAGAACCAGCTGCCAACGGGTCGGCCTCGATCTTGGCGATGTCGGTCTCGGTCGGCAGAGTGAACGGCTGGTGCTCGGCAGCGTAAGCCTTGCGGTCCTCATCCCAGTGGAACAGCGGGAAGTTGACGACCCACAGGAAGTCGTGGCCCTCGCGCTTGATCTCGAGTGCGTTGGCCATGTGAGAACGCATGCCGCCCAGGATCTCGTCAGAGAGCAGGCGCGGGCCGGCGGCGAACATCACGAGGTCGCCAGGCTCGACGTCCATGCGCTCGCGCAGAGCCGCCATCTCCTCGTCCGAGAAGAACTTGACGATGGGGCTGTTGATGGAGCCGTCCTCGCGGAAGGCGATCCATGCCAGGCCCTTGGCGCCAAACGTGGAGGCCACGCCGGCGAGCTTATCGATCTTGGCACGTGCCCAGGCACCGGCGCCCTTGGCGTTGATGGCCTTGACGACAGAGCCCTCCTCGTTTGCGGCAGTCGCAAAGACCTTGAACTTGGAGTTGGCAAAGATGTCGGTCAGGTCGACCAGGTGCATGCCATAGCGGGTATCGGGCTTGTCGGAGCCATAGGTGTCCATGGCCTCCCAGTAGTTCATGCGACGCAGCGGCGTGGGCATCTCGACGCCCATGCGGCCGAAGGCATCGGCCAGGACCTCTTCGAGCGCGCTCATAACGTCGTTCTGGTCCACGAAGGACATCTCGATATCGACCTGGGTGAACTCGGGCTGACGGTCGGCACGCAGGTCCTCGTCGCGGAAGCACTTGGCGACCTGGTAGTAGCGCTCGACGCCACCGACCATGAGCAGCTGCTTCAGGAGCTGCGGGGACTGCGGCAGGGCGTAGAAGTTACCCGGCTGGATACGGCTGGGAACGATGAAGTCTCGAGCGCCCTCGGGCGTGGACTTAAACAGGGAGGGCGTCTCGACCTCCATGAACTCACGGTTGTGCAGCGCCTCGCGAATGGCAAAGGTGAAGTCGGAGCGCAGCTTGAGGTTGGCCATCATCTCGGGACGGCGGAGGTCCAGATAGCGATAGCGCAGGCGGGTGTCCTCGCTGGTCTCGATGCCGTCCTCGATCTGGAACGGCGGGGTGACGGACGTGTTGAGCACCTCGGCGTGGTCGGTCAGGACCTCGATCTCGCCGGTCGCGAGCTTGGTGTTGGTGGTCTCCTCGCCACGGGCGCGCACGACGCCGTGAATCTTGATGGGCCACTCGGGACGCATAGTCTCGGCGATCTTAAAGGCATCGCCGTCGGAGTGCTCGGGGTCGAAGGTGAGCTGCGTGATGCCCTCGCGGTCGCGAAGGTCGCAGAAAATAAGGCCGCCGTGGTCGCGGCGACGGCTCACCCAACCGGTGAGGGTGACCTCTTCGCCCACGTTCTCGAAGCGAAGCTCGCCGCAGGTACGGGTGTGCATGGAATGCTCATCGATGGGACGGGTCTGGCTCATACCAGTGATCCTCCTTTATGGATCTGTGCCGCCCCGTGTCGTTCCGGGCGGCGTCGTACAGATTTGCCCAGCCTGCGTAAACCGCGCAGCCAGACATGGCGTTCTATCTTATCGCACCTGCGTCGATGTGCCGCGGAAAAGTAGCTCATGCCCAAAGACTTGACGGAGACGAAACAATTGATGCACCGCGGCACCCGCCCGCGCTATTCACGTGCGACAATATGCCCCAATAAAACAGCACTTGGAAAGGCCCGTCATGACTGCACGCCTCATTGTTATGGATATCGACTCCACGCTCATCAACCAGGAGGTCATCGACCTGTTGGGCGAGGAGGCCGGCGTGGGCAAGCAGGTAGCGCAGATCACCGAGCGCGCCATGCGCGGCGAGCTTGACTTTAAGCAGGCGCTCGAGGAGCGCGTGGGGCTGCTTGCCGGCCTGGACGAGAGCGTGTTCGAGCGCACCTTTGCGCGCGTGACGTTTACCCCCGGCGCGCTGGAGCTTGTGCGCTCGGCGCACAGCAAGGGCTGGAAGGTCGGCGTGGTAAGCGGCGGCTTCCACGAGGTCGCCGATAAGATCGTGGCCGCTGCGGGCATCGATTTTTGTCTAGCGAACCGCCTGGAGGTCGTAGACGGCAAGCTCACCGGTAAGTTGGCTGCCGACATCGTGACCAAGGAATCCAAGCTCATCCAGCTGCTGGATTGGGCAGTTGAGTGCGGCGTCGATATAGCCCACACCGTCGCGATCGGCGACGGCGCCAACGACATCCCCATGATTCAGGCCGCGGGCACGGGCATCGCGTTTTGCGCCAAGCCCAAGACGCGCGAGGCCGCCCCGTTTGCCATCGACGAGCGCAATCTGATGCTCGCCATGGACATCATCCTGCGCGACTAGCCGATCCGTCTAACAATTGAATCAGTCTGTCCTATAGTTTCCGAACAATTTTGTCTTAGTGTTCGGGAACGTACCCTTTGAGTGCTAGACTTTGCGCCGTCGAAGGGAACATATATGGATAAGCGAGATCTTGAGCAGTTGCTGAGCGATGTTGCTGGCGGAGCAGTCACCCCAGCCGTCGCCCTCACGCGTATCCAGACGGCGCCAACCGCCGATCTGGGTTTTGCGCAGCTCGATCTTTCGCGCGGGGTGCGCCAGGGAGCCGGCGAGGTTGTCTACGGCGCCGGTAAAACCGCCGAGCAAATTGCCGCCATTATCGAAGCGCTGCGCGATGCCGGTCAGGAGCGCATCCTGGTCACGCGCCTGGACAGCAAAAAAGCAGCCCGTACCTCGGAGCTTCTCGGCAACGACATCGACCTGGGATATGTCCCGGACGCCCAGCTCGCCCTCGTGGGTGGCAAGCCCTCCCCCACCGGCAACGGACGCATCGTTGTCGCCTGCGCCGGCACGAGCGACCTGCCCGTCGCCGAAGAGGCGGCACTGACGGCCGAGTTCTACGGCAACGAGGTCGATCGCCTCTACGACGTAGGTGTCGCCGGCCTGCACCGCCTGCTCGCTCATGCCGAGGAACTTGCCCAGGCGCAGGTGATCATTGCCGTCGCCGGCATGGAGGGCGCGTTGGCGAGCGTTATCGGCGGCCTGGTGAGCTGTCCGGTCATCGCCGTCCCCACCAGCGTGGGCTATGGCGCAAGCTTTGGCGGCGTAGCCGCGCTGCTCGCCATGCTCAACTCCTGCGCCAGCGGCGTTTCGGTTGTCAACATCGACAACGGCTTTGGTGCCGCCTACCAGGCAAGTCTTATCAATCATCTGAGCGCTGGCACGCCCTGCGCCCGTTAAGGAGCATTCCATGTCCAACCATCAGCACACGCTTATCATCGACGGCACCTCGGGCATCAGCGGCGACATGACCGTCGCGGCCCTGCTCGACCTGGGCGCCAGCGAGGAGCACCTGCGCGAACAGCTCGCCACGCTGCCGATCGACGGCTTTGAGATTGCCGTTACACGCGTAAACAAGCATGGCATCGACGCCTGCGACTTTGACGTTCAGCTGGCAGAGGAGCTCGAGAACCATGATCACGACATGGCCTGGCTCTACGGCAACGAAGCGGCTGGCGAGCACACGCACGAGCATGAGCATCACCATCATGATCATGGCGGACACGAACACGAGCACTGCCACGAGCATGACCATGAGGGCCACGGTCATGGCCACGAGGACCATCACCACACCCACCACCATCATCACCGCTCGCTAGCCGACGTCACGGAAATTATCGAGAATTCGCAGCTAAGCGATGGCGCCAAGCGACGCGCGCTCGCCATCTTTACCGCGCTCGCCGCCGCCGAGGCCAAGGCTCACGGCAAAACGCCCGAGACCGTCATGTTCCACGAGGTAGGCGCCATCGATTCCATCGTTGACATCTGTTCAGTCGCCATCTGCCTCGATGACCTGGGTATCGAGGACATCGTGGTCGAGTCGCTCTCCGAGGGTCACGGCACCATCAACTGTGCCCACGGCCTTATGCCCATCCCGGTGCCCGCCGTCGTCAACCTATGCCAAGCAGGCAATATCGCCCTCACGCCTGCACCGGTCGCCGGCGAGCTCGTGACGCCCACGGGCGCCGCCATCGTCACCGCGCTGCGCACGTCCGAGCATCTGCCGGCCTGCTACCGCATCGAGGCCGTCGGCTACGGCGCCGGTAAGCGCCCCTACGAGGGCTGCTCCGGCACGCTCCGTTGCCTGCTTGTTCACGTGGATGCATAGCCATGGATGCCCGCAAAATCAAAAGCCGCGCCGCTATTGTCACGGCGTTTTCCGAGCTCCTTCGCGAGGAGGACTACGGCAAGATCACCGTCGGCGACATCATCGCGCGCGCTCACGTAGGCCGCGCGACATTCTACGGCCTCTTTAAGAGCAAAGACGACCTACTATCCGAGCTCGTGAGCGACATCTGCGCCCACGCCCTCGACGACGATGGCACACCACTCGACGACCCACTCATGCAGGTCGAGCATATCCTCAACAATCTCTGGGAGTGTCGCCAGGGCGTTCGAGCGCTGGTAGCCGGCGCCGGCTCACGCGTCTTCGCCGACTGCCTCCGCAAGACCATCATGTCGCGCGCAGCCGAAACCGTCCCTACCGACCCAAACGGCCCCGCCGGCACCATGGACCGCAGCTTCTTACTACACCACATAGCCTCAAGCTTCGTAGGAATGGTCCAATGGTGGGCCTGGCATAACTTCCAAGCAGACAAAGCCGACGTAGCCAAAGACTACTTATCAGCCATAAAACCCCTCTTCAACTAAGTAAGTAAGCCTCTCATCCCAAAGCACCGCCCCACCCCAAGGCGCCACGCATCCCAAAGTGTCACTCGCACCTCAAAGCGCCTAGCAACAAAGTGCCCACCACATCCAAATTCAGATATATATGTTGGTTGCTTGTTCGAACGCAACTGGATTCCCGCAGGGTCCGGCATAGGTTAACTTTCCGCCGCACTCCGCAGGACGCAAGAAGCTCCCGCCGCACGAAGTGCGCAGCGGGAGCTTCTTGCATGTCCGAGGACGCGGCGGAAAGTTAACCTATGCCGGACCCGGGCGTTATATCAATTGTCTTGGACTAGAACATGCCCAAGAAACCGTGCACAAACAGCGCGGCCAGAGCGGCACCGACAAACGGAGCGATGCCAGGAACGAGCAGGCCGTACTTCCAGTTGTTGTCGGCCTTGTTCTTGATCGGCAGCACCTGATAGGCCATGCGAGGACCAAGGTCACGAGCCTGGTTCATGGCGAAGCCGGTGATGCCGCCCATGCCCATGCCAACGGCCCAAACGATCAGACCGACGCAGATGGCGAGCATCAGAACGTTCTCGCCAGCACGGTTAGCAGCAGCAAGGATGGCGCTGATGAACACGAAGGTGCAGATAGCCTCGCAGAAGAAGTTGCGGGCATAGTTCGTACCCTCGGTGGTGGGGTTGGTCGAGAAGATGTTGCGCTGGGCAATGGGATCGACGACACCATCGGAAGCCTTGAACTCATCGGCATACATCAACCACGCGATCACGGCACCCGCAAAGCCGCCGAGCATATCGGCAATCATGAAGGGGATGCAGCTGCTCCACGGCACCAGGCCTACGATGCACTGGGCAAGCACCATGGCGGGGTTCATGCACACGGCGCCGCCAAAGATAAACAGAGCAACCGAGATGCCAAAAGACCAGGTGGTGATGGCAAACATGTGGCCGGAGCCCTGATACTTGGTGCCCTTAAGCACGGTATCGCAGTGCACGCCCACGCCAAAGATGATCATGAGGGCCGTTGCGCCGAATTCGCAGAGGAGTTTGGTAAGCATAAAACCTTATCTTTCTTGTCGGTTATAAACGATTCGTTTAGGCCGCGTACTAGTGCTGAGCGACGACAACGCCCAGGCCATCGGGAATGACGGCCACCTTGGCATCGGCACCCTTCATCTCAAAGGCGAGCTTGAGCGCCTCCTCGATAGTGTTGACCGGCGTCATGTGCATATCCTTGAGCATCTGGTGATCGCACAGGTCGGTGACCATGATCACAGGGTGATGCGCCAGGATGCGGGCGAAAATCTGGCTCGTCCACTGGTCGGGCAGGGTCTCGTCCTTAGGACGGTCGATGCAGGCGCGCTCAAACTCTGCCGGATCGTTGTCGGCGATGTTGTGATAGAAGCCCTCGCCACCGTGACCGTCGGCACAACCGGCGACATCGATGATCACGCCGCCCTCGGGAAGCGTAGCCTCGGCGGCGCACATGCCCTTCACGGCCTGATAGATGTTCTGGTCGAGCGGGTAGCCGCCGTTGGTGGTGATGGCAATCTCGCACTCGACGGGCTCAACGCCGGCAAGGCTCTTCACAAACTCGCAGCCAGCCTCGTGTGCCTTGTGGATGTCGCCGGCAAAGGAACCAATGACCTCATGCTTGCCGTTGAGCACCACGTTCAGCACAAAGGCAAGGTGAGCCATCTCGGCAGCGGCAAACATATCCTCGCTCACGTGGTTATGGCACAGGTTGCCGGCGCGCGAATGAGAATCGTTCACGAACTGGCCGTTGTGGTTGTACATGATGGTCTTGTAGCTGGCAATGCCAGGCAGGACGGACTTGCGGCTACCAGAGAAACCGGCAAAGAAGTGCGGCTCAATAAAGCCCTCGGCAAGCAGCAGATCGCAATCGGCAGCAATCTTGTTGATGATGCACTCGCCGCCAGAAGGCAGGGTGCCGATCTTTTTCATCATGCTGTCATCGGTCGCGACGTGCATAACGATTTCCTCGTTGGCAACGATCTCCTCGCCGTACTTGTTGACGAGCTCCTCGTGCGTCGACGGACGATGCATACCCGTAGCAACCAGAATACGCACGCGAGCCTCGGGCGCAGCAGAATGGATGTGATGCAGCAGAATAGGCATCGTCACACGCGAGGGAACGGGACGCGTATGATCGGAGCTAATGATGACAATATCCTTCTTGCCAGCACAAAGCTCCTCGAGCGAAGGCGAGCCATAAGGGTTGGCAAGCGACTCCTCCACCAGCTCTTCCTGCGATTTTGTAGTCTTAAACTCGTTTTGATGACCTTCCATCACACCCGCAAAGTTCTTATCCTCGAGCTCCAGATGCAACGTCTTGTGGTCAAACGGCAGTTCACATTCAAACAATGACGAGCGCCCTCTTCCTTTCAACTGACACACTAGATAAACCGTTGGAAGGATACGCCGCTCACCGAAAAACACCACCGTCCACCGACTCGTTAACACAACGTTCATATTTGACCCACAACAAAACGGCCGCGATCCCAAACGGAACCGCAGCCGCCTGTAAAAGACACAATAGACAGGATGACTTACGCAGCGCCGAGGCAAACATCTACCCCGAGATGTACGCACGTAAGCCATTTTGCATAAATGCGTTCATATATTGCATAAAATGGTGCATGGATTTCAAACCGTAACAGGGTAGTACCCTCCGGAGCGTGCATTTTTGCGAGTATTCAGCATCGCGGGATAAGATTTTGGTGTCAAAAGTCTTTCAAAAGGTAGATAGTCCTCATGACTTGTCCCATCTGGATAGCATGCGGCGAGAAACCAGCCATATACGGGCATCGCCAAGGCCCAATTGTCGTGCAAAAGCATCAACAAAGGCAGCGAAAGCCGGCTATGGCCTTATGCATCAATCTTTGGCTGCTGAAAACTCCGTTTTTTGCACGTCGCCCCAAGCACCACCCTCACCCAGCGGCTGATCCGCCAAAGGTCGGACATCGCAGGGCCCGCCATAGGTTTACTTTTAGGCACACTCCACAGGACGCAAGAAGCCCTCGCCGCACTCCGCATTAGGCGCAAAGCGCACTTTAATCCCTTCAGCCCCAATCCCTGAAGACCGCGGACGAAGGGACCCGACGGGTTTCCCTCTGAACGCATTCCGCAGCACGAAGCCCTTTCCAAACGCGCGAAGCGCGCCTTTATTTCCCCAGCAAGTAATCCACCGAAGACCGGACATCGTAGGGGCCGCCGTTTGTTTTCTTTCCGGCGCATTCCGCAGGACGCAAGAAGCCCTCGCCGCACGAAGTGCGCAGCGAGGGCTTCTTGCATGTCCGAGGACGCGCCGGAAAGAAAACATACGGCCGCCCCGGACAACGACTACAGGGCTATCGATTACCCCGTGTTCTGCAAACCTGCCGAGACGCCGGTCACAGTCGAAAGAATCAGGCTCATGTACTCGGCCTTCTTCTCCTCGGCCATCTCGTCCTGGTTCATACGCACCTCGCGAAGGGCGCGGACCTGGGCGATGGACAGGGCGTCGACGTAGGGGTTACGTACGCGAACGGCGCAGCCGAGCACGCGGCGGCGCTGCAGCGGCCACTCGTCACCGACGATGGCAAGGACCCACTTACGCGTGAGCTGCATCTCGGTAAAGACCTTCTCGGACAGATCCTGGCGATCGCCCAGGTGCAGATACATCTTGGCGATGCGCTGGTCGGTCTTGGCGATCGACATCTCGATGTTGTCGATAAAGGTGCGGAAGAACGGCCACTCCTGGTAGGCAGCCTTAAGCTGGTCAAGGTCGCCCAACTGCTCGCAGGCGGTGCCCAGGCCGTACCAAGCGGCCAGGTTAATGCGCGCCTGGCTCCAGCTGAAGATCCACGGAATGGTACGCAGGTCGTCGAGTGACTTGGCGCCCAAGCCGCGCTTGGCGGGACGCGAGCCGATCGGCAGCAGACCGACCTCGGTCAACGGCGTCACGGTCGAGAACCACGGTGTAAAGTCCTCGGTGTTCAGCAGGTCCAGATAGCGCTCGTGGCTTGCGGCGTTGAGCTTCTCGGCCATATCCCAGAACTTCTGCGTGGTCTCGGTGTTGGTCTTCTCGACACTCGGGGCCGACTGCAAAAGCGTTGCGGCGGCAACGGACTCAACATGGCGCTGAGCCAGCGTGCGGTTGCCGTAACGGGCAAAGATGACCTCGCCCTGCTCGGTGAGCTTAAAGAAGCAGTTGACCGAACCCTTGGGCTGCGCCAGCACGGCCTTGTTGGCCGGACCGCCGCCACGGCCCACGGCACCGCCGCGACCGTGCATGAGCACCAGGTCGATATCGTTCTTCTCGGCCCACTTGGCAATGCGCTCCTGCGCGGAGTGCAGCGCGAGCATGGCCGTGGTAGGACCGGCATCCTTGGAGGAGTCGGAATAGCCCAGCATGACCTCCATGCGGCGGTTGGTCTGGGCAAGGCGCTTTTGCACCACAGGCAGCGTAAGCATCTGATCGAGCACGTCGACGCAGCCCTCGAGGTCCTCGAGCTGCTCGAACAACGGGATCACGTCGAGCTCGGGGACATCCTCCTCGTGTGCAAAGGACAGGTGCGCCAGCTCAAAGACGTCGGCCACATGCTGAGCGCTCTTGGTAAACGAGATGATGTAGCGGTGCGCCATCTTCTTGCCGTAGCGCTTTTGGATGGAGCCGATAGCGCGGAAGGTATCGATGACCTCGCGCGTCATGGGCTGCAGGTCGCCATGGATACCGTTCTCGTGGATATCCTTAAGGGCGCGGGCATGCACCACGGAGTGCTGACGGAACTCCATCTCGACCATATGGAAGCCGAAGGACTCGACCTGCCAGATGATGGTTTGGACCGGGCCGTAGGCAGCACGGACGGCACCGCAGGCGGCCAGCGAACGCTGGACGACGCGCAGGTCATCCAGGAACTCGTCGGCGCTGTGGTACATGGTGTCGGTGATGCGGCGCACGG
Source organism: uncultured Collinsella sp. (assembly GCA_900541055.1). Taxonomy (GTDB): domain Bacteria; phylum Actinomycetota; class Coriobacteriia; order Coriobacteriales; family Coriobacteriaceae; genus Collinsella. The sequence continues at coordinate 64,202 of UQHZ01000010.1, forward strand.
TGGCGTTCAGGCGGTCGGCCATGACGAGCATGACGGCGCGATGCGGCTCGTGCTCGGAGATCAGCTCGGCGCGGGCCGTGTAACGAGGGCTCATCTCGACCTGATGGTTCCACAGGTTAATGAGCTCGGCAGAAGGCTTGCTGTAGGTAGCCTCGAGCGTGAGGTTGCGGCCGATGTGGCGGCACTTGTCCTCGAGCTTGAGCACCATGTGCGTAAAGTACTTGGCGGCGACCTCACGGCTCACCTTGGCGGTGACGTTGGGGTTACCGTCGCGGTCGGAACCGATCCAGCTGCCGGGATGGAAGAACGCCGGGCACAGCGGCGGCACAGTACCGGCCTTGTCGCCCAGCACCCAATCGTCAAAACGACGATAGATAACGGGGATAACGTCGAACAGCGTGTTATCGAAGATGTCGATGATGGTATCGGCTTCCTCGACCGGCGTGGGCTTCTTGAGCGCGATGGGACTCGTACGCACCAGGGCGTCGATCTCCTGCAGCATATGGCGCTCGTTCTCCACCAGGTCGGAGCCGCCCAGACGCGGACGCTCCTCCAGCAGGTTGGAGATACGGCGGATCTTGCCCTCGACGGCCTTACGACGGGCCTCGGTGGGATGTGCGGTAAAGACAGGGTGGAACTCGAGCTTGTCGAGCAGCTCGTTGGCACCCTCGACACCCAGCTCATTCACCAGCTGGTGATAGGCAACGGTAAGCTCGTTGGCAGGATCGACCTCGGTATCGGTCGACGCACCGGCCTCGCGCTCGCGCAGCTGCGCCACACGGTAGTTCTCCTCCGACAGGTTTGCCAGATGGAAAAAGCTCGTAAAGGCGCGAACGATGACCTGCTGCTTATCGAGCGGCAGGCTGTCGATCAAATCGACGACCTCACGAAATGCCACGGCAGTGGGCTCGTCGGCGGTGGGCACGCCCTGCTCGTCGACGGCTTCGTCGGCAGCGCAGGTACCGGGGTTGCCGGCATTGACCACAATCTCGGCTGTCAAAATCTTGTCGAACAGGTCCGCGATCTCGGGATCATACTCGCTAAGCACACGGCGCTCCAGGCGCAAGAACAGCGCCAGATTGTCGCGCAGCTCCTCGGGGATCTCGATCTCGGCGAGACGCTCCCTGGACTCGGCATTCGAGCCGATTCGGTTAACGAGGCGGTTGACCACGGCAGCGACGCGCGCCGCGGCTTCGGGTACAGACTGGTTGCTTAGGTTCTCAGCCACGTTTCCTCCCATTCCTCCTTCTATGCACGTAACATGCGGTATTCATTATAGGCGCTTGAGAAATACTTTCGACTCTGATTGCGCTTTACCACACAAAAGTATTTTCTGCATTGCAAGGGTTTTTGCCCCAAATGGTCGTATTTCTCGGTGGGAGGCATATGCAAACGAGGGCATTCCGCATAAAAGCGAAACACCCCCGTAACAATTACTCTCCATGAGCAGGGCACGTTAGCAGGCCCGCAGCTCAAAAAGATGCGCTACAGACGCTCGCGAACCGCCTCGACGACGTTGGCCAGATCGGCAAGAACCTCTTCGTGGCTCTCCATGTCGCGCACCTTGACCTTGCCGGCGGCAAGCTCGTCGCCGCCCAGGACCAGGATGAGCTTGGCGCCCACCTTATCGGCCTGCTTAAACTGGGCTTTGAGCGAACGGCCCTGATAGTCGGCCTCGGTCACAATCCCTGCGGCGCGAAGCTCCTGCGTAATGGCAAAGACGTTCTGGCGCAGCTCCTTGCCTGCGTTGGCGACATAGACGCACGGGGCCTCCTCGGCACCCAGATCGCTGCCAAAGGCCTGCAGGGCCAGCAGGGCGCGCTCAAAACCGACGGCAAAGCCGACGCCTGCCGTGGGCTTGCCACCCTCGAGCTCGACCAGGCCGTCGTAGCGGCCGCCGCCGCCGATGGAGCCGACGCCGGCGCCAGGGGCCTCGACCTCAAAGACAGTACGGGTGTAGTAGTCCAGGCCGCGCACCAAGGTGGGATCCTCGACATACTCGATACCGGCGGCATCCAGATAGCGCTTGACTTGCTCGTAGTGCTCGCGGCACTCGTCGCACAGGTTGTCGCCCATCAGCGGAGCGTTGGCCATGATCTCGCGGCAATGGTCGTTCTTGCAGTCGAAGGCGCGCAGCGGGTTGAGCTCGGCGCGCTCGCGGCACTCGTCGCACATCTCGTCGGCGTGGTCGAGAATGAACTGCTTAACCTGCTCGCGATAGGCCGGACGGCACTGCGCATCGCCCATCGAGTTAATGAGCAGACGGAGCTTGGAAAGATCGAAGCCCAGGCGCTTGTAGAACTCCATGAGCATGATGATGCACTCGGCGTCTGCCGCCGGATCGGGAGCGCCGAGCCACTCGATGCCCACCTGGTGAAACTGGCGCAGGCGACCCTTCTGGGGACGCTCGCCACGGAACATGGCCTCGGCATAGTACGCCTTAAACGGCGTGGAGCCCTGGGGCACTAGGTTGTTCTCCACGACGGCGCGCACCACACCGGCCGTGCCCTCGGGACGAAGGGCCAGGCGCTGCTTGGGCTTAAGCTTGGTGTCGGTGCCCTCGGTAAAGACGCGCTCCAGGTTGGCGCCGCTAAACACGCGGAACATCTCCTTGCGCACGACGTCGGTCGACTGGCCGATGCCGTGGACAAACACGTCCACCTGCTCGATCGCGGGCGTCTCGATGGGCTTAAAGCCAAACGGCTCGAATACGCTGGCCGCAATCTGCTGCATCTTTTGCCAGGCGCGCATCTCGGCGCCGATAAGGTCGCGGGTTCCCTCCGCCTTCTGTGCCTGCATGGGCAAACACCTTTCTTTTGTATCGCGTCATAGATAGTGGACATTATACGGCACAAAGCAGCAACGCGGCGGCGCGTCTGACCGAACGAGGGTATGGGGACTCGTTCGGCCAGATGCGCCGCCGCTGTTTGTGACCCGTTTTCCTCCGTCCCCTTCGGATCACGTGATCTGTTGGGGACGGAGGAAAACGGATCATTTCGTAGGCCCGTGACCGCCTTGGAAACCGAATGATGGTACGAGCATCCATTCGGCTTCCAGGGCGGCCACAAACAGAACGGGGCAAACAGAAAAGAGCACGTAGACCTGCCACAGCTCACCGACAAAGCTCATGCCGGCAAGAACGGCAGAGGTGGCGATTACAGTGAGGGAGCCCAAAACGCGACCGCTTACTTTATCGGCAACATGACCGATCACAAGTGAGCCGATAACGCTCACCACGGTGGAGATGGCGTTGGAGATGTTGTACTGCGCAAGCGTGATGCCCAGGTCGCTGACGACGAGCGGCTGAAACAGGCTCATGCAGTTAACGAAAATCGTGTAGCACGTGGCCATGATGACAAAGCCGGAAGCCACCACGAGCCAGCCGGGGAAGAACTTACGCTGCTGGGACATACTGCTCCTTTTTAAACAAACGAGTAGCAAGATTGGGTGCTACCGGTGGTCGGCGATGTAGCCCAAAGCGACGGCGGCATAAGCCGCGGCGCCAAGGGGAAGCTCGGCATCGCTAAAACGTGCCTTGGGATGATGCTGAGCAAAATGCTCGTCCGTATCAGTCACGGCAGCGCCCACGGTAAAGTACGCACTCGGGATCTCACTCGAGATCAACGCGAAGTCCTCGCTCGCCATGGCGTGGAACAGCGGCAGGAAGGCGGCCTTGGGCAGCGTCGCACCCACATAGCCAAGCGAAGCCTGGGTCATGTCGTCATCGAGCACGAGCGGGGGAACATCCGAGAGCGTCTCGATGGTGGCCGGCGTACGATAGGTCGTGGCAACGCCGTTGACGACCTCCGCGATGCGGGTCTTGAGGTGCTCCATGAGCTCGACGTCGAATCCGCGCAGCGTACCTTCGAGCACACAAGTGTCGGGGATGACATTTGCGGCCTGACCGCCGGCGAACTTGCCAACGGTAAGCGCAACCTCCTTGGCCGCCGGCACCTCGCGGGAGATGAGCTCCTGAAGCGCCAGATGCACATGGACGCCGGCCGTGATGGGGTCGATGCAGATCTCGGGGCTCGAGCCATGGCCGCCCTTGCCCTGAAGCGTGATGCGAAAACCGTACACGCCCGAGAGCGCCGGGCTGCCGTAGAGTACCAGACCAAGCGGCGACTGGCTATTGACATGCATGGCAAAGGCGGCCTGGGGGCGTGGGTTCTGCAGCAGACCGTCGGCGATGGCAGCGCGTGCCCCCTCAAAGGTCTCCTCACCCGGCTGGAACAGCAACTTGACGGTAGCATTGGCGTCGACAAGCTCGGCCTCGCGGGCCTTGAGCATACGAGCCGCACCAAGCAGCGCCGTCGCGTGCATATCGTGACCGCAAGCATGCATGCAGCCATTGGTGGATGCAAAGGGCTCGCCGGATTCCTCGGCAACGGGCAGGGCATCCATGTCGCCGCGGAGCATAATAACCGTACCGGCCTGTTCGTCCGCGCAGACGCCATTGCCCTGGGCCGCGGCGGCACCGGCGCCGACAAGGCTCACAACGCAGGAACCATCAACGAGCGTGGTATGGGGGATGTCCATCTCGTCCAGACGTGCCTGGATATAGGCAGACGTCTGCGGAAGATTGTTACCGAGCTCGGGCATCTGGTGTAGATCGTGTCGCCACGCAGCGAGCTCGTCTGCAAAAGCCTGAGCTTCTGCGACAAGACCGTCACCTATAGCGGTCTGCGCCGCTGTGGTAGCTTGAGGCGCTGGTTGCGGTTGAAAATCGGACAGTGCTGGTGCCATAGATGCCCTCCAGTAACGTTTTTGCAGCAAGCACTTTGATAGCGTAAAGTGCAAGGTACAACTTTAAGGGCGATGCATAAAAAATGCCGCCCCGGGAGGCGGCGCAACAAGTTGTTTACAATTACGGGCGCGGCTTTTGGCGCAAGAAGTCGAAATGCGTCTCGCTCAAGATAATCGACAGGAAGATGAGCGCGAAGCCGGCGAGCAGACGCGAAGTGAGCGCCTCCCCCATCAGCAGCACCGAGAACAGCACACCCGAAGGCGATTCCATCGAAAGGAGCAGCGAGCCCGTCGAGGCCGGGACATGCGCCAGGCCGACGTTTTGGATGAGCAGGGCCACGCACGTACAGCCCACCGATAGAAACGCCATCACACCGATAAAGCTCGGCGTCCACACGGACAGCGGCGCTTGGGTCTCGAATAACAGCGACGAGATCAGGCTCAGCACGCCGTTGCCCACAAACATCCAAAACGTGATGACGTTGATATCCATCTTGCGACCGTATTTGGCCGTCACCGCCATCTGGATGGCGAAAAAGACCGCACCAGCCAGCGTAATGACGTCACCGATGTTGAACTCGACGCTATCGAGCGCCACCAGGCCAATGCCCGCCAAGCACAGCAGCGCCGCGCCCAGGTTATAGCGGGTGAGTTTTTCGCCGCTCAGAAAATAGCTCGCGAACGGCACGAGGATGCAATACGTGCCCGTCAAAAAAGCATTCTTGCCCGCCGTAGTATGTGCCAGACCGACCGTCTGCAACGCATAGGCCGCCCACATGAGCACGCCCATACTCAGGCCAACGATCAGGTTGCGGGCATTGAAATGTGCAATGATGCGTTTGTGGAAGACGGCAAACATGACCAACGCTGCGGGCAGAAAGCGCACGTAGAGAAGTTCAAACACCGGAATGGTGTCGAGCGCGTCCTTCATGGTCGTAAAGGAGTAGCCCCAGACGACTGCCACCGAAAGTAGCAGGACTTTCCAGAACAGCGGCGAGCGAGCGCCGGCGCCGCGGAAGGTGCCACCCGCGCCCAAATCCTCACGGGCCACAGGGCTATCGGGCATGTTTTCGATTTCGTTGGCAGCGTATTGGGCCATGGAACATCCTCGCACTCAATCTGGGCGTGGTGTCCGCACGCGTATGGCTGCGTGCCGCCTCATGGTCAAATAAAAACGGGGCGCACCGGACCCCCGGCACGCCCCGCTACTGTAGCAACAACCAAGCAACCCGCGCAATTCACCGCACTAAAGTACCGACTTGAATAACCTCGATGTTTCGTCAACGTCAGCGAAAACGACCCTAAGCGAGCAAGGTGACGTGAAATGAAAGGGCGCTGACCTTCTGGTCGCGCCCTTGAAATTGAACGTCAGATTGCCGCTTAGGGTCGTTTGCAGCGTCGAGCCGTTACGCGGTTTGGTAAAACCGCGTAACTAGATTAATTTAGTACTCTCAAGCTTTTCGATAATCCAGTCGTTGGCTTTGATGACTGGGCGGCGGAAGACGACGCCCAGGGCCAGCGACGGAATCAGATAGCTCGCCAGAATGCCCAGCTCAACCCAGTACTCCATATGGTAGGCACCGGCCATGGCGGCGTGCATGGCGTTGATGCCGTGAGTAAACGGCAGGAACGGATAAATCGCCTGGAACACGGGGCCGGTCATCTCGATGGGGAACGTGCCGCCCGAACCGCCGACCTGCATGACCAACAGCACGACCGCGAGCGCCTTGCCGATATCACCAAACGACACCGTAAGCGTGTAGACGATATTGGAGAACACGAGACTCGCGACCCAGCCCGCCAGCACAAACTGCAGCGGGTTGTCGCACTGAATGCCAAAGAACAGAATGTCGCCCGCGCACACGAGCGTTGCCTGCAGCAGAGCCAAACCGCCAAAGAACAGGTAACGGCCCAGATAGATCTCGTGCAGGCGTACGGGGATGAGCTCGTTGATAAGCTCATCGTCAACCGAGACCTTCATCATGGCTGCCAGTACGATCGAGCCGACCCAGAGCGACAGAATCGTGTAGAACGGTGCCATGGCCGAACCGTAGTTGCGGATCGGATAGACCGGCTTGCGGTCGAGCGCGACGGGGCCGGAAAGCGACACGGCCAGACCCTCGGGATCATTGCCGATCATCGTCTTGATCGTAGCGAGGTCATCCGACATCAAGGCGCCGTCGAGCTCGTCCTTAAACGCGCTGATCTTGTCCGACGCCTCGCCCAGCTGATCGGAAGCCTTGTTGACCAGCTTTGCAGCCTTGGAGAGGCCCTTTGCCAGCGAACCGGAAGCAGCGGTCAGGCCGTCTACGGCGCTATCCAGGTCGCCCGAGATGCCATCAAGCGAGTCCAAAACGCCCGAAATAGTCTTCTTGAGTTCTTTGGCCTTGACCGAAAACGTAGAGTCGTAGTCAATCTTGGCGCCCGAGATACCAGCCTTGGCATCCGCGATTGCCTGATCGACCTCGGCACGCGATTTGTTAACCTCTGCCATACTCTTCGTGAGCGACGTCGCGATATTCGTCAGCTCATTGGCATTGTTGCGGTACTCCGTCGCGGTTTTATCAAGCTCGGCAGCCGCGTCCTCAAGCCCTGCCTTGAGCTTATCGTTACTCACCTGGTCAGCAAGACTGCGGAGCTCATTCGCCGTGCCATCAATCTCGTCGACACGTTTATTGAGTGACGCTGCGCCACCGTAGAGCTGAGACACCGTAAGATCGACGTGCTTGTTTGCAGCGTCGAATGCCTTTGCGAGCTCGGTAGAAACGTTATCGAACGAACCTGCGCTCCCATCAATAGCAGCATCGATCGCATCGCTGGCAGACTTGAGCGCTTGCTCGGAATCGGCAATACCGCTCTCGGCATGCTGCATGAGCTGCTTCACCGACTCCTCGGTCGATCCGGACTGCTGGAGCATACCGCTCGCCGACGTCAACGAATCGGACGTGGAGCTCAAAATGCCCGCAAGCGACGTTGCGCTGGCCTGAACGTCCTGCAGGTCCTGGACCGAATCGCCGAGCGTCGAGGACAGGTTGGCGATAAAGTTGCTAACCTGGTCGGTGCTCATGTAATCGAGCAGGCTGGACACAGTCTTAAGACCGATGGTCGTGATGGTCTTGGTAAAGGTCTCGTTAACCTGGCTCTGAACGGCGCTCGAGCCCTTCTCGGTTACGATCTGTGCAATGGCATTTGCCTTCTGATTCTCGTAAAACTCGATATCGGCGTGTTTCACGTCGGTCGAGAAAAGCGTCATCATGTCTGCGCTAAACGTTTTGGGGATAACAACGGCCGCATAGTACGCGCCCGACTTAACGCCCTCGATAGCCTTTTCGCGATTGTTGAGCACAACCCAATCGAAGCTCTCGTTGCCGCGTAGGGTGGCGGTCACGTTTTCGCCCACGTTAACCTCGACGGGGATCAAATCGCTCTCGTAACCCTCATCGGTGTTGACCACGGCGATCTTAAGATTGCCGGTGTTGCCGTACGGATCCCAGCTGCCGGCGATGTTAAACCACGCGTACAGACACGGTACGATAATGAGGCCCATCACGACAACCAAGCCGATCACGGAGCGAGACACGTTTTGGACATCGCGCTTAAACTGATGCAGGATGTTCTTCATTTATGCCTCACCTCCTTTGGAGTGCTTGCCAAGCGCGGTGGTATCTCCATCATTTGTGGCTGTGCTGTCGCTGCCCTGAGATTTATGGTGCGAGCCGATATGCGGCAAGCGGCCCGTGGACTGATCGCCGCCCTTGGCACCACGCTCGCTGGCGTTGAGGCCAAACATGTGGCGGGCGGCCGGAATGGCGGCCGTGTGCTCGCGCATCTCGCGGCGCAGGTCCTCATCCGAAAGCGCCGAGATGCGCATCTGGGTGTTGAGGCTTGCGCGGATGTACTCGATGTTGATGAGCCAGCCGCAGATGGCAATGACCGAGATAATCCAGATGACCAGCAGAATGATCTTGCCATTGTTGTCGATATCGAGAACCGTCGACAGAACGAAGAGCAGCACCTGCACGCCGACTACAGCGGCGAAACCGCCCTTGATGTAGTACGGGTAGCGATGTTCAAAGGCGACCGCATGATCGAGCAGTTCGCGACGGTACGAATCGGAATCGAGCATGACACGCATGGCCGTGCGCAGCGAGTAGCGCTGGCGCGGCAGGTCATTGGACTCGCAGATCATCAGACCCGTCGTGGAAAGCTGCTTATCGAAGAGCAGGTTGAGGTTGAGCAGCAGCGGACGCAGTTGCAGGCCGATAAAGAGCGCCACGATCAAGAACACGCCCAGAATGCACAGGTTAAACAGGTAGTTGAACGAGTACATGCCGCCGACCGTCTCGCGCAGCAGATTGATGCCGTAGGTAAAGGGCAGCAGCGGATGCAGCCACTGGAAGAAGCCGGGCATCATCTCGATGGGGTACATACCTGATGAACCCGGAATCTGCACGATAACCAGAATGACGCCGATTGCCTTGCCGATGTGCTTAAACGTAGTGGACAGCGCGTAAATGATGTTGACGTACGTAAACGAGATGGCGATACCACCCAGCACAAATAGGAGCGGGTTGACGCACTGCACGCCAATGACCAGATCGCCCACCGTAACGATGATGGCCTGCAACGCGCCCAGGATCACCATCAGCAGCCAGCGACCAAAGTAGCCCTGACGCGCGGTAAAGCTGCCGATGCCTTCGCGGTCGACTTCGAGCTTATAGATGGCGATGAGCACATAGCCGCCCACCCACAGCGCCAGATTGGTGTAGAAAGGAGCAATGCCCGAGCCGAAGCTCTTGACCGGATAGATCGACTTAGACGTGAGCTCAACCGGAGATGCCATGAAATCTGCGACGTCATTGACATCGACGCCCATCAGATCAGCCAGCTCGCCCATGGACTCGGAAGTCTGCAGGGCCGCGATGTCGTTGGCGGCGGTTGCAAGCTTGTCCTGGACCTTGGCAAGCGAGGAATCGGTCTGGGCCAGCGTGGTCTTGGCCTGCTTGAGCGTCGCATCGAGTTGGGCCAGCGTGCCACGCGCGCTCGCAATCGTGGGGGTCATACCCGACACAATGCCGGTCAAATCGCCCGAAACGGCGGCAAAGGAGTCCAGCGCGCTCGAAGCCTTCGGCAGCGCGTTCTGCCCCAGATCGGTCTGAGCCTGACCGAGGTTAGCCGTACCGGTCTGAATTGCCGCGTTGAGTGCGCTGCTCGCGTTCGAGATTGCCGTAGCGTCGTTTGCCATGGCGCTCGACTGTGCAGAAAGGCCATCCTTGATGCTCTGCAGCTTCTGGTTTTGCTCGCGAAGCGAATCGATGGTCGATACAATGCGCGCGTCAATTTCCTCGGAACCTGTCGACGTGTCATTGACGAGAATCTCCAAGTGCCCGATAACGGCCTTATTGTGATCGATCGTCGCTTGGAGAGACTCGAGCGAGTTGTCGATGCGGGTGGTCGTAGATGCGACCGTACCCGTCAGCTTGCCAATCGCAGCGTTCGCGGAGGCCGACGTCTTGGTGAGCGCAAGGCTGCCCTCCGAAAGTGCCTTGGAGAGCGAGGTGATGGACTTGCCAGCCGTGGTGCGAGCTTCGCCCAGCAGGTCATTGCCCTGAGCGATTGCCTGCGTTAGCGAAGGCGCCTGTCCCTGCAGGCCCGCCAACGCAGCATCGGCCGAAGCAATCGAGCTGCTTGTCTTGTCGATGGCGGTGTTCATGTCGCCGATGGAATCACGTACTTCGCCTAGGGTATCAGACGCTTCGGACACCGAACCAGCCAGCGAATCCTGGGTCTGGGTCGCTTTGTCCTTTAAATCGACTCCGGCATCTTTGGCGATTCCGGCAACAGTCTCGCCCACGGTGGAGACAAACTCCGAGTTGATCTGCTCCTCGATGGTATTGGCGCCAGTGTCGGTGACCTTGGGCGCAATAGCGCTCTTCTTCTCGTTGACGTAGTACGTGAGCTTGGGCTGATGGTAATTGCCGTCGAGCATTGAGACAAGATTGTCAGAGAAGTTCTTGGGAATCACGATGGCAGCATAGTACTCGCCGCTCTCGACGCCCTCTTTGGCATCGGCCGCCGAATCGACGAAGGTCCAGCCCAGTTGGTCGTTCTCCTTGAGCTGATCGACGACCTGGTCGCCCGCGTTGAGCTCGCCCACTAGGTCGTTCTGGGTGCCCTGATCGTTGTTGGCGATGGCGATTTTAATGCCCTGGGTATTTCCGTACGGATCCCAGTTTGCAACGATGTTGTACCAGGCATACAGCGAGGGAATGACGCACACGCCCAGGGTGACCACCAGGGCGACGGGATTCATAAGCAGTCGCTTAATGTCGCGCTTAAATATCGCAAAGGAGACCTTTGCGTTGGATAGTTTGCTGCCGAGACTCACGCTTGGACCATCCATCCTGTCGTTGAATCGAATCGTACTATCGACAACCATTGTACGTAGACGCTTTAGTGCCTCGCGGCACAATGGTGCTGAGTTTTGCGGGTAGCAATATACTACGAAGATGATTTAACGTACAGTTGTACAGTATCTTAAATTCCCGCAGCTCCCAAAACCACAACCCACACAAATTAGCAATCCGACTAGTCGTTGGGGACGTTCTTAACCGACTAGTCAAACAAGAACGTCCCCGATGACTAGTTTGGACCACGAAAGCGTCGCTGGTTGAGCATAAGTCAGCGAAAACGCCCCTAAGCGAGCAAGGTGACGTGAAAGAG
>UQHZ01000011.1 GCA_900541055.1 uncultured Collinsella sp.
CGGCCCTGCCGGGGCGCGAGGCGTAGGGACTACCCACACGAACTCACGAAGGCTCTTAAAGACCCATTTGATTCCGACCGAACAAGGGAGCGAACATGGATCGCAGTAAGGTACCTGCCGTTCTATCCATCGCAGGATCCGACTCCAGCGGTGGCGCCGGCATTCAGGCCGACATCAAGACCATCACGGCGCACCGCCTGTATGCCGAGACGGCCATCACTGCTATCACCGCACAGAACACCTTGGGTGTCACCGCCGTGCAGAACATCTCCCCGGATATTGTCGCGGCGCAGATCGATGCCGTTTTTGACGATATTCGACCCAGCGCCGTCAAAATCGGCATGGTTTCCTCTGCCGAGATTATCGAGGTTATCGCCGACCGCTTGAGCGCCTGGGACGCACAAAATATCGTCGTCGACCCCGTCATGGTCGCCACCTCGGGCGCGCGGCTGATTGCCGAAGATGCCGCCGAGGCGCTCACCCGCCGCCTGTTCCCGCTGGCGACGGTTATCACGCCCAATATTCCCGAGGCCATGGCCCTGCTCGACTACGAGGTCGACTCCGAGCGCACGCAGCAAAATGCTGCCATGCTCCTCACCCGCCGCTTTGGTTGCGCATCCCTCGTTAAGGGTGGGCATCTTGTCAACGAGGCCAACGATGTACTGGCCGAACCCGCGCCACTCGATGATGAGGGCAACCATCTGGGAGATCCACTCACCACGTGGTTCCGCCACAAGCGCATCGAGACCGACAACACGCACGGCACCGGATGTACGCTCTCGTCCGCCATCGCCTGCGCGCTGGCCCAGGGCATGGATCTTGCCGATGCCGTCAACGCGGGCAAGGCATACCTGACAGGCGCTCTGGCCGCCGGCCTAAACATGGGCAAAGGCTCCGGCCCTGTCAACCACATGTGGCAGTACTGAGGCAGTTTGCCGCAGCTCGCTATTGATGCTGACCAACAGTAAAAATACGCTGACGGTGCCGCGACACGCTGACTGTACTTAGGGTTTTGCGCCCACTTGGGATATTCGAGGGATACGAAAAAGGGGCCGTGGCGACGAACCGCCACGGCCCCTTTTTGTTGTTATCGCCCGCTGTCGCTAGCGCCGGTTGATGCTCACGATGCAGAGCCCGATTGTCGCCACGATGCCGCCAAAGAGCGCGCCGAGCACGAATGCCAACGCGATCATCGACGTGTTCCGTCAGACACGTAGCACTGCAGGCGATCAAGCGCATAGCCGTAGATGCCTGCATAATCATCGCCGCCATAAGTGGAGCCATCATCGCAGACCTCATCCCAGTAGCCAGCGTGGGCAACGTCCTGAGAGCGGTAATAGACCTGCTTGTAGTCACCGTTGGGCGTGATGTAGTACATCTGGACGCCGTCGATGGTCTGCCCCCACAGGCCCGCCATGCCATTTACGCTGTCGTTGTAGTTGGCAGACTGTACCCAGCCGAGCCAACCGCTCTCCTTGGTGTGGACGCGATAGCGAAGGGTGCCGCTGTCAACCCAAGCGATGAGCATGTCGTGGGAGCCGTAGGGCGCACCCGCGAAACCCTCGCTGTTGCTGTCATTGAAGTTGGTGACAGCATCATTCCATGCGCCGTAGCGATTGTGCAGCGCATAGTGGATGTTGACGCTCTTACCCGTAGACTTCGGGAACTTGGTACGGGTTGCAGAATAAGAGGGCTGGTACGTGCCGCCATTGCCATTGGTCGGCGCGATGGGAGCTACATAACCGCTGCCGAGATAGGCTGAGACCGCCTGCTTGAACTCCCACCAGCTCTTTCCGTACTTGGCGAAGTAGCCATTGGGATCGGTGTGGTCGGAACCACCCCAGCGCTGAGCAGCCTCGTAGTGGGAAAGCAGGCGCGAGGTATCCCAGCCATGTGTGCGGAGCTCATCGCCAGTCCACTTGACTGCTTCAGTCCACTGCTTTGCAAAGTCGCTGGCATTGGTGGCGTGCGCCAGCTCGATACCGATTGTGGCGTAATTGCCATTACCAACATGCCAGCACAAACGGTTCTCGGGCACCGTGTTGTACACGGTGGAACCGTCAAGCTCCATAACATGGTGCACGACATAGGTATCATTGCCGCTCCAGTAGCTCACGTGGTTGCGGGCACTGGCGCCCGGGTTAGCGGTCTCGTGAATTACGAGATAACTCGCATTGAGCCATCCATGTCCATTGCTGACATAGCTATCCACACTCTGGTAAGCCTCAGCGCCGCACGGGGCGGCAAGGGCAGCCACGAGGGCGAGGACAACGGCAAGGACGCTACGGAGCGGCAGCTTGCGCTTGGGCTCGGCACTAGTCTCCGTCATGCTCGCCTCCCGCCTTGAGTCGCGCGGCGTCCACGGCCTGCTCGGCTGCGGCGTAGATGGCCGCACTCGCGACCCCGCATACCGTGCCGATGGCGGCGACGGCCTGGTTGTCCGTGGCGATGCCGGCGACGCTGGTCGCGACGGAGCCCAAAAAGGCAGCCGTGCACAGCCAGAACTTTCGGCTTGTCACCTTGCGGATAATGTCTTCGGTAGTCATGATTCCTCCTATCTGTCGGATTCCTTGCTGTAGATCAGGTCGACTCGGTCGCAGATGTGGTCGACCTTTTGAGCCATGCCCTGGCTACGCGTCTGGCTGTGGACCAGGTCGGCGTGCAGCACGTCATTCGACGCGACGACCGACTCCATGAGGGTCTTCATCGCCTCCATGAGACTGTTGCTTCGCTCCATCTGCGCGGCGATTCGCCCTTCCATCTGCGAGCGCTCCCGATCTCGCTGCGCCCGCTCGTCCACTTCGGCCTGCTTTCGCTCCTCGCGCTTGAGGTCGATGTTCGCCTTGCGCTCGTTCTGGACCTTGTATTCGTCCAGAAATTGCCGCCCAAAATAGAAGGCGATCAGCACCAGCGCCGCGCCGCCAAGCCAGCCGGGTCCGTACGGCGCGAAGAGCTTGAGCACTTCCATCCGGCCTCCCTCCCGTTCTGCAGTGCGGCGGAGGCCCATCCCCCGCCACACTGCAGGTTCGGCCCCCCGTAACGCCGGGCTACGCCGCCGCCATCGTGCCGACGCACACGGCCAGCGGGCCCTGCGACAGGATCACGGCGCGGTCGGTGATGACGCACCCCGTGCAGGAGCGCACCATCGGGACCGTCACCACCGCGCCGTGCAGCATCACGTCGAGCGCCGTGTCGTGGACGCCCACGACCGTGCCGAACTCCATCGTCAGCCGCTTGCCGCCCGACGGCATCGCCGCCGCCAGCCGTGCCGCCGCGCTCTTGATCTCGGCTGCCGAATCGCTCATCGCTCGTACCTCCTCGCCGTGTGCTTTATGACGCAGCCGGCGTCGAGCGTCAGCGTCTGCTTCTGGATTGCCAGCTTACCGACCACCCCGCCGGTCCTGTAGTTCATCGCCACCGCCATGCACGGCTCGACGGGCTTATACACGCTCTTGAACTCGTCCGTGCGCGTCACGGCGCGCTCGGTGGCGAGCAGCTCCGCCGCTTTGCGGTCCGCCGCCGCCTGCATGGCGTCCTGGGGCCAAGGTGTGGCGTTGCCTCCCTCCTCGACCTTGTCGGCGACGAAGATGGCCTCGCCGCCGTCGATGTAGCAGTAGCCCCAGCTGACCTTGTTGTGGTTCTCCGTGGCGTGATAGGTGTAGCTGACCTTCTGCCACTCGCCAGTCATGGTGAACCCCTTGGTCACCGGGCCAAGCACCCTCTCCTGATCCCAGAAGGACTGTATGATGCCCGTCGCGCCCTTGGTACCCTTGACCCACACGCTCTGCGTGTAGTCCGTATCCTTCTTGACGCTCGGCCCCTCGTCCTGGCAGAAGCCGATGCGCCCGCCACTCGAGACGACCTTGATGCCGAAGAGCACGCCCACCTGCGGCGAGTCGGGAACGTAGACGGTCTGGATGCTGCCGTGCGCATCGCTCTGCCTGAAGCTCTTATCCGACTTCTTGCCGGTGCCGATGAGGGCGTTGGCGGCGCCCTCGATGAGGTTGGTATCCTCGGTGTCCACGCCCGGAAGGCTGTCGTAGCTGTAGCTCTTGACGATTCGGCGCCCGACCGAGACGGTCGATAGGTCGGAGTCGGGAGAGTCGTCCACCGCCGTACCTCGCACCGATGCGTCCTGCGTGCTGAAGTCCACGTGCACGACGTTGCAGACCTCGGCGCGATTGGTCGATTCGGTCATATCCGACATGAAGCGCGCGTCCCTGCCCTCGGTGAACTCCGCCGAGATGGGCATGTCGGCGGGCTCGACGTAGCGCCTGTAGATCACGTTGCCCATTCGGTCGGTCGCCGGCGAGCGGAACCCGGCCGCCTTGAGGAGCAGGTCCACCGCGTCTAGCTTGTTCTTGGCGTCGTTGTCCCTGCCCACGCCGAAAACCAAGGTGCTGCCCAGAAGGAGGCTGCTGGGGTCGGCGTAGACGGTGAGGCCGACCGATTCGGCTATCTTGACGGCCTCATCAACCAGATTGCTGCCAGCAACGATCACGTACGGCCCGTCGAAATCGTCGTCTTTGAGCCGCTTCAGGAGGCCGTAGGCATTGATCTGTCCCTCGCGGTAGGCGCCGTCGATGTCCACCGAGTCCACCACGGGCATGAACGTGCCGAGGCACTCGCGCCTCTCGCTGCCGTCCGAGAAGGAGGCGTTGAGGTACACGCGCAGAAAGTCGTTGCCGACGTCGAACTTGTCGGCGAAGTCCAGGGATGCGGTCTCGTAGAGCGCCGTGTTCGCGTTGCGCTCTATGGAGCCGCCGTTCTCGATGTCGCGCACGAAGTCGAGCTCGAGCCCCGTCTCGCGCGAGACGCGCACGAAGTCGTAGGAGGCGTCGAACGGCCTCGTCCAGTTATCAGCCATTGGCGGGCTCCTCCCACGTCTCCCACGTCGGGTCGCACGAGGCCACCCACGCGCCATCAGAACGCTTCACGCCGCAGCTCAGGCGGGCGCGGAACCGCTCGCCGTGGAGGTCGCGCACCCAGAAACGTCCCGCGGTGTTCATGATCTCGAGGAATGACTTGTAGTCCTCCTCGTCGAGCAGCAGGAAGTCCATGCTGTCCTTGACGTCCCTCTCGTTGATGCCGTACGAGACGGGCAGCCCCTCCCCGCCGTCGGCGAAGTGCAGCATCTTGTACCCGTGCGTCACCTTGCGGCTCGAGCCCTTCTTGAGATAGCGCCCGAGCCACGACCTCTCAGCGCCGGCTCCCCAGTTGAGAGCCACCGCGCGGCTCGCCACGGTCGTCTTGACCCTCGTCGCCGTGCTCACGCCCGTCGCGGCGTAGGCGACCGCGACGTACTCGAACTCGCTGTTGAGCGGAGGCAGCGGGTCGCTCGCGCCCTCGCCCGCTGCAAGGTGAGAGCCGAGCTGCAGGGTCGAGCCGTCGGGCAGGACGCGCGACACGGTGAAGTGGGACGTCTCGGGCGTGTCGTCGCTGTCGGCCTTGCCTGGGAATACCGACAGCTGGCATCCCAGCCTCTCGTCGACAAAGATGTTTAGCGACGGTTTGGCTGGCGGTGCCCAGTCGGTCCGGAAAGTTCTCGAGGCGGCGACCGACAGCGACGAGCCGGCTGTGACCGTGAGCACGACCCTGTAGACCGTGTGGTTGACGAAGGCGTGCTGCGCATAGCCCAGGCGGAAGGAGCGCGCGTCCTTGTCCACAGCCCCGCTCCACAGGAGGTTGCCCCTGATGTCGCACAAAGACAGGTACTGTCGGCTGACGCCCGTCTCGTCGGCCACCTTCCACGTGAAGGTATGCGGCACCGCGCGCAAGGTCGCCCCGTCCGCAGCCGGATCGGTGAAGAATGCCTGGGGCGCGTCCGCCACGGTATATGCCGCCGCGCTCGACCATGCGCCCCAGCCCTCGTCGAGGCCCTTGGTGCGCACGCGTACGGTGTAGAGGCCCTTGGTGCCAGTCGGCAGCTTCAGGCTCGCACCCGGGCCATCGACCGTCGTGGTGGTGGGACCCGTCGGCGTCGTGATCTGCACCTCAGCGGAGGCCTGCGCCGAGCCGTCCGGATGGTTGGGCACCCATTCGAGTGTCGCGGTCGAGCGGGTGGCATAAGCCGCCCTGACGCCCCTGATGGACGGTGCGAGCGGCGGGCATATAGTCGTGACCTCGTTTGACTCGGTCCACGGTCCCTTGAGGCCGCTCTTGACCGCGCGGACGCGGTAGCACACCGTTCCCGCCGGCGCCTCCTCGTCCTCCCAGGAGGCGTTTACGTCCGCATCGACCCACGTCTTGCGGCCGTCGGTCGAGAGCTGGAACTCCCAGCTGTCGACGAAGGCCGGCGCGTCGTGCCCCTTGAGCGCGACCTTCGCCGCCTCCGCCTTGACTGCCTCGAGCATGCCGAGCGCCGTCGGCGTGGTGTAGATCGCCGGCGCGCTCACGCCGTAGTCTGACGTGCCGCCGGGGCCCGTCGCCTTGGCCGAGAAGATGTACATGCAGCCCGGCTCGAGGCCGTTGTAGGTGTGGCTCGTGGTATCCCAACTAACGGTGCCGACGTCGGTGAACTTCCCCGGGCCGTTCTTCACCACGCCGACGGTCACGGTCGACCAGGGGTAGTCGCCGTTCATGCCCGTGTAGTCGACGTCCCAGCTGACCTTCGCACTGGTGTCGCTCAGGCGCTCCGCCCTGATGTTCTTCGGCGTGTGCGGCGTGTGGTAGGCGCGGCACGGAACCGTGACGGTGTTTGATGCGTTGGACGTTCCGTTGCCGAAGCCGCCCGTGACATTAATCTGGCCAGTGAAGGTATGGTTGTAGGCATCGCCGTTGCCGCGCGCGAGCTCGACGTCGCGCGACGTGCACTGGACCCATACCCAGTCGCTGTTGTTCGTCGAGTAGACCGAGCCGTTCCACGAGCCGCCCGCCGACGAGCTGCCGTTTGCGTAGCAGTCGATGGCGTAGCGCGTGCCGTAGCCGTGCGTGACGCGGTACGTCACCGTGGTGTCGGTACGCCCGACCTCAACAACGTCCACGTACGCGCACCAGCAGTACAAGCCGTAAGCGCCTCTGCCTTGAACCCAGTTTCCCTGCGCCATCCTACGCGACCCCCATCGCCATGCTCTGCTCCACCGCCGCGACGAAGGCCCTGAACGCGGACGCCACGCGCCCGTCGACGCCCAGCAGGTCGCTGTCGAGGTAGAGGTTGTAAACGTTGCCGCCGCCCGCGGCGTCGCGGGCGCCGTAGACGGTCGATCCGTATGCTCCGCCGCCGGTAACGCTCGCACCGAACACGGCGGCCTTCTCGACGTTGCGCACCGCCGACCTCATGGACTTCACCGGCTCGTCCGCCGTGTCGTCGATGCCGAGGGCCGCGCCCTCCATGACGTAGCCGAAAATCTTGCGGAACACGCGCGAGGGGGAGTGGATACCCAGCAGGTTCTTGGCCGCGTCGATGGCGCCGCCAACCACGCCGGTAATCTTGCTCACGACCACGCCAGCCGCGCCGCTGATTCCGTTTGCGATGCCCTGTACGATCTGCGATCCGATGGAGGCCACGCGGCCCGGGATGGAGGACAGGGCGCCCATGATGGAACTGCCGATACTCGAGGCCGCCGAGGTCACGAAGCCGACCGCGCCGCGGATGGCGGAACCCAGGCTGCTGATTCCGTTGCGGCCGATGCTCGCCAGGGTGGACGGCAGGTTCTGGATTGCGCCGCGGATAGCGGACACGATGTTGGTGCCGCACGTGCTGACGAAGCCGGCCATGCCGGTGATGCCGTTGCCCAGGAACGTGATGGCGTTTCTGCCAAGGCTCAGCCAGTCGAGCGCCGACCAAGCCGAGACGAAGGCCGAGAAGATGGCTGGGATGTTGGCGATGAGCGTCGGTATCGCCTGCACGATGCCAAGCGCCAGCGTCACGATTGCCTGGATGCCGGCACCGAGCAGTATCGGCGCGTTGTCGTTGATCGCGCTGGCGAGGTTCTGCACGATGACCGGGGCCTGCTCGATGAGCGTCGGCAGGCTGTCGGCGATACCCTGCGCCAAGCCGACGATGAGGTTCGCCGCGCCCTCTGCCAGAACGCCCGCGTTCTCGGCTATGGACTCGGAGAGGCCGGTGAGAATCTGCAGGCCGCTCTCCGTGATGGAGGGCAGGTTCTCGGACAGGTAGCCGCCGAGCGACGTCATGAGCGACGCCGCCGTCTCGGAGAGGAACGACAGCCCCATCTCGATTCCCTCGGCGAGCCTGGGAACGACCTCGCCGCCCACGTCGGCGAAGCCCTCGGCGATGCCGGGCAGCGATGAGGTGATGTTCTCCTGCAGCGTGGAAAGGTCGCCCTCGAGCAGCGTCAGCCCGTAGACCATGGCGAGGTGCAGCGACTCCAACGGGTTGTCCCCAGCCGCCCAGATCTCGCCAAGGCCCTTGAAGCGCTCGCCGATCTCGTCCACGCCGTCCGACACGGCGGAGAGGATGTCGCCCATGGGCCCGGGCACGGCTGCCGCCGCGCTGTCGAGTGCCTGCGTGAAGATGCTGACGAACGCCTGACCGAGCACGGGCCCGACCGACGTGACAAGGCCCGGCAGCTGCGACAGCGCCGTGCCGACGATGGTCGCAACGCGCGGGATGACGTTCGAAGCCGCCGTCTCGACCGACTCGACCAGCTCCTCGGTGAGCTTGCCCATGTCGGCGTCGTCCTTGCCCAGCTCGGTCAGCCAGTTCTCCCAGGCGGCCTTCGCCATGTTGCAGGAGCCCTCGATGGTCGTCGCGGCCTCGCGCGAGGTCGTGCCGGCGATCTGCATCTGCTCCTGCATCGTGTGGATGGCGAGCACGATGTTGTCGAAGGACAGACTCGACTCGTCCACGGCGGAGTTGACGGCATGCGCGTCCTTGATGAGGCGCTGCATCTCCTCCTTGGTGCCGCCGTAGCCCAACTTGAGGTTGTCCAACATCGTGTAATTTTGTTTCGCAAAGCCCTGGTACGCGTTCTGGAGGTCCTCCATCGCCGTGCCGAAGGTGTTGGCGTTGTCGCTCATGTCGACCATTGCCGTGTTGGCGTACTTCGCGGCCTTTACCGTGTCGCCGCCCAGTGAGGAAACGAGCGAGGCCGAGAAACCCGTCACCTGTTCCATGTATTGGTTGGCGCTAATGCCGGCCGTCTTGTAGGCTGCGTCGGCGTTTGCGAGCACCGTGGTCTGCGCCTGCTCGAGCTGCTGCCACTTGCCGGAGCACTGCTCGACGGTCTGCCCCGTGAGCGCGGCGTACTCGTCGAGCGACTTGCCCATGTTGCCGAAAATCTTCTGAATGCCGCCGACGTTCTGCTCGTACGCGGCGTAGGCCTGCGTGCTCGCCACGCCGATGGCGGCGACGCCCGCGCCGACGGCGGCGACGCCAACGCCGATAGCCTTGGCCGCTGCCATGCCTGCACTTCCCAGCGTGCCCACGACCTTCGAGGCCACGCCCTCGGCCTTGCCGCTGGCCTCGTCCTTGAGGCCGACCTTAATCATCAGGTCGAGAAGGTTCACCTAGACCACCTTCAATCCCATCCGCTCGATGATGTCTGCGGCGATCTCGTCGCCGCCGCGCGTGTCCTCCGCCTCGGACCCATCGCCCGCACCGCCGTTGACGATGCTCAGGAAGGGCTCCTTGAGCCACTTCCCCTGCGCCATGAGGCGCACCGACTCGCTCAGGTACACGCGGAACGCCTCCCGCTCGTCCCGCTCGCGCCACCGCGCGACCATGTACCTACAGAAAGGGCGAGCACGCCGTGGCCCGACGTACTCGCCCAGACAGAGCCATATGTGAGATGGGTCCTCGGCGGCTATCCAAAAAAAGGAGCCAAGATGTCCTTAATGCCGTCGATGCCGTCGATGGCATCCTTGATGTCGTTCACCCACTTCTTGACGGTGAAGTCGGCCTTGTACTCCTCGAGCGTCTGGCCGTCGAGTGCGGCAAGCAGCTTGTAGCTGATCTCGCCGCCCTGGCGCAGCACGTCGGGTAGAAGCCCCGCCACCATGTCCACGGCGAGGCCGTTGACCTCGGCGGTGGCGGCTGCCTTCGCGGCCTCGGGGTCGCCCTTCGCCTTGGCGGTCGCCTTGGCCTTGGCCTTGGCGGAATCGGAGCGGAACTTGGCGTAGGAGGCCTTTGCCTTTGCGCCGAGTTCGCCGTTCATGACGTCCTCTGCCACGTCCGCTAACAGGCACATGGCGTTCTGGAACTCGTCGGCGTTAAGGTTGTCCAGCTTCATGGTTAGGCTCCAATCTCCTGTTTGATATACAGCTCGTAGGGCACGATCTCGGGGTTCTTGATTGAGTAGTGGCCCGTGAACTCGAACGCGAACTGGCCCTTGGCCTTGTTCTGCGTCGTGATTTGCAGACCGCCCGTGTTGAGCGCGTTGATGAGGCGGATGGCGATATAGCCGTTGCCGTTCTCGCCCGAGTAATCGCCGATGAGCCAGATGTCGGCGAAGTCGGCCTCCGAGAGCGCGGAGCGCGGGACGATCTTCCCCTCGGTCTCGTCGGCTGCGGCTGCGAGCTTCTTGCCGAGCGCGGTGTTCAGCGTCACGAAGGTGCCGCTCAGCTTGGCCTCGATGCTGTCGATGCGCTTGAGCTCCATCGTGTTTGCTGGGCAGTTGTCGATGTCCTCGCCGTAGTCGATGAAGTTGGGCGTGGCAGCGAAGCTGGTTCCGCCGCTCGTCGCGCCCATCAGCTCGGACTCCGCGACCTCGGCGGTCTTGGGGTTGAAATTCGTGGCGAGAAGGCCCGCGTTGATGACGATCTCCTTGAACGTGTTCTCGGGGATGCGCGTGAACTTAGACATATGACCTCCTAGTAGCTGGTCATGTACTCAATGGTCAGGTTGATGATTCGGCGCTTCACGGCGTTGTCCTCGTCGGCCATGGCGTTGCAAAACGGCTCGCCCTGCATCACCCACATGCCGCCGCCGTCGCACGGCAGCAGCACGCCGGAGAGCCCGAGCGCACGGGCGACCTCCTCGACCTTGGCGTTTGGCGCGGCCTCGGACGAGGTCCGGTACCAGAGGTTCACCTCGGAGTTGCACTGCGTGCCGAACGCCGCGGTCGGAAGGTCGTAGGTGATGTAGGGCATCTTCGCCTCGCCCGGCACAGCCGAGTCGCGGTACACGGGAAGGCCGAAGCCCTCGAGCCACGCCTGTAGCGCAGCCGCCTTAGTCGCCATCCGGCACCTCCCACTCCTCCGCGCTGCACTGGCCGAAGCTGAACGACGCGCAGCACGGCGCGGCCCCGTCGTCCGCGTTCGACGTGCAGCGGAATACCTGCCCGTCGAACGCACGCTGGAAGAGGTCGCCGTACCGCAGCGGCTCGTCGGTGGTCACGGTGTAGACGTTCCTCACGCCGTCGTGCTCCGCGATGCGCGAGGCCGTCGAGCTGTCGCGCACGATCGCCGCCGTGAAGCCGTCGCCGACAGCCAAAACGGTCTTGAGGCCGCCCTCGCCGTCAGGCTCGGTCTTTGCGACGACCCTCGCGCACGCCACCGCCATGCGCTCGTACAGGCGGCTCACAGCTTTCTCCAAGGGTCGAGACGCGCCTTGAACTGCTGTCGCCACGTGATGGGCGAGCCGTCGCCGCCGACGCGCGTGTAGCTGTAGCCGCCGAAGCTCTCGGATGCGTACGGGCTGTCCAGCTCCTTGACGTGCTCGGTCTGCCACGCTGCGATCTCGTCAGCGAGGTCGACCACGGCCTGCGGAATGGCGAGCGCCCAGACGGTGCCGACGAACTCCTCGTCCGTGAGGCCGTTGTAGGGCCATGAGTGCAACCCGTCGTTGAACGTCGAGCCCGTGATGCGGATGTACTGGCCCTCCTTGAGGTCGAGCCCCGCGGGCGGCACGAGGCGGCCGTCCTCGATGCGGACGCGCTCCGTGCGCTTGTCAGCGACGAACCAGTTGCGCAGCGACAGAAGCACCTGCTCGAGCATCTCTGCGCCTATCGCTTATCGGTGATGACGGCGGCGAGCTCGGGGCTGAGGGTCTTGACGCCGCAGAGCATGTCGATGGAGACGGTGTCGGTCTTGGTCTTCTGGTCGTAGCCCTGCACGACGCGCAGACCGAAGCCGTCGTAGGAGGTGGAGAACGCCTTGGGGGCGCCGAGCGGCATCTCGAGCTGGCGGGTCACGAGCGCGAAGGCGTTCTTGTGGAACGCGATGGACGGCGTGTAGTTGGCCGTCTCTGCCGTGGTCTTCTGCACATTCTGGTCGCAGTAGAAGTCGAGGCCGTACTTACGGCCAAGCGATGCCTCCTTGAGGGCGGTGCCGTTGTCGCCGACGGCGGACGCGTTGGTGAACGCCTCGGTGTTGAGCAGGTCGGCCTCGGCCTGGGAGCCGTAGACGAAGCGGCGCTCCGTGGAGGGCGCCTTGGCGTCCACGAGGAACTTACGGGCGGCGATGATGTCTGCCACGGCGATGGCGCCCTTGGTGTGGTCGACGCGGTTCGTGACGTCCTTCTCGAGCGCGAGCAGGTAGCCGTCGATCTTGTCGGCGAAGGCCTGCATCGCCGGAACGAGGAACTGCGCGGAGAAGTCGACGATGCCCATCGTCAGCTCCTTGGACGTGACGGCGAACGTCACGTCGAGCAGCTTGTCCATCTTGACGGGGACCTTGCCCTCCGTGGCGTCCTGCACCTCGACCTCGGTGGTGAACTCCTTCGCCTCGAAGGTGGCGGGCTTGCGGACGGTGATGGTGTCGCCCACGCCGGCGACGAACTCGGAGGAGTAGTCGCGGTGGACGAGGTTGGCCATGACGGCGTTGGTGCGCAGAACGTCCAGCGCCTCGTTGGCGATGATGTTGGGTGTAAGGATGGTGTTCGACATAGAAACTCCTTAGCCTCTCTGCTCCGCCTTGTACTTCATGTACTCGGCGGTGCTCATTTCGTTGATGTCCTTGCCGCCCTCGCCCTTGGGGGCGTGGGCCACATCGGCACCCTTGACGGTCGTGGTTGCGATGAAGTCGGCCCAGTCGGCCTTGATGCCCTCGGTCAGCTTGTCCGCGTCCTCGATAGCGCCGTCCTTGACGGTCACGCCCTCGAGGTCGGAGACCTTGAGAACGGTGTCGATGCGCTTCGGGTCAACACCCGCCGACTCGAGCAGCTGTCGGTACAGGCCGCGCTTCTCTGCTGCTGCCTTTTCCCCAGCGACCTCGGCCTTGTAGTCGTCGAGCTCCTTGCACTTGGCCTTGTACTTTTCCTCGTACTCGCCCGCGCCTTCGCCCTTGGCTTTGAGTGCGTCCAGATCCTTCTTGTAGCCGTCCGCCTTGCCAGCGGCCTCCTTGAACTCGTCGCGCTGCGCCTTGAGCGCGTTCACGCTCTCGGCATGCTCGTCGATGATCTGGTCGATCTTCTCGTCCTCGATGCCCATTGCTTTGAGCATCTTTCGCGTAAGTGCCAACAGAATCTCCCTTGCTTCGGAATGGGCGGGTTCCCACCTGTTGCCTCGGCAGGGCCCGCGCCGCAATACCTCGCGGCAAGGGTGAGTATCCAAGCGGAGTAACGCGGCCCTATGCGCCGCCCCTCAGGTGCTTCTCGAGAATCGCCCGGTACGTGTCGCCGTGGCCAGTCGCCGCCTTGCGCAGGAAGTGTTTGCCCTTCATGCGGGAGGTCCCCTCCTCGACGTACGGCGCATACTCGACGTTGGTACCGATGAAGCAGTCGTAGCCTTTGAGGAGGTGCGTGACGGAGTTGCGCAACCTGCCCGTGTCGACCGGGCACGTCGCCTTGGCGTAGCCCTCCGCGACGAGGCCTATCTCCTCCAGGCCCGTCTTGTAGGCGCGCAGGAGGGCCTTCTCGACCTGCTCGATGTTGTTCTGCCGTATCTCGATGCACTCGGCGGTATCCAGCTTCGCGGCGTTTACGATCTCCTCGGTGATGAGGGTGCCGTGCCGGCCGTGGTCGCCGACGCCGCCGACGAGTCCGTAAGCCATCAGTCGGGCACCTCGCAGCCGTAGCCAACGCGCCCGTCGACGTCCGCCTCGATGGCCTCGATGGCTTGCACCGGAACGCCCTCGCACCCGAGCGTGCAGCCGTCGTCGGGCTCGACCTCGTCGCCGCGCTGCGTGCAGATGTAGGTATCCGGGAACGTGAAGCCGAAGCCCAGCTTTACGGCGCAGTCGCCGCAGTTCGCACAAGTGAATAGCTCTTTCATGCCTGCCCCAATCTCTCTGCGGGCAGTGTCACGGCACGGTCACGCGGCATGAAAAAAGCCCCGCCGTGGCGGGGCCCGCTGTGATCTATTGGATTTTTACCTCGTGGGCCTTGTCCATCTCAAGCTCGATAGCAGACGGGCTCTCGCCTCTGAGGAAAAATGGAATCGGGAAGAAGTCAATCTTCCCCGTTTCCTTGTCGATGGCATACGGAGTGTCGCCCGGGGTCATCTTTCCATCGAAACCGAAACCGACGAACCAATGGTATTTGCCCTCGTATGCGCACACCGGGCCGTATCCGTCTACGGCCTCCTCTTCCAGAATCGGCTTTATGGCCTCTTCCAATGTGAGCATGTCAACCTCTTGTCGTCAGGCACTCGTCGACAAGATCGCCAAACTCGGCGTCGTCAACTCGCGCGAACTCCGTCTCCTTGGCCTTGATTATACCAAAATACCAGCTCACGTCCTCATCGCCGCTCTGTGGGTCTATGAACTTGATAGCGTTTCCCGTCTTTTCCGCAACGAAAACGTGTCGTCCGCTCTTGCCGCAAAGCGCGTGGTCCCAGGAAACGGAGACCTCGGCCCTCGCGTCCCCGTTTACCGCAAGGAGGAATGACGTTATTTCTTCCTCCGGCTTATCGCCACCACGTTTCCAAGTGGCCCCCGGAAACACCTTTTTGTACGACTCGGCGCGCGCGAAGGGGTCATATGCCGATATTTTCCCCCACTTATTCATCTTAACCGGCTTCGCAACGACGTCGAGCCCACGCCGTCTCGCCTCATACGCCGGAACGCACCTTTGGCAGTTGTACGAGTACCTGCCGTCTTTGTCCTTCTTTGTCTTAAAGTTCGGGTTGACCTTGGCAAGGTCGGAGCCTGCGGAATGCTCGCCCTTGATCTCCTTGAAAACGCGCCGACCGTTGACAATGGGCGTCGAACCGGGCGCAAGCGCCGTGTCCAACACCTTCTGCTGGTCGCCTGCGCTCATCTTGCGGAACGAGCCGGACGGTATGCCGTAGTCCTCGAGCTGCCGCGAGAGCCGCTTGCGCGCCTCGGTCTTGGATACGCCCGCCACGTCCAGCTTGCGCTTGGTGCCGGGCATCTCCATGAACTCTGAGATGGTGCGGTTCGCGGGCTTCGCGCCGGTGACGGCGGGCTTGCCCGCCTTCCATTCCTCGTAGGTCATGCCCTCGGGCAGGCGGCTGAAACGCTCGCCGTCGAGCACGTCGAGCCCGTCACAGCACGCAATCAGCGTGCATCGGCAGTTGCACGTCTCGGCATACGGCGCCTCGGGGTCGCCCGGGTAGCGGCACCCGTTGCTGAACTTCTCGCCGACCTCGACCTTCTCGCGGTCAATCTTCCTGTGGCTCGAGCGCGTGCGCAGGTCGAGCGTCGCCACCCATTCCTGCTGCACCTTGATACCGAGCCCCTTGGCCCTCTTGTAGCTGTCGACGCGTCCGGCGTTCTCCGCCGCCGTCGTCGAGGTCCGCGCCAAGCGCACTGCCGCCGCGCGGTTCGACCCCGCCACGTCCTGGATGCGCTTCGCGATCTTGGGTATCGACTCGCCGAGAAGCACGCCCTGCGTGATCTGGTTGGCTATGAGCCGGCGGTTCCACGCCACGTCCTTGGCGACGTTGACGGACGGCTTTGGCAGGTAGCTGTCGTGGTCGGTGAGCAGCCTCTGGACGGTTGACGCGTCCTGTAGTGCGTAGGCCGTGTCAACGCCCACGGCGCTCTCGACCTGCCACGTGCCGTAGTTGTAGTTCTCGGCGTAGACCTCTGGCAGCCTGCCTTCGATGGCGGCGGCTGCGACGACGTTCGCATGCGTCATGGCCTCGGCGCACTGCTTGAGGACGATTCGGTAGCGCCTGCCCGCCGCGATCTTCCCGCTTCGCCAAGACCTGTATTGCGCCTTGGTGATCTCGCCGGCCTCGAGACGCTCGCGCATCTTCTCGTCGTCGGCCTCGAACTGCGCCAGATAGCGCTTGATGTCGGCGTAGGCCGTCTTGCTCGCCTCGCCGTACACTTCCGCCACCTCGCGCTCGAACGCCCGAATCTCGGCGTCTGAGAACTCGTGAGCGCTATCCCTCGCCATGCGCCGCCTCCAATCGTCGGCACGCATGGTCGCCCGCGCATAACGGAAAAGGGCCCCGACCGAAGCCGGGGCCCTTCCTTACTCGCCGTCCGCGTCCAGGAGCTCCTGCACCTTGGCGCGCCAGATAACGTTCACGTCCTCGACTTTCCACGGCTCTCCGGTCTTAGGGTTGATTGCCCCGTCCTTGATGAGCGTTGCGTAGATAGCTGCCATTATGCTCCACCTCCTGCCGTTGCGATCATGTCTCCCAGTTCGGCCACGGCCTGGAAGACCGTCTCCATCTGCTTTCCGTTGTCGGCGGTGGCCTGCTCCACGGCGCTGATGCGCTCGGAATCTCCCATACCGTCGCGCTCATGCTCCCCCCAGACGGTGTCAAAGTCGGCCTTTGCGCCCTCGACCGTCAGCTCGCCAGTCGGGTCGGTGAAGTGCAGCTCCTCGTAGGTGAACACCTTCACCTTGACGGAACCGCCCTCGCCGCCCTGCTCCTCGCGCTCGCCCTCGGCGATGCCGCGGCGCAGCCAGACGTCGGTTCCCGCGATCTCGACCGTCTCGGGCCTCTCGCCCGTTCGCTCCGACTTCACAACCATATTTTTCCTCCTAACCCGCGGCCCTCGCCGCGTTGAATATGCACCGCTTGACGTTCATCTGGTGCTCCATGACGGCCGTTTTGAGCCAGCCCCAGTAAGAGCACACGCGCCTCGCCAAGCGCTCGGTGCACCTGCGACTGTAGCGCGCGAACGCGCGTCGCAGTCGTTTCCAGAGCCTCTTTCGCAAGTCGACCCGGCGCCCGCGAGCGCACCAGATGCGATAGCCCGCGAAGTCGATGGGCTCGGCGCCGTTGCGCCTCACCTTCCACGGCTTCATCGACAATCCTAGCCGCCCCAAAACGCGCGCGGCGATGGCCGCGGCCTTCCTGAGCGAGCGCTTTGAGTTGCCGAGAAAATAGCCGTCGTCGGCGTACCACACCTGGCATCCCGCGAGCCTCGCGCGCTTGCCGCGCCGCTCCTTCGCCGCCTCCTCGACCGCATGGTACGCGAACGAGATCACGAACGCCGCCAACCGAAGCGACAGGTAGCTGCCGAGGATAAGGACGCCGTTCATCGTCGACAGCAGCGAATGGAGCAGGTAGAGGACCTGGCTGTTCTTGACGTAGCGCGCCACCAGACCCTCCACCATCGCCGTCTGCATCGAGCCGTAGCAGTTGCGGATGTCGACGTGTAGGTGGTAGGCGAAGCGGTGAACCGCGCGCCTGAGCTTGCGCATCCCCAGCGCCGCGCCCTTGCCCTTGACGCCGCTCGACACCTGCCAGAAACCGACCTTGGCGGCAAGGAGCGGCTCGAGTGCCCCAACGCACAGGTAGTTGCACACCTGCCGCTTGATGCTCTCGACGCTTATCTCGCGCAGCTTGCCGTTGTTCGGGTCGTGCTTCAGGTAGGTTCGAATCGGCTCGAACGTAAGCGTCTCGGTCGAGAGCTCTAGCCAGATGCGGTCGACAAACGCCGTCTCGGTGCCGTATTCGTCGGCGACGCGCCAGCCGTTCTCCTTGCCGGAGTCGCTTTTCTTCCATCGGTGCAGGGCCTCGACGACGCTCTTGCGCGTGAACTCGAGGCCCTTGCAGTAGGTTTTCATAGATCAAAGCTCTTTCTGTCTGTCATACGAGCGTTCGCCTTGCGGTTACCAGCCCGTGAGCCTTGCGGACAAATTTCACTCAAAGGAGTCAGGCTGAGCCGCGTCCCGCCAGAAAGCGGCGGGCGCGGTAGACACGGTGCGAGTAGAGATTTATAGACAGATTGCCGGGAGACGAAGTTCCAAGTGGCCCTACCGGACCTGTTCCTCGAGTTCGCGTAACGAAGACCGGCATTCGAGCCGTTCCTCAGGTTGCCGAGGAACTGAACCAGAAACCAGCGCCGCCCTCACCGTGAATCCCTGTTTGGGGTTAGGAGGGGGCCAGCCCCCTCTCAGGGCTACGCCCTGATTCACCCCCGGCTACGGCCCGTAGCAGAAAGCCGGGAGACGAAGTACCAAGCGGCCCCACCGGACCGGCTCCACGAGCTCGCGCAACGAAGACCGGCATACGAGCCGTCCCCCAGGAGGCCGAGGAACCGAACCAGACGGATTGTGCCTTTGACCTTACCGCCGGATGTGTCGAAGTAGAAGTAGTCGCCGACACCAGTCGTCGCCGAGCCGCCGAGCCCCTTTCCCAAGATAAGGCCGTTGACGAACTGGATGTCGAGCATGTAGCCATCTGCCGTCGGCATGCACGCCGCCGTCGGGGTCACCCCGTCCGCCACGGCGTTCTTCTTCTCATTGCGGGTGTCGGGGTTGACCGCGATGCCGAAGCCCGTGCCATCGGAGACGAAGAGCGTATCGCCCATGAACTCCCACAGGCCCAGCCCCGTCTCGACGCCGCCGACCTTGAACGGATGCTTGCCGTCCTTCGCCACCTGGCCGTCGCCAACGAGGGCATCGGTGTTGCCCGTGCACCACGGCGCACTCTGGAGCCATGTGTTCACGGTCGTGTCGAACGCCTTGGCGACGTCCATGAGAAGCGCCACGTTGCCGTCTGCGAGCGTCTCCTTGCCGCCGACAACGGCGCCGTCGAACACGTCGTATGCGGCTGCGGCACCTCGGTCTGGGCACGTGGTACCCGTGTCGGTGCCGTACATCATCGACGCGCCAACGGGAATCTTCGCCGCCTGCTCGGCGGTGACGACCACGCGCGTGACTCCCGTCTCGGCGAGCGCGGGGTGGATCTGGATGTTGAAGTCCGTGCAGCCCGGGAAGTCCACCTGGGAGGACTTGCAGAGCGTCTTGGTCAACTGGTGGAAGTTGATATACCACTGGTCGTAGACGCTCATGCCCGAGTAGCCCGTGGTCGCGGTCTTGCAAAGGTCGACGAGCGAGTCGTGCGACGTCGTGCGGTTGGCGACCTTCGCGCCCGAGACGGAGCGCGGGCGCCCTTCAGCGTCGATGCTCATGGGGTATGTCGGCGTCAGCATGTACGGTCGCAGCGTGCCGTCCGGCAGCAACGCCTTGGGGTTCGGCTGCGAGCCGCTGAATCGGCTGTCGGACCACGAGACGAGCAGGTCGCCGTTCGCCAGCACCTCGACCGCCTGCCAAACGACCGGCGCGATCTCGTAGACGTTGTTGCCGTGTCCGTTGTCCACGCGCGAGAAGCCGTAGTCGACGCCGTCGATGGCCTCGACCCACGGCACGCCGTCGGCATCGGCGCCCGCGTTGGCGGACACGTGGAACCACGGGCCGCCCTCGGTGTCGAACGGGTCGACAGCCGCGCTCGTCGCCGTCGCCGGCACGAACTCGGTGGAGGCCACGCGCTTCGCGGCGGCGCTCATCGGCTGGATGTCGGTGGGGCTGCCCGCCGGGATGAGGAACGTGTACACCAGCCCCGTCTTGTGCTTGTCCACCATCGCGGCAACGCTCTCGTTGGAGTAGCGGCCCGTCGAGGCGTCGCGCTCGAGCGCCTTCTGGTCGCCCAGATTCTTCACCGCGCCGACAAGCGCCCACACCGCCTTGTCCGATGCCAGCGGGTCCGCGTACTCGAACCCCTCGGTTGCCTGCTCGGTTGCCTGCTCGGTTGCCTGCTCGGTTGCCTGCTCGGTTGCCTGCGTATCGGCCATTTAGGCACCTACCTTTCGCATCTGGCAAATCTTGCCGTTTACCTTCTTGAGTCCCAGCGCCGTCACGGCAGCCGCCGAGTCGATAATCGACTGGTAGTTCAGGGCTGCCGTCTTGGCGTCCTTGAGCGCCGCCTGTGCGTCGGCGAGGGCCTTGGTCGAATCCTGCTCGCGCTTCTGCTCGGCAGTCTTGCGTTTGGCCTCATCCTCCTTGCGCTCCGTCTCGTTCTGCCCGCGCTCGGTCTCTTTCTCCTTGCGCACGGCCTCGGCGTCGGCGCGGCCCTTCTCCGCCGTTTCGACAGAAGCCTTGAGCTGCTTGAACTCGTTGTTGACCTTGTTCACGCCAGCCGCCGCGTCCGTCGCGGGCTTCTTGAGCTCCGCGATCTGCTCGGCGGTGAGGTCGCTATATCTCAGCGCGTCGCCCTTCGGCACGCCGACGACCAGCACGTTGCCCTCCATCGCCGCCGTTGCCTCCGAGCCCGAGGCAAGAGTCGTGGCGCGTGCCCCCTTGACCTCGGCGGCGACAGCCTTGTCGCGTGCGGCCTCCGCCGCCTTCTGCGCGGCCTTGGCCTCGTCTCGCGCCGTCTCCGCGTCCTTGATGGTGCGCTGGTCGCTCGGCTCGTAGATATACTCGGCGGGCTTGGCTCGCCTCTTTACGTCCCAGAGCGCCTCGATGCGCGTGCGCCCGCCGTATGCCTCGTCCGTGATGTAGGCCCATGCGTACACGCGCCCAGCCGCCTGGAGCAGCTCGTCGGGAATCTTCGCCTTGCTGTCGGCCACCGCAACCGTGTAGCACGTCCCCGTGGTCGACTTGGCGAAATGCACCTGCTCGCAGCCGACAACCTCGACCTCGCGCCCGGTGTCCCACTGCCACAGCTCGCCGTCAAGCACCTGCAATGCCGCCATCACTCATCACCTTCCTCGTCCTCGTCGCCCTCCTGGGCACCCTTCGCGTTCGCCGCCAGGGCGGGCGGCAGCGCCGCCATGCGCTCCTCCTGCTCCCGCTGCTTGCGCTCCAAAATCTTCGCCCTCTCGTCGGGCGTGATGTTCGGCAGCTTTCGCAGGATCGTCTCGTCGTCCAGATACTCGGCCTCCAGGCACACGGTCTCGACCTGCTCCTT
This sequence comes from uncultured Collinsella sp., assembly GCA_900541055.1. Lineage (GTDB taxonomy): Bacteria > Actinomycetota > Coriobacteriia > Coriobacteriales > Coriobacteriaceae > Collinsella. The sequence continues at coordinate 20,964 of UQHZ01000011.1, forward strand.
GGTGTTGCTGATGCGAGTGTGCGTGAACACGGGCGTGTCCTCGATGCCCTGCAACGCAAGGATGTCCATGATACCCTCGCGGATGTGGCGCTCGAACTCGGCGGCCTCCTCGTCCATCGGCTGGTATGCCGCGTCGATATGGTCGTTGGTCGCCCCCGCCGCGATGGTGTGGACGTCCAGCGCGCCGAAGTCCTCGTAGATGTCGGCCTTGATCTGCGCCAGCGTCTCCTTGCGGCCCTCGACGGGCACCTCCTGCGTGTACGGCGTCACGGACTGCCCCTGCTCGGCGTCGACCTCGGCCACGTGCGTCAGCTTGAGCTTCGCCCGCCACAGGTCGAGGTCCCTGTCGTCCATGCCGCCGGCTCCGTTGATGAGCCAGTAGATCTGCGCGCAGTCGCGCGTGTCGTTCACCAGGCCGCTCTTGATGAGGTCGTAGGCGTCGATGCTCTCGCGCATGCCGACGAGCGTGCTCTGGTGCGCGTCGCTGCCCCAGACCGCCACGATTGGCAGGCGGGAGTAGTTCTCCGCATCGACGGCCAGCTTCATCCCGTCCGCCGGTATCTCCCGATACGTGACCTTGTAGGCGCGCTTGGCCTCGGCCACCTCGAAGTCGAAGCCGCTGCCGCCCGACACCATCTCCGTGTAGCCGTCCTGCTCGTAGAGGGTCGCGTGCCACGGGTGGTCGGAGTCGAGCCGCCAGAACCTCACGCCGGCGTATAGCGCCCCCGAGTACTCGTCCCACACCGGACAGAACTCATCGGCGGTGAACACGTCGATGTGGTCGAGGTTCCAAAACGGGAATGACACACCGTGGATGAGCGCCTTGAGCCCCATCTCCATGACGTCGTCGTCGAAGCGGTCGCCAAGCCCCTCCTTGGTCGTGTCCTTGCCGCCCGCCGAGACGTCCACGAAGCTCACGCCCTTACCGAGCGAGTACGTGCAGCGCTGGACGTTTAGGCGCTTGAACAGGTTACTCACCAGCCTCAGCTTCGAGGCCGTGAAGTCCTCGGCCTCGGCACCGGAGCACGAGTAGATCTTCTGCACGAAACGGTTAATCGTGACGTTGTGCTGGCGGTAGTACTCGTTCGCGGTGACGGCGTTGCGGTACATCTCGCTCGACATGTGCCGCTCGATGGCATCGGCCGCGAACGCCGTCGCCGACGCCGCCGCCTTGAGGTCGCCATCGGTCACCAAAGGCCCCTTAGACAAAGCCGCTACCTCCCTCCAAAGAATGGGTTTACCTGCTCTTTCGCAGGCTTGTACATGCGCAGTGTTGCCACGCCGTAACGGAGCGCGTCGCAGCTGTGGTCCTCGACCTTGACGGGCCTGTCGCCGTCCGCCTTGGCATCCCAGCAGTAGCCGCCGAGCTCGCCTATCAGCCCTGCGCAGGCGTCGGAGATGCGCACCGTGCCGTTGCCCAGGCACACCCCCGTCTCTCGTATGCCGTCCGCGACGTCGTTGCGCCCCTTCTTGGTCTTGAACCCGGCCTGCCGCATCGCGGCGATGAAGCTCGTGGCGCTCGGGTCGATGATGAACGTGGGCGGCTTGCCCAGCCCGCGCACGAAGTCGGCCATGTCGGCTACGTAGTCGGCGTCCGTCTTCTGGTGCCCCGTGTCGCGGCCCGAGTAGCGGTACTCGTCAACCGCGTGCCACACCTTGCCGTCAAACGCCCACAGCAGCGCCGCGAAGGCGTTCTGCGTTCCGTAGTCGCAAGACACCGCGTACTTGGCGGCGCTGCCCGTATATCGGCTCTCGAGGGCACCCTCCCACTCGGGGTAGACCAGACCCTCGGCCAACGTCCACTTGCCCAAGATGTAGCGGTCGTAGTACACGCCGCTGCCGTAGTCCTTGATGAGAGCTTCGATGACATCCGGTGCCAGCGCACCGTCCCAGATCGTGTAGTCCTGCCTGTAGATGTCGCTGTCGCCGTCGAGGAACCGCTTGAACCAGTGGTTGGGGCTGTCGGGGTTGCAGGTGCCGTCGAAGCGGCTGTGCTCGCAGCGCAGGCGGCTCTTGAGCATCTGGAACACGTCTTCGCTCCACGTGGCGACCTCGTCGCCGTAGACCCACTCGAACGTGGCGCCCTGAATCTTGGATACGCTTGTCTTCTTGTCCGCCCCGAGGCAGTAGACCTTGCGCCCGAAAATCTGAGCCGTGTTGTCCCGCCCGATCTGGCTGACGACGTCTTCGCTGTAGAGTGAGCGCATCGGCTCGAGGATGTTGCGCTCGAGCGTCGAGCGGGTGTTCCCGATCATCACCGCCAGCCCCTCGCCCCTCATGGCGAGAAGCCTCTGCGGTATGGTCACGGCTATGTCGACGTAGCTCTTGCCCGAGCCCGTCGCCCCGCACTTTACGTTGTAGCGGTGCGTGCAGTTGGCGAGGTACTCGCGCTGCATCCTCGTGAGCGGCATCGGCTACTCGTCCCCGCCGATTGAGGACGGCACGGACAGCACCAGCTCCTTGGCGGCCTTGAGCACCGCCGTGTCGGTGGTATCCATGATGCGCTGCGCCTTGGCGTACTCCTGCGGGTACTTGCGCTCGAGCAGCCACGCCGCCGCCTGCCAGCTGTCGCCGCTCGCGTCCATGATGCGGCCCACGAGCGTCGCCTTGCGCTCCACCTCGGCCTTTTTCAGGACGTGACACAGTTGACGCTGATTGTCTGTTCTGGGGTGGTTGATCCAGCGGCTGTATGTCTCGCGTGCGACCCCGAGATACGCGGCGATGTCCCTGTCGGTCATTCCGGCACGGCACAGGCGGACGGCATCCTCAATGCCCTCCTTGGTCAGTTTTTCACGCCCTTTTCCCGCCACAAAATCACATTTCCGCTGGTAGATAGCCATATGGAAACGCGAACGTTCCCACCTTTTTACGCACGTGGACAAGCGCGTGCGTTTGCCCACGAGCGTAAAAAGGGGGTAACGTTTAAAGAAAAGGCCCCGGTTTCCCGGGGCCTTTCGGCTACTCGACCTTTGTCGGCTTGATTCCGATTGCCTCGGCCAGCCTCTCAAGCGCCTCCGTCCAGCTTCTGCCGTCTGTGCGCGGCCTGACGTATGCGGTTGCTCTCCGCCTCTTCCTCGAGCCGTCTCTTCCGCTCCGCCAGATAGCACCCCTTGCACAGTCTCCACTTCTTCGCCTGCGCCGACGTGTCGAACACGGGCCGCGCGTCGCACACGATGCACAGCCCATCCGTTCCGGTCGAGAAGCGCCCGTACCGCTGCCGCGCGTGCCTCACGGCGCTCGGCGTCACCCTGAGGTCCGCCGCGATCTCCGCCGCCGTCCGCTCCGGGTGCGCCTGCATCCGCCTTATCATCTCGTCCGTCCACAGGACGTAAGAGGAGCGCCCCTTCCGGAGCGCCCACTCGTCCCTCAACGGATGTGTTGACTTTGTAGATGGGCCTTTTGGCCCATCTACTACAGGTGGCCTACACGCCATTCGCATACCCCCTAAAGCTCGACCGCCACGGCAGAACCTTATCAAGCGCCGGAGACCAACTCACCGAGGACGCTCGATATTCTCGCTCGGGCGGTCAATGAGGTCGGCAAGTCTTTGCCACGTATCGGTCCCGCAGCTGTCCAGCTCGCAAAGTGCATCGTAGTGGCCGAAAAGCATCGTGCTCACTTTCATGCACGGGTTGCAATCGAGCTCCAATTTTCGATGCTCGGCAAAGTATAGGCACTTGCCTGAGCGCAGGAACTCGACAGCCTCGCGGCGCTCTTCATCGCTAATCCTCATACAGCACCTCAAGCCCGTACGCGACGGCGGCATCATGCTCGATGCGACATCCACGCGCGTTCTCCCAGCCTTTGCAGAAGTAGGCCGCATGGCACAGGCTCATGTTCTCAAGAGATTTCGCGAGATAGCAGAGCGGAACCTGCACCACGCCGCGCTCCTCCATAGCCTCGTCGCTGTACCACTCGTCAGTGAATAAGGTGTTCACGAACTCGTAGCCCATCTCACGCAGCTTAGCGCGCGCCTTGTCCCTCGCCTCCGCGATCTCCTCGTCGGTCTTGCCGGCCATGGGCTGAGAAATCATCGCTCGCTTATTCAACATGGCTCACCCTTTCATTCCATAGATCTGCAGCGAACTCCTCGGCGTACTCTAGGTCCGTCCGTGCGCCGCATCCAAAGCAGCTCACGTAGAAGGTGCGCAGACCTTGATGCTTGCCCTGCTGCATCTCAGCATCGCCACCGCAGAACGGACAGGGCTTCAGCTCGATTTCGTCCTCGATTTCGTCCATCAGTCCTCCTTGGATATGGCCAGTGCCACGTACTTCTGGGCGAGGCCCTCGAAGTCGTCGAGGATGTAGTCGATTCGGTAGGTTGCCCCGTTTAGCGGGTGCCTTGCCGCCGCCCCGGCGGCGTAGCCCTCGTTCGTGACGACGTCGAATACGACCTTGTCGCCGACCTCGTAGCCCCTGTCGTTCTTGCGAACCTCGAACGTCTTGGTGCCGTCCATGATTGCGTCGGCGTATTTGATAAGGACCTTGAGTCGGTGTGTCGTCATTTGGTCCACGTCCACCTTCTTTGTGAGATCACATCCGCAGAACGGGCAGAAGCTGATCGGGATGCTGTCAATCATCAACTCGCCGGTCGCAATGAAGTAATCTCCGCGGTCATTGTTCTCAATGCGCATCGTGTAGTCTTCATCCTGGTTGAAGTTGATCCTTCGCTTGCCGCAGTAAGCACAATCGCCCATATTCACTCACCTCCCAACTCACGCTGGTTGTTAATCAGACCAACCTCGCACGCGACGCACGCTTCTTGATTGCGAAACTTATCCTCATAGCGCTCCGGCACGGGAATTGCGGCCGTAATCGCGCTGACCAGCAGGCTTGCGCAGTGCTCGCAATAATCGCCTTTAGCCCACCACTCGTAGCAAACGCTGCCGTTGTATCTGACGGTAATACTTGCATCTGCCTTATCATCAATTTCTGCCCCGCAGCAGTCACACGTGTAGGCCTCTACCATCTTTTGACGCTTCATCAGTCCTCATCCCTCAGCTTGCGGATACGGTCTGCAATGTCGCGCATGGCAATTCGAGCGCAGCCGTCCTCGCCACCGGGGCACGATATACAGCCATCTTCGTCTTTGTCTCTGTGGAAGTAGGCGCAAGCCTCGTAATACCGCGCGTCACCTGCCTCGCCCAAGTCTTCAAGCAGCTTCTCCCAGCTGTCGGACGGGGTGAGGTACATGAGCTCGGGGTCGAGCCTTGTAAACTTATCGGTGAGCGCTCGCCACTGACCTGCCATGCTGTTGCTCAGGTCGAAGTCGGTGACGTATATCCAGCCAGTGATGTTGTAGGCATTACTGTTGCCGCCGAACAGCACCACGGTATCAAGCGGAATCTCTCGACCTTCGGCATCCTTGGGCAATTCGACGCTCATCACTCAACCTCCTCGTAGTCGCGGCACTCGCCGCACTCGTCCTCGCAGTACAGCAGGTTCTCCATGAGCCACGCCACGGCCCACTTCGCCAGGCGCCAGAACCCTTCCTTGCGGTCAGGCGCCTCTGCGTCGTAGGCGCGCTCGAACTCGAGGTGGCAGTAGCCGTAGTCGACGTGGATGTCGCTGCTGCAGAAATGCCTGCAGTTCCCGCACATCCTAGGCTCGCAGGCCCCGCCGAAGTGGCGCTCGATGGCGGCGTCGGTCACCCCCATCGGGTAGCCGCCGACCCTCGAGTCACTCATCGCAGTCCGCCCCCCCTACGCTCTCGTCGAGCAGGTCGATGGCATCCCCGACGGTCGCCTCGATGCTCGTCAGCTGGCGGCGCAGGTTCTGCACGAGGTTCGCGCCGGCGACCTCCGCCCTTCCCGCCTCGTAGGCGCGCTCGATCATGTCGGTCACCGCGACCTGCATCGCTGTGTCGTTGTAGCCGCGCCTGACGCGATACTTCCCCAGATAGGCGTGCGCCCTGTCCTGCGGCCTGCACTCGCGGTCGAAATGGAACACCTCGACCGCGTCTGCCTTGATCTGCTCCAAAGTCTCCATCACAAACGTCCCCTCTCTCGGTTCCTCTCGTTGCAGCGCTCGATTGCCGCGTCCACGTCCTCCTGCGTGAACCCCTCGGCGTCGAGCAGGCTGACGACCGCCTGGACCACGTCCATGCACTCGTCGATGAGGTTCTGGCGGTACTCCCTGCGCGCCGTCATGATCGGGCTGAAGCGCATGTCGTCGCAATCCTGCCAAGCGCCGTATACCTCGGCCGCCTCCTCGAGCGGCTTGAGCGCCTGCACCTTGGGTGCATCCGGCTCATCGAGCGCCCCGAACTTGAACTTGTAACCGTCCCGCATCAGATGCGCCTCCCCTGTGCCAGCGCCGCGCGCATGGCGTTGACCTCTCGGCCCGACTCGCTCCTCGTTCCGAGGTACACGTCCACGGGCCGCTTGCTCGCGTCCCTTCGCGCCACGTTCTCGCACCAGCCACAGCAGTACCTCTGGTTCCTGTTTGCCGCGCGGAACCGCCTGCCGCACTGCCTGCACTCGAGTACGTAGCCCCCGCGCCTGTCCCGCGACTCAGCCCTCATGTCGCGCCTCCCAGTAGTTGCACCTCGCGAGCCCCTGCGTGGCGTGCACGAAGTCGGGGCAGCGCATGCACGTGTACCGCTTGCGGCCCTCGCCAGATGCCGTCATGACCGCCTCGCTCACGGCGCAGAACCCGCACGTCTCGCAGCGGGCGCTGCGCGGCCCGTCGTCGTAGATGCTCGCGGACCCCTTCGGTCTGCCCATGTTCTCGCTCCTCTCGGCGTCCAAGCTCATGACGCCCTCCTCTCGCATGCGGCCCTCGCATCCAGCAGACGCCGCGCGTCCTGGTACGCCTTGAGCGCCACCGGGTCGGCGGTCGTCCCCCTCGGGGCCTTCACATTCGCCGGGTCGATGCCCGGATATTCCTCGCGCCACCTGCGCTCGAGCTCCGCCCTCGTCTGCTCGGGCGTCCTCGTCGGCTTGAACGTGGCGGCCTCGACCTCCGAGGCGGTGGGCTTGCCCCTCGCCCGGTCGTCGGCGTCGATGCGCTTCTGGCGCCTGGACCAGTCGAGCGCAAGGGCGCCCCAGTTGCTCACCGGCTGGCCGTTGCCCTTGACCCAGCCCTGAGACTCGAAGTAGGCCCAGAAGGCGTCCGGGTCGCCGCTCAGGCAGTTGGCGCCGAAGTAACCGCGGGCCTCATCGAGGGTCGGCGGCTCGAACTCGGGCGGCGCGGCGGGGGCATCGCCCCCATCACAGGACGGCTCAGCACAATCCAGTTCAGGACAGGACAGGACAGGACAGGTTAGGTTAGGGTTTTCACTTTCGGAAACCTGCGTTTCGGGTTTGTCGGAAACTGGTTTCCCGTTTGAAAAACCTAGGTTTTCACTTTCGGAAACCTGCGTTTCGGGTTTGTCGGAAACTGGTTTCTTGCGCGGGCGGCCGCCCTTGCCGCCCCTGCCGCGCGCGTCCTTGGAGTTGTCGATGGCGTTCTTCATCGCCTTGAAAACGCGGCGGAGGTGCTTCGGGAGGTCAGCCTCCACGCCGTGCAGCCCGTACATCATGATCGCGTCGGCGAGCATCGCGCGGTCGCGCAGGTCCTCGGGGTCGCTCGCGTCGAAGTCGTCGTAGACCTCGGCGAAGCTGTCGAACACGGTAAAGGCCATCAGAACCACCCCCATAGAAGCAAAGAGAAGAACAGGAAACCCGCGGAGAAGGAGGCGGCGAACAGGGCCGCCTCCCAGTGGTCGCGGATGATGTCGGGTACGTGCCTCATCAGAACGGCACGTCCTCGTCGTAGAACTCGGGCTGCGGGACCGCGGCGTAGGCCTGCTGGGCGTTCCACTGCGGCGCGGCCTGCGCCTGCGGCTGCACGGGCACCGTCTCGGCGAGGCTCTGCTGCGGCTGGGCCTGCCCGTCGCGGCGCACCATGACATCGAGCTCGTCGACGATCACCTCGAGCTTCGAGCGCTTCTGCCCGTCGCGCTCCCAAGAGCTGTAGCGCAGCTTGCCCTCGATGGCGACCTTCATGCCCTTGGCGAGGAAACGGCTCACGGCCTCGGCGCGGTTGCCGAACATGGTGCAGTCGACGAAGTTGGGGTAGTCCTCCCACTCGCCCGTCTGCGCGTTGCGTCGGCGGTCGTTCACGGCGACGCCGAAGGACAGGACCTGCGTCCCGCTCGCCGTGGCGCGCAGCTCGGGGTCGCGGGTCAGGTTGCCGGTGATGTTCACTCGGTTGATGCTCACTGCCCGTCCTCCTTCGCGGTCATGCAGCCCTTGATGGCATCGACGAGGCGCGGCCCCTGCATGTAGCCCAGGCCGCTCACGCGGCGGCCGTCGCGGATGTGGCACGCCTCGACGATCTTCTGCGCCGTGACCGGGCCGATGCCCGGGAACGAGCGGGCGAACTCCTCGACCTTGAGCTTTGCCGCGATGGGCGCCTCGATGGCCGTCTCGGGCGGGATGTTCCCCGCCTTGCACGCCGCCTTGAACGCGGCGCGCTCGCGGCGCGTGTGGATGGCCTTCGCCATCGCCTCCTTGCGCTGCTCCGGCGTTCGGAGCGGCGGCAGGTTCTTCTCCTCCATGTCCTACGTCCTCTCAACGTATCCGTGAATGCCGTTCTCGACCATTACTGCCCTCACGCGGCGCAGCTCGTCCGCCGTGGCGCACTCGATGACCACGCGGTAGCCCCTCTGCGGTGCCGTGGCCGCATCCTCGGCCACTTCCGGCTCGGGGCGCGACGGGACCACCCGCACGCATCTCGGCCCTCCAAAGGGGTCCTCAGGCTCGGGATGCTCGGCAGGCACCGGCTCGGGGTCGAGCGGCACCGGCTCGGGCACCGGCTCGGGCTTCGATGCCGTCGCCTGCTCGTAGGTCGATACGAGCGAGGCGGCCTTGGCCACCTCCTCGCGGTGCGCGGCGACTGCTGCCGCCACCTCGCCCGAGTCCATCGGCAGCGTCCTCGTCCACCACGCCACGGCCCACGCTTTCTCGTCCTCGTCGGCGTAGTCGAGCCCGTTGACGAACTTGAACTGGTGCAGCAGCTCGCCCACGCGGCGCTCGATGATGTTCTTGGCCTTGACCTCGCCGAAGCTCGCGTTGAGCCACTTATCGTCGGCGATGCGCTCGTAGGGCACCAGCGGCCCCATCTCGCCCGCGAGGTCGTAGTAGTGGCCCTTGAGCGCGGCGAGGCGGCGTTTCCTGCACTCGCCGTCGTATCGGTCGATCTCGGCCTTGTACTCATCGGATAGCTTGTCGATGGGCGCCGTTATCTCGCCGATGGTCTTGTCAAACGTCTTGAGCAGGTCGCTGTACTTCTTCTTCGCAGCCTTGCGCTGCTCCTCGATGGGCTTCTTCACGTCGTTGACCGCCGCGCGGTACTTCTTCGCGGCCTTGAAGTCCTCGTCCTTCTCGATGCGCTTGACGTCCACGTAGTCCGCCAGCTTCTCGTCCACGTTCTTCTTGAGCTTCGCCAGCTTGTCCTCGAGCGTGTCGTCGATGGCGAGCGACGCCACCAGCGTGTCGAAGTCCTCCTCGAGCGGCACGGCCTCGACTGCCAAAACCTCATCTGCCATTAGAAGCCTCCCAGAAGGTCGTCGTCGGTCGCGTACTCGGCGGGCGCGGGCTCATATGCTGGCTCCGGCTCGGGGATGGCGGGCTCGGGCTGCGCCTTGCGTGCCGCGATCTCCTCCTCCATCCAAGAGGCCGCGCGGCGCGCCTGCATGAGCGTCATGTCGTGCATGTTGCCCGACGAGCAGCCCACGGCGGCGCAGATGGCGGCCATGGCCCCGGCGCTGTCGAGCCCAGTCGCTGCCATGAACGGCTTGAACAGGTCGCGCACGGGCTGCAGGTCGGCCACGGGCTCGACGCTCTCGGCCTTGATGGCCCGGGCGCCGGCGCCCATGTCGCGCTCGACCTTCTGGTCCATCTCCTCGCCCGTGTACATCCCGCCGAACTCGTCGGGGTAGGCCAGGCGCCACGCGCCGGCCTTGGCGCACTTCTCAATCATGACGCCCGGCATCTTCGCCCAGTTGCTCTTGCCGGTGCTGTAGTCGGTGAGCGCCAGCTCGACGTATGCGGGCTTCTTGCCGTCGGTGAACGCCACCTCTGCCCAGCCGCCGATGAGCTGCTCCCCGATCATCTTGTAGACGGCGGAGCCCTTCTTCTTGACGACCTCGCCGTCGCGGAGCACCACGACGCCGCTCTCGATGCCGCCGTAGTTGGGCTGCTTGTTCGCGCGGCGGTTGAACACCTGGTAGGAAGTGATGATGCTCGCCGGCGCGCTGCCGTACTTGACCAGGTAGACCTCCTTGGTGAACGGGTTCAGGTGCTGGCGGTTGCAAAGCTCCACGCAAAGCGCCAGCTCGCTGTCGGTGGCGTTCGGGCACAGGCGCTCGCGGATGTCCTGCGAGGTGAACTTGACGGGCATGCCCGCATCGTCCTTGAACTCGATGATCTCGTTACTCATCGACGCTCACCTCGCATCCGTAGAGCTTGGAGATCGTGGCGACGGCGCCGTTCTCGGCGTAGATGTCCTCGCACTCCTTGCCGTACGCGATGATGACGGCCAAGAAGTCGCGGTCGAACTCGATGGGCTCCTCGTCCATCAGTACGGGCGCGACCGCCATGCCGTAGGCGACGCCGCGGAGCACCGCGGGGTCGACCTTCTCCTTGAGCGCCTCGGCGTTGAGCTCCGTGTTGATGAGGACGTTGCCCACGGCCTGCCTCATGAGTTCCTTGAATGCCTTGCGTTTCATTTACATTTCCTCCGTTTCGTCCCTGCGCCCGGACCACCCGGGCGCTATCGATATGTCCATGCGCTCTGCCTGCCCGCGCACCCTGGGGTGCTTTACAACGTGCAGGTCGACCACTTGCGCGTCGTCGGCCCAGACGAGCCCGTTGAGCGCGTCCATGACCAGCTTGCCCTCGTTGTCCCCGTCCGGCTTGTAGGTGTCCGGCTCCGAGCGCACGCTCTTGGGCCGGCTCTCCGGCAGCGGACGGTAGGCGTCGACGTTGAGAATCACCGGCTCGTGCGGGCCAAAGGGCAGGGGTTGGATGCCAGCCTCGGCCATCGCCTCCCGACACGCCGCCGCGATGGCCCGCTCGGCCCTCAGCGTCTCGGTCGGCGTGTACATCCGTGCGTGGCGCCGGTCGAGCCTATGGCGCTGCTTGCCCGCCGCGAACGAGACGGTGAACGCGAATCGCCTGTCGCTCACAGCACCGACCCCATCCCTAGCGCAACGCGGATGCCGTCCGCCGCGAGCAGCATCGCCCGCAGGACGTACGGCATGAGCGCGTACACCGCGAACAGGAGCGCGACGTACCCAGCGCACCTAAGCAGCCTCGATGCCATGCGTTCCCTCCTCGATCCACTGCTCCACCCATTCCGGGCGCACCATGCGCCCCACCTTGCGCCCCTCGGGCAGCTGCGAGCGCAGGCGGCCCGCCTTGCACTCGATGCGCAGCGTGTCGTAGGGCACACCCGTCACCCTCGATGCCTCGCGCAGCGTGTACATCAGCTTGTGGCGGATGCCAAGCTCGTCGGCCATCTGCTGGAACGTTTTGGCTCTGCTAGAATCCATGAGTGACCTCCTTTCAGGTCTGGAGCCGTCCCCGCTTTCCACACTGGGCGGCTCTTTTTTTGTCGGTTTCGGGGCCTCGCCCCCGGCACGGCACCGGTAGGGAACGTCCCCGCGGATGGTTATTGGAGAGCCGCGGGGCAACGGTGCCGCCCCGGGAGCGGGGCCTATCGCCGCTATGCGGACAGAGTTCTGAGGATGGAGATGCCGAGCCTTGTCAACGCCCCGGAAACCATCCTCAAGAGGCACTCGACCAGCGCGAGCGCCGCGACGACCAGAACGAGCGGCGTGGTGACGACGATGGCGACCACGAGGCGAACTGCCTGACAGAACTTGTTCATCGTTACTCACGCCCCTTCTGCAGCTGATACATGACCCACTCGCCCGCGGCGAGGCCGACCATCACCGGCTCGATGCCGGGGTCGATGGCGTCGGCGGTGTTCATACAGACCGTTCGCTGGACGTAGGCCATGACCGCCTCGCCGCGCAGCAGACCGTCCAGGCGCCCGCGGGCGTCGAGGAACGACTCGAAGGCCTCGTGGTGCCAGCCGCCGCCGGTGTCGCACCAGCAGACGATGGCCTCGATGCTCGCGAAGCCCTGCGGGCACTCGATCTCGAAGGACTTCCCGCGCGCCTCGTACCTGATGTTCTCGCGGCGCATCTTCACGTCTCCCATGTCGCCCTCCCCTACAGCTCGAAGTCGGAAAAGTCGCGGGCCTCGACGGGCTCGGCCTCGACCGTGATGGCCTCGGGGATGTTCCAGCCGCCCAGCTCGATGTCGATGTAGTTCTCGTTCATGGTTCTCTCCGTTTCGTTTTAGAGAACTTTAATTTCCCTTCATCGGCAAATAAAAATCGCTGACCTTGCAGCCCAAGATGCTCGCCAGCTTCGTGGCGGTCGGGAGCTTCATCAGCGAGGGGTCCTTCTCGTACGACCGGTAGGTCTGAACCGTAACCCCTAATTCCGCAGCTACCGCCTCCTGATTGAATCGGGAAGCCTCCTTTAGAAAAGGCTTCTGGCGTGCTTCTCGGATTGACTTAAGCTCTTGCATCTGACCTCCTTCCCTTTCGTTGAGACTATAGTACTTTCTTTTCCCTTTAAGCGCAATATCTTTTCTCTAGAAAGGGAAATCTTTTTTCTATAGCATAGAAAAAAGGAGGTAGATACCCATGAATTTCTCTACCAAGTTCAGGATTTTAAGAGCCAAAAGCGGCCTTACGCAGGCAGAAATTGCCGACAAGCTGGGCATAACGGGCCGCGCTGTCGGTGCCTGGGAAAGCGGAAGGTCTAAGCCGCGCCTAGACAAGATGGCGGAAATTGCAGTTCTGTTTGATACCACGGTAGCCGACCTCATGGGAGAGGACGCCACGGAGGCCGCCATCAGCGGCACCTCGCGCATGGTCCCCCTGCTGGGCTTCGCCCACATGGGCGAGCCGTGCGACGAGGGAAGCCTCGCCGACGAGGTCGAGGTCCCCGCCTCCATCGCCGACGCGCACCCGCGCGGCTTCATGGTCCACGCCCAGGGAGGGTGCATGGACAACCGCTTCCCCCACGACGCCCTGCTGCTGGTCGACCCCGACATGGAGCCGGTCAACGGCCAGCCCGTGCTCGCCGAGACGTCCGACTACGGCGCCGTGGTGCGCAACTACACCCGGGGCCGCTCCACGGTCATGCTCACGGCGGACAGCCACAGCGGCGAGTACGACGACATCCTCGCCGGGCCGGGCGACGAGCCCGTGGTCTGCAAGGGCCGCGTCGTCTGGTACATGGGCGAGCGGGACGAGAGGGGCTAGGCGATCTCAATGGGCTTTCTCAAGGACTGCGCCGATGCCTTCAAGGAGGGCTGGCGCGAGGCGGGCGCGAACATGCGCCGCGAGCAGGAGGAGGACAGGGCGCTGCGCTCCCTCGACGAGTCCGCACGCGAGGAGATGCGCAACGTCAACGACCCCTGCTACATCAATCTCCGCAACCGCGGCGTCAACGTCGCCGCCCTCACCGAGGCCCGCTGCATGTCGGATGCCCTACAGCTCATAAAGGGCCCGTGCCGCGCGGCCCTGCCCGCAAGCGCCAAGCCGTCCTTCAGGCTCATGGGCTGGCAGCCCCTCACGAGCCGGGGGAAGGTTCCCAAGAAGGTCTTGGAGTTCCGCCTCAACTACGAGTACCCCACCAAGCGCTATATCGGAGCGAGGCTCGGCTACACCGCCGACGCCGTTCTCTACACCGCGAACGTGAGGGTCGGCAAGGGCGACAGCTACACGGATTACTACTTCAGGATGGTGGACGGCAACTTCACGCTCAAATCGACCGTCGAGGGCGAGATTCCATGCGTCTACATCTAGGGAGGCGATTGAGCACGAGATGGGGAGAATCGGGCCATGAAAAAGCCCCGGGTTTCGGCCCCGAGGCAAGCCACGCCCCGAGCTATAAGCAAGAGGCTAACTCTAAAAGCAGGAGGCGCTGTTTGGGCGCCTCCTGAGGACTCCTTCACACACACGGTGGATGAGCTATCCCGATTATCGCCCCATCGCGGCGAAATGTAAACCGAACACGTTGTGGAGAGAACCGAGCGAAACGAAGAATAGGGCCCGCTATCTGAACGGATCTGATTATATGACAAAGAAGCAGCGCCGCCGCGTCTGGGGCTCCGTGACCGAGATGAGGCGCGGCAAGAAGTACGTCCTGCGCTGGATGCAGAACACACCGCAGGGCCGCAGGCGCAAGACCAAGACCGTGTACGGCACCTACCGCGAGGCGTGCGCGGAGCTGGACCGCATCCACGTCGAGCACGCCGACGACGCCCCCGTGCCCACCATAGCCAAGGCCTACGAGACGTGGCTCGTCCCCAAGATGGCCGCACAGGTCGAGGCGGGGACGCTCGCCCCCAACACCCGCGACCTCGTGCTGCGCTCGTGGAGGAACTACGTCGGGCCCCGCTGGGGCGCAATGCCCGTCGACCAGCTGCGCGCCGTCGAGCTGCAGGACTGGCTGCTGACGCTGCCCGCCGCCACCGCCGATACCGCCCTGCTCACCCTGCGCAAGGTCTACGCCTGCGTCTCGACCTTCATCCGCCTGCCGCTCGACCCGTTTGCCGCCAGCGTCAGGTACACCATGCCCACCCGCAAGACCCGCGAGCGCTCAAAGCGCGTCTACACCCTCGACGAGGCCCTGGGCGTCCTCGACGCACTGCGCGGCAACCCCCTGGAGCCCGCGTTCATCCTCGCGTGCTTCGGCTCCTGCCGCTCGGGCGAGTCGCTTGGCGTGCGCACCGAGGAGGTGCTGCGCTGGGAGCGTAGCGGCACCGTCCTCGCCTCCGCCGACATCTGCCGCCAGATGCAGCAGTCCGGCACCGAGCCGGTGGGCGCCCTCAAGACCGCCAAGTCCGCCCGCACCGTCGTGATCCTGCCGCAGGCCGCCGACCGCCTCGTCGAGATAGCGGCCTCGCGCGCCGCCGAGGGCCGCGAGTGGATGTGCGACCGCGGCGACGGGCTGCCCATGAACCGAAGCATTTGCAACGACCGCTGGCGGAAACTCTGCGCCGCCCGCGGCATCGAGCACATCCCGTGGTCGAACCTCCGCAACTCCTGGCGTACGATAGCGGAGGTCGAGCTTCGCCTGCCGTGGGACCTCATCGAGATGCTGATGGGCCACGCCCTCCCCGGCGTGTCGGGCAGGCACTACATCCGCCCCACCGCCGAGCAGGTCGTCCGCGCCGCCTTCGACGCGCTTGGGATAAGTTAGGATATTCCCCCGCAAAGCCGCAGGTAGATGGCGCGCCGTTAGTTGTGGCAGTATTAAGATTCGCAGCCCAAGCCACCGCAAAGGCGCCCGCCCCCTTTGCGGTGGTTTGGGGTCGCGCTACTCTCCGAGCATCTCTTGGAGCTTGGCTGCCACGGCGTGACCCAGGCTCTCATGGCTTTCGGGCATCATATGCAGATAGTCGATATCGCCCGGCTCGGCAAAATCAGCGGCATTCAAAAAGTCGCAGCCAAACTGTTTAGCAGCATACGCATAGTACTCGGCAAAATGCTCCGAGGCCTCGACGGAGCGCTCGTCAAAGTCGGTCATGTACACATCGGCGATCTGCGGTTTAATCTTGATAGGCGCCATCAGCAGAATACGCGGGCAGGGCGCGGCTTCGGTCCAGGGAAACGCGCGGACGGTGCGAATCAGCGCCATGGCACCGTCAGCGATATCGGCAGCCCCCACGCTAAAGACCGTCTTGCAGTCGTTGGTGCCCAGCATAATCACGATCGCATCCAACGGCTTATGAGTCTCGAGCAGCATCGGCAACGCGCGGATGCCGTTGAGATTAGTGTCCAGATGGCACATGTCGTCACGCACCGTCGTGCGGCCGTTGAGGCCTTCCTCAATCACGTGCCAGCCCTCGCCCAGGTCGCGCTGGGCCACGCCGCACCAGCGCACATCGTGCGCATAGCGTACCGCGGTGCCGTCGCGCATGCCCGCCGGATCATAGCCGTAGGTATTGCTGTCGCCAAAGCACAGAACGTTTTTCATCGTAAGCCCTTCCTCTAGTAAAAAGTCGGCGGGAGCAGTCTCTCCCGCCGAATCGACCTATCTGTCAGCACATACCGATTACAGGTACTTGCGCCAATCGTCATCGTCTTCATCGTCCTCGGCGGCAGCCTGGGCCTGCTCGGCGGCGCGGGCAGCCGCAGCGCGAGCGGCAACCTGGGCATAGGACTCCTCGTTGCGCTCGGGGAAGTTTGCCAGCACGTGCTCGAACTTAGCAAAATCTTCGTCCCAGCGCGTAGAGGGCACGGCAAAAAAGACCTGCTTGACCTTAAAGTCGCCCGATGCGAGCTCCTTGCGGAAGAGCTCGGCCACGGCCTCGGCGTCAAAGCCGTTGTTGTCGCAGCCCCAAGCGCCCAGCACGAGCTTCTCGCGACCCAGCTCGTCGCAGATGGCAAGCACAAAGCGGATGCGATCGCGCAGGGCGTCCAGCAGGGCATCGTCACCCACGCGATACTCCTGGCGAGCGCGCTTGGCGTTGGGCGCGGCGGCCACGATCACGTCGGCATACGCATGCACGTGGTTGCGGTCGAAGCGCACCGCGGGCACCACCAGCGCACGGTTGCGGTAAAGCTCGCAGTTGATATTACGGCGACGGTTCTCGCCGTACCATTTGCGCTGCTTATCGAGAACGTTGTACAGATACGAATCGGCACAGAGCGTGGCCTCCTGACCCAGATAGCCCTGGATGTAGCCGCCGCCCGGGTTGGTGAACGAGGCAAAGGCGAGTACGGCCATGTCGCAGAATTGCGCGTAGCCTCGGCCGTTATCCAGAATGGCCTGCGTGGCAGAGGCGTCGAGCACGGTGACCTCGGGCAGGGCCGCAGCGGGCTCCTCGGCGGCAGGCGCGGACTCGGTCTCCGTGGCCTCCTCTGCGTGTGCAGGCTCGGCCGTAACCTCGGTCTCGGCGCACGCAACCTCAGCGGTCTCGGCCTCGGCGGCCTCAGACTCCTCGGCAACCTGTTCCTCGACAGCGTCGGCCGCTTGGGCCTTGACCTTCATCGCCGCGACAAAACCGGCAGGCATACCATCGAACTCGCATACGCCGGCAAGCGAGCGCTCGATATCCTTGGCGCACGCTTCGGACACAGTCGCCACGTGACGCTCGGCGGCCTTGGCACGGGCCTCGCGCTTGGGATTGGGCTGCCCTGCGCGATTGGGTCTGTGGTTACGGTTCCTGTTGTCGACGTCTGCCATAAGTGGTCACCTTTCTCGGTCTCTGCCGCTATCGGCTTTTCCATCCATGATACCCCGCCGTGTACAAAAAAGACGGCCCCGAAGGACCGCCTTCCGTATCGATTTACACGTGCGGCAAGCACCGCTGCAATTTGGCACTAGTCGCGACGACCAAGGATGTTCAGGATGCGCAGGAACACGTTGATGATGTCCACGAACAGGTTGGATGCCATGAGCACGGCGTTGGGCAGCGTGGGCGGCACCGTCGTGGCCACATAGGTGTCGTAGCCAATAAAGCCAGCGAACACCACGATCACGATCAGGTCGGTGATGGACTGCGAGACGCCCATAAACATCAGCACGATCTCGACCAGAATCGTAGCAAGCAGGATGCCAAAACCAATGCCGTACACACGCTGGAAGAACTTGGGGAAGGTCACGCCCAGCGCACCAAAGACAAAGGTGATGGCGGCCGTGGCGATAAAGGCAGTGTTGATGGTGGGCAGGTCGTAATTGGCAAGGCCAAACGACGCGGTCAGGCCAAAGGTACTCGCAAAGATTACGTAGCCCACAAGGGACAGACCCACGGACTGCTTGCTGGCGGCGGCCGACATCATGACCATGCCGACGATGGTCAAAATAAACGAGCCAAAGACCAGCGGCAAGGCTGCGCCGCTCATCATCATGCGCGCAAACGACATGGTGCTCGTAAAGTAGGCGCCGGCGCCCATGGCGCAAAAGCCCAAGAAGATCAGGGCAGACATGGTGAGGTTGTACGCGCGCGGCGACATCTCCTTGGCACGGCTTGCACCGGTCTCGATGGGGCCGTTCTGATAGCCCTGGATATCGTTCATACTTCGTCCTTTCAAAAAGCGCACGACAGCGCCGTAGGTGACAAGATTCCTGCCATTGTACCCGAATGCCGCACGTCCTTACCTACGGCGCTCGCCCTCAAGCGTACGATCAAAGGCCCAGACCCACCAACGCATCACGTGTGCCTGCGAGCCGTCTGCCCGCTCGCGCGTCTGGTCCTCCAGATACAACTCGGTCGCGTGCCCGCCAAAACGCACCTTATAGGTTGCCGTACGGATGCCGTGAATCGTCAGGCCAAACCCAGTGGATGAGACAATCTCGTCGATCGTAAAACAGCGACCGTCGACCCAGCAGACGGTAACCGGCACGACTTGTCCGCCCGCGAGGATGCGGGCCACGACGTCCACATACTGCTTGTGCACGCGTCGAGTTTTACCATCTGTCTGTCGATATTCCATGCCTCCTATTATCGAACGCATGTTTGCATATTGTAAAGCGAACAGGCTGTGGTTTTGGGATGTTGGGGCGCGCACGTGTCCTCATGGCGTGCTAGCAAAAAGAACACCCGCGGTCAACAGGGCAAATATTCAATGTTAGTGCCAAAAAATTCACTTCTCCCATCAGAACTCGGTAAAGAAACCCGCAGGAGGTGATACGATTTATCATGTTTTTGTAACGTGCCTGCAAACTTCGAGAAAGCCCATATATGGACGTAACGTTCTCAGCCTTCCTCGGCCAAATTGTGTCGAACCCAGTCCTTGCCGTCACCGTGATCCTCGCGCTCGGCGCTATCTTCGTCAACGGATGGACCGACGCGCCCAACGCCATCGCGACCTGTGTCACCACGCGCTGCATGCCCGCCCGCGCCGCCATTCTCATGAGCGCCGCATTCAACTTCCTCGGCGTGCTCATCATGACGCACTTTAACGCGAGCGTCGCCAACACCATCTCACATATCGTCGACTTTGGCGGAAACAGCACCATGGCGCTCGCGTGCCTCTGCGCGGCGCTGTTCTCCATCGTCGTCTACGGCGCCACAGCGTCGCGTTTTGGCATCCCCACCTCGCAAAGCCACAGCCTTATCGCCGGCCTGACCGGTGCCGCTATCGCCCTCGGCGGCGCGAGCAGCGTCAACGTCCACGAGTGGATGAAGGTCATCTACGGCCTGGCGCTCTCCATCGGCCTGGGCTTTATCATGGGCTGGGTCCTGTGCAAGCTCGTCTCGATTCTTTTCGCCGCCGCCAACAGGCGACGTGCCAATGTCTTCTTTAAATATGCTCAGATCGCAAGTGCCGCGGCCATGAGCTTTATGCACGGCGCGCAAGATGGACAAAAGTTTATCGGCGTGCTCTTTTTAGGTGTCGCCTTTGCCAGCGGACAGACGAGCGTCGGCGACGCCGGCATCCCCATCTGGATCATGCTGCTGTGCTCGGCCACCATGGGCATCGGCACCAGCGTGGGCGGTGAGCGCATCATCAAGTCTGTCGGCCAGAGCATGGTCAAGCTCGAAAAGTACCAGGGCTTCTCCGCCGACCTGGCGGGCGCCGCAAACCTGCTGCTTGCCACGCTCACCGGCATCCCCGTGTCCTCCACGCACATCAAGACCTGCGCCATTATGGGTGTCGGTGCCGTCAAGCGCCTCTCGGCGATCAACTTCGGTGTCGTCAAGGACATGATGTTCACCTGGTTCTTCACCTTCCCCGCCTGCGGACTTATCAGCTTTGTCATGGCCAAGCTGTTCATGATGTTCATCTAGTCAAACCGAACGTCCATCCGGACCGCAATACCTCGCCCACCCGTCTTCGCCTCGAAAGGACCCACTCATGGCAAAGAAACCCGATTCGTTCTACTTTGACAACTACGTCGCCTGCGCCGACCTTGCTGTCCAGGCCGCAGAGTTGCTCATCAAGATTTTTGAGAACTTTGATCCCACGCAGATCCACGACATGCTCGAGGAGATGCATGCGATTGAGCATGCGGCCGACAAGAAGCACCATGAGCTCGAAGACGCCCTGCTCACCGCCTTTATCACCCCGCTTGAGCGCGAGGATCTGGACCTGATGAGTTGCTCGCTCGACACCGTACTCGACCGCATCGAAGGCGTCGTGCAGCGCGTCTACTTCACCAACATCCAGAGCATCCACCCCGATGCCATCGTCATCGCTCACAAGGTAACCGATGCCTGCCGCGCCATGAAGGACCTGATGGTCGAGCTGCCCAACTACCGCAAGTCCAAAACGCTGCGCGAGCTGGTCATCCAGATCAACACCATTGAGTCCGAGGCCGATGAGCTCTACATCAACGCTATGCGCAACCTGCACGTCAATGGCAAGGACCCGCTCGAGGTCATCGCCTGGCGTGACGTCTACGCTTTCCTGGAGTACTGCGCCGACTGCTGCGAGAATGTGGCTGATGTCGTGGATTCGATTGTCATGAAGAACAGTTAATTGGGGGTACGTGTCCCGGCGGTCGCGGGCCCGACCGCTAATAACCTTTTTCACTCCGGCTGCAAGCAGAGTCGTTCAAAAGGTTATTAGCGGTCGGGCCCGCTCCCTTACGTACCACCATTGGAAACTTTGGCTGATACTTTGAAAGCGATGAGGCTTTTGTTGGCAGGACCTTGGGGACCGATTGGAAACTTTGGGACCGCCTTAAACGTTTGGCTGGATGGGGCTTTGGGTACCCTTTTGCTTAGTTTTGGGTTGTTTTATTAGCTTTGGAGGGTTTGGTTATGGGGTATTTGGATCTGGCTCGGGGTCGGTATTCTTGTCGTTTGTTTGAGGATCGTTCTGTGGAGCAGGCTGTGGTGGATGCCATTGTTGAGGCTGGGCGTATTGCTCCTTCTGCTTGTAATAATCATCCAACCCGTGTGATGGTGTTAGATACGCCCGAGCTTTTGGAGAAGGCGGCTGCTTGTCAGCCTCGGTTTGCTCGTGATGGGTCCATCTTTGGCACTCCGCTCATCTTCCTCATTTGCAGCGTTACCGACGACGCTTGGGTTCGCCCCTATGACCAGATGAACTCCAGCGCTATCGACACCTCGATTGTTTGCGATCATATGATGATGGAGGCCGAGGAGCAAGGCCTGGGAACGTGTTGGGTATGCCATTTTAAGCCCGAGCTAGCCCGAGAGCGGTTCAACCTGCCCGAGGGCGTCTATCCCTATCACATGCTCGTCTGCGGCTATCCTGCCGACCACATCGCCGATCCCGAGCATCGCGATGCCCGCACCATTCCCCTCTCCGACTTCCTCCTCAAGTAGTTTTTGGCACATGCCCTAAAATCTACTTTTTACCACGCGCCCTTTGCCGAGTTCTGCCCTATCACACGCAGAGCTCGGCGTTTTGTTTCCCAACCCGTATGCAGCCACAAAAGAGGAGCCCGCAGGTGCGAGCTCCTCTTAAGGACACGAGATTGTAGCTCTGGCGCTAGTCCAGGTCGTCGGCGGCAAAGTTGTCGATCGGGGCGAAGGGGTCAGCCACGGGAACAACCGGATCAGCGACAGGCAGCGGCTCGGCGGCGGGAACGGTCACTGCAGGAGAAGCCGCAGAACCGACCGGCGTGGAGGCCATAAGGTCGGACGGGAAGGAATTCTGCGCATCGTCCATGAAGTGCTGGATGAGCTTGAGGTACTCGGCTTTGAACTCCTCACGGGAAGCCTTGAGACGATCGATCTCCTCGAGCTCGGCCTGCTTCTCGGTCAGAGCCTGGCGGATAACCTCGCGGGCCTTGGCGTCAGCCTCGTTGCGGATACGCTCAGCGTTCTCGTTGGCATCGTTGACGATGGTCTCAGCGGTCTGCTGGGCAGCGATCAGGGCAGCGGAAATCTGGCGCTCCTGAGCGGAGAAGTCAGGGGCGGGAGCAGCCACGGGGGCGGCAGGAACGGCCTGGGCGGTGGCATCCTGAGCTTGGGCAAGCTGAGCCTGCGCATCGGCAAGCTGCTGCTCGGTAGCAGTCAGGCGACCCTTAAGGTCGACGATCTTAGCGAGCATAGCGTCAACCTCGGAGGACAGCGTCTCCAAGAAGACGTCGACCTCAGCAGGATCGTAGCCACGCTTGGCCTCAGAGAAAGTCTGAGCCTGGATGTCTGCAGGGGTAATAGCCATAACAAGTCTCCTTTTTCATCGCCTCGGCGCTACACGCCCGACGTAAGTTACTAAGTCAGTTCTACACGAGTATACCTATAAGAAGCTGCAGAACCAGCCTCTGCACCAACTGCAACGCAATAATCGCAACGACCGGCGAAAAATCGATACCGCCCATCGGCGGGATGAAACGACGGAACAGGTTGAGCCACGGACCGCACACGCTATCAAGCACCGCGGCAATATCCTGAAGCAAACCACCCTGCTTCATGGGAATCCACGTCATAAAGCAGTAGACGACAATGAGCGTGGAATAGAAGTTGAACAGCGTGTTGACCAGCTGGACGATAGTGTAGATGTTGATGGGAATCTCCTCGTCTTGTCTTTACTTAAGGTAGCCGTCGGCACGAAGCTTCTTGAGATCGGAATCTTTGACCTCGCAACCGGCGGGCAGCACCATGAACACGCGGTCGCCCACCTCCTTGACCGTGGCACCCAGACCGCAGGCAAAGCCGTAAGAGAAGTCCAAGACGCGCTTGGCAACTTCGGTGCGTACGCCCACAAAAATCAGTGCGACAGGCTGCTTGGTGCGAACGCGGCGCACCACGGTCTCCACGTCGTCATAGCTCTCGGGGCGCAGGACATAGGCCGGCAGCTGCGGCGTGGCGTTGATGATATTGCTCGCATAGGCCGAGGCATCGCTCGGTGCAGGCGCGGGTGCAGCGGCGGCACGGGCGCGGGTATTCTCGGCGTAGCTCGACGGCGTGTCATAGGCACCAGGACGATAACCGCTCGCAACACTGTCCTGCGAGCGCGAAGGCGGGTTATACGTCGTGGCATGGCGGGAGTCATCGCCGACCAGCTGACCGGAGCGCGTATACACGGCAACCGACTCAGCTTCACCGCGGCGCGTCTGGCCAAGCAGGCCGTTGCTCGGCTCGTCTTGGGTGTAGAAGCCCTCGCCCGAAGCACCACTGTAGCCGTTGTTCTGATAGCCATCGTCGTAGCCGTCATCGTAGCCGTAGTCGTCGTCCTGGCCATAACCCTGGTCGTAACCCTGCTGGCCGCCCAGGTGCATCTTATTTTTAATCTCGTCAAGGAAGCCCATGGTTGTGTCCTCTCGCGGTTTAGTGCAGGCGCCCCGATAATCAGTGCGCACTTCAGAGCCTTATTTTACTGCAAACTCCGGGCTAAATACTACCCTGCCCAGGCGAACGAGCGTAGAGCCCTCCTCAAGGGCAGGCTCAAAGTCCTCGCTCATACCGCAGGAAAGCTCAGGCAGGTTCAAATCGGGATGCGCCGCCTCCAGCTCATCCCTCAGTTCACGAAGCCCCGCAAAGGTGCGGCGTGCCACATCCTTATTCCCCCGGGGCGCCATAGCCATAAGCCCCTGTACGCAAATTCCCTCAAGTTCCGCAAGCTCACCCGCGGCGGCGCGAATCTCATCGGGCGAAAAGCCTCCCTTCGACTCCTCACCACTCACATTGACCTCAATGAGCACACGCTGGAGGCCAGTGAGCTCGCCTGCCTCAATCTTGCGGACAGCACGGCTCGAGATCGCCTGCGCCAGATGCAGCGAACCCACCGAGTGAATCAGCTCGGCTGAGCCCAGCACCGCATTGATCTTATTGGTCTGCAGGTTGCCGATCATATCGAAGCGCACCTCGGGCAGCTCCGGATGCTCCGCCAGACCCGTGAGCTTGCGAACCAGCTCCTGCGGGCGGTTCTCGGCAAAATGGCGATACCCCGCCTGGATGGCGGCAACGGTCTCATCGACACCAACGGTCTTGGACACGGCAATGAGGCGCGCGGCGTCGTGGGGGCGGCCCGCGCGATCGAGCGCCGCATAAAAACGTTCCAGAATCTGCTCGCGGCGAGCGCGCATCAAGTCCAAATAGTTATCCATTGCTAATCGCCTCCGCTGACAGCCAAACAAGTAGTCCCATGCTAACGCAAGAGCGCGGCCCCGCATGTGCAAGGCCGCGCTCGCTTCGGTATTTACAATCTTTCGACGAACAGGATTACTTACTCCTCGTCGTCCTCGCCATCGTCCTCGTCCTCAAGATGATCGAACAGGTAGCGAAGACCCTCGCTGACCTCGTTAACGGGCACCTTGGCAACGTAGCGCGCGTCGACGGCGGGCCTCATGATAACACCCTCGCCCGAAGGCACACGCATGCTCTCGAGCTCATCCTCATCAGTGCAGGCGATATCGCCGGCATTCATGCGCTGACCAGTCAACAGGAAGGTCAGACGGCAAGCGGCATCGATGGAAATCGAAGCGATGCGATCGAGGTAGCGCGAAA
The DNA here is from genome assembly GCA_900541055.1 of uncultured Collinsella sp. Lineage (GTDB taxonomy): Bacteria > Actinomycetota > Coriobacteriia > Coriobacteriales > Coriobacteriaceae > Collinsella. The sequence continues at coordinate 45,410 of UQHZ01000011.1, forward strand.
CCATGATAGCGCGGCGCAGGTCGTCATAGTTGCTGTCGTCGTCCATAAAGTCGCCCGTATCCATACGGTTAAAGGTGCGGAAAAACTTCTCGTAGGCGGCGTGCACTGGCTCGTCCTCGACGGCCAAGTTGCAGATGATGGACATATCATTGGTGACGAGCGCGGAAAGCGAAGAGCCCAGCACCTGGTAGACGGCCTCAGCCTCGGCCTCGACCGTGCCGACAAGCTCCTTGGGCAGCGAGATATCGGCCTTGACCATGTGACGCGTAGCGCGGCAGATCTGGCGAACCTTATCGGTCATGCGCTGCAGGTTAAAGTCGACGTAGATAATCGTCTGCAGCAAGCGGAAGTCGGAGGCGACCGGCGACTGCGTGGCAATCAGGTTGTAGCAGACGGCCTCTAGGTTGGCGCAGCGCGCGTCAATCGAAAGCGTGCGCTTCTTGGTCTTGGTGGCGAGCTTGCGGTCGTCGGTCACATAGGCCTTCACGGCATCGTGGAGGGCCAGATCGACGGCCTCGTAGATGCTCAGCATCTCGTGGCGGGCCTCGATGAGCTGACGGGAAAACAGTTTGCGCATGGTTCACTCCAATCAGTTGGGTGCGGTCATGCCGCCCGCACAGTGAATACGCACCGGACCAGGTCCGATCGGCTTGGGACTAGTCGCACCGATCAGCCAAAGCGGCCGGTGATATAGTCTTCCGTCCGCGAGTCCACCGGGCTGGTGAAGATCGCGTCGGTTTGACCATACTCGATGAGTGTGGCGGGCTCGCCGGCAACTTCCTGCAAGAAGAATGCGGTGTAGTCGCTGATACGAGCTGCTTGCTGCATTGAATGCGTGACGATGATGATCGTCATCTCGGGCGCCAGCTCGGCCATCAAATCCTCGACCTTAGAGACGGACGTGGGGTCGATGGCGGAGCAGGGCTCGTCCATCAGAAGGACATCGGGTTGCACCGCAAGCACGCGCGCGATGCACAGACGCTGCTGCTGACCGCCCGAGAGCGCCAAACCATCCTTGTTGAGCTGATTGGATACCTCTTTCCAGAGGTTGGCGCGCTTGAGCGATTCTTCCACGATGTCATCGAGGTCGCTTTTGCTAGTCACGCCCTGCAGACGAGGGCCAAAGGCGACATTCTCGTAGATGGATTTGGGAAACGGGTTGGGCTGCTGAAAGATCATGCCCACGCGACGACGGAGATCGACCGGGTCGACACCCTCGGCATAGATATCGTTGCCGTCGAGCGTCATGGTGCCCTCGATGCGCGTGCCCTCGATCAGGTCGTTCATGCGGTTGATGCAGCGCAAAAACGTCGATTTGCCGCAGCCCGAAGGGCCAATAAACGAGGTGATGGCGTTTTTGGCGATGTTGAGGTCGAGCCCCGTCAGCGCATGAAAGTCACCGTACCAAAAGTTGAAATCCTTGGCCGTAATGGCCGCTTGCTCCAGCGTGGGAGCGGACTGATAAACGGACATGGGACTCCTTAACTAGCGACGCTTGCGCGACAGGAAGCGCGCAAACAGGTTGAAGGCCAGAATGATCACCATCAGCAAGAGCGCGGTGCCGTAGGCTGCGTTCATGTTGATGCCGTCGTTGGCAAGCAGGTACAGGTGAACCGTCATGGGGCGGCCGGAATCGAGCGGCGAAATAGGTAGATTGATGGCCTGCCCCATGGTGTAGAGCACCACCGCGGTCTCGCCAATGGCACGGCCGATGGCGAGGACGATGCCCGTGGCAATACGGCCAAAGGCAGAAGGAAGCACGATCTTGGAGACAACCTGCCACTTGGTGGCGCCCAGACCGTACGCGCCCCAACGGATATAGCGCGGAACGGCGCGAATGGCCTCTTCGGTGGTGCGCATGACGATGGGAAGCATCAAGAGCGCGAGTGCCAGGGCGGCAGAGACCATCGAAAGGCCCAAGCCCATGGCCTCGACAAACAAGGCGTAGCCAAACAGACCCATAACGATGGAGGGCACCGAGGCCAAAGCGTCAGCAGCGTAGCGAATGAGCTCGACGACCTTGCCCTGCTTGGCGTACTCGGCCAGATAGACGGCTGCCAGCACAGCGATCGGCGTGCAGATAAGCATGGCGAGCGCCGTCACATAGACGGTCGAGACGATCGTGGGCCAAATACCGCCCTCGGCGTTGACGCCCTGGGGCCAACCGAAGATAAAGTCGAGCGAGATGTGTGGCAGGCCGTTGATGACCACGTAGGCGATGATAGCGACCAGCACCAGCGTGGTGATGTAGGCAGCGGCACGGAACACGCCAAGCATGATCTTGTTGGACAGGTCCTTGTTGATGCGGCCCTTCTTGCCGTGGGAAAGGGCACGCTTGATGCGCTCGCGCGACGAGGTCGTATCGACCGTCGTGTCAACGGAATCGGACATAGCCTACCCCCTCTTCTTCTTGGAAATCAGACGGACGATGCCCACCAGCGTGGCGGAGATGATAAACAGGACCACACCCATGCCGAACAGCGCCGAGCGGTGCAGACCCGAGGAATAGCTCATGTCGAGCGCAATCTGGCTCGTGAGCGTCGAGATGGGGCTCGCAATGCTGTCGGGAATAACCGGGGCGTTACCTACGACCATGAGCACGGCCATGGTCTCGCCGATGGCACGGCCCATACCCAGCACGATGGCATCAACGATACCCAGCTTCGCGGCAGGTAGCACGACCTTATAGATGGTCTGCCACTTGGTGGCGCCCATGGCATACGATGCCTCGCGAATGCCCATGGGAATGGAATTGAGAGCATCGATGGTGAGCGTGGTGATGGTAGGGACGATCATGATGGCGAGCACAAACCACGCCGTCAGCGCACCAAAACCAAGGCCGCCGGTCAGTTGTGCGATAAACGGGCGGATGATGATCATGCCAAAGAAGCCGTAGATGATGGAGGGTATGCCCGCCAGCAGGTCAACGGCGGGGCTGATGAGCTTGCGCACGCGCTTGCTGGCAATCTCGACCAGGTAAACGGCCGTACCCACGCCCAGCGGCACGCCCATGGCGAGCGCACCGACGGTCACCAGACCCGAGCCGGCAAGCAGCGACAAGATGCCGTAGTGGCCCTCAGAAGGCGCCCACGTAAAGCTAAAGAAGTCCGCCAGACCGATGTCAGTAAAGACGGGCAGCGCCGAGTACGTGGTAAAGACAAAAATCAGGATGACGGTAACGACCGCCAAGAACGCGCAGGCAAAGAAGATCCACTGCAGCGCCTTCTCCTTGATATAGGTACTGTGCGATACGAGCGCCAGCTCGCGCTTCTTGGGCGTCTGAACATTCTGCTCAGTCTGGGAGTTTTCCTGTGCTTCCATGCTACTCACTCCCCTTCTCGTCGTTGGTGACGGGAATAAAGCCCGCCTCGCGAATCTGCTTGTCCATCTTTTCGGACGTCACATAGTCGATGTAATCCTGCGCCTGCTGCGAAGGCGCACCCTTCACAAAGAAGTAAAGGTCGCGTGAGATGGGATAGCCGCCGCTCGCGACCGTCTTCTCGGACGCCTCAACATGATTGACCGAGACGGCCTTGACCGAGGTCTTGGCGTTGAGGCTATCGACGAAGCCCAGCGAAATGTAGCCAATGGCACCGCGCGAACGAGATACCACGTCGCGCACCTGGCCCGTGCCCGAAAGAACGGCCGAGCGGCGATCGAACGGGGTGCCGTCCATCACGATGGTGCGGAAGGCCTCACGCGTGCCGGACGCCTCATCTCGATTGATGACCTGGATCCTCAGGTCCTCGCCACCGACTTCTTTCCAGTTGGTGATCTTGCCGGCGTAAATATCGCGGAGCTGCTCGGTCGAGAGGTTATCGACCGGGTTATCGTCGTTCACGATGACCGCGATACCGTCGTGGGCAATGACGATGGGAGTCAGGCCCAGATCCTGTTCGTCGGCATTGAGTCCACGGGAGGAGCTGGCGATATCGGCTGTGCCGGCGCTGACGGCCTCGATGCCAGCGGAAGAACCCAAACCGGAAACGAGCACGTCGATGCCGGTCTCCTCCTTAAAGCCCTCGGCCGCAATCTCGGCGATAGGAAGGCAGGTCGTGGAGCCGGCGACGGTAATGGAAGAGGTAGAAGATCCCGAAGAACAGGCGCACAGCGTAAGCGTAAGCACAGCGGCGCTCAGGACCGATACGATCTTTCTCATAGCATCACGCCGATCGCAGCATGGCGCCCACAGGTGCCGTCCTCGTTACGGTAGGAATAAAAGCGGTCGTTCTGACGCACAGTCGAAAGCTGGGTATCCACGATATTATCCGCGTCGACACCGACATCTACCAGCGCCTCGCGAATGGCAGCGGAAAGATCGAGCATGCGAGAGGCACTCGCATCGATGCAAGAGAACTCGGCGGCAAAGCGATCCATGAGTTCCTGGGATACCTCATATTCGTCACCCAAGATATGGGGGCCGATATAGGCGGAAACGTTGCTCGCATCGCAGCCGGCAGCATCGCAAAGCGCCTGGCACGCCTTGGCAGAAATACGTGCAATCGTGCCCTTCCAACCGGAGTGCACCACGGCAAATCCGCCAGGGGCCACCAGCACCACGGGAACGCAGTCGGCAAAGCAGAGCAGCACGGGCACGTTATGCGCCGTGCAGACGATGGCATCACAGCCCTCGGCAATCTGCTCGCGAACGTCCTCAAGGTCATCGGCGCCGTTCGAGGTCACCGCAACGATATGATCACCATGGACCTGATTGGGAACGAGCAGGTTGTGCTCGCACTCGGCGGCACCCATAGCTTCGAGCGCACGACGACGATTTTCTTGAACAGCAAAGGGGTCATCGCCAACATGCGAGCCCAAGTTGAGTGAGGAGTACGCATCTTCGGAAACGCCACCGGCGCGCTCGGTGAAGGCAAAGCGAACATCGGATGTCGCGCCCTCCACCAACGTAACTCCATCATGGTCGACACGCGAAACTTTGTCCGCACGTGCTGCCATACTAAAGCCTCCTAATAACACAAGTACCGCGGCATCGCCGCTACAGCCCGCGTTTATACGGCTGTCATACTTCTCTAAAAGGATACCTGCTGCGCTGGAGGCAATCGTAAAGGGAACGTAAAGAGATTGGAGGTTCTAGTTTACAAAGTCGAAATAAAAAGGGCGCGTCCATACGGACACGCCCCTGTGCACAACAATGCAAAGAACGACTTAGAAGCTACCGCGCTTCAGGAAGTCGGGAAGCTCGAACTGATCGTTGCCGAAGTTAGGAAGCTCGGTGCCACCGACGTTGCGGGTCGGAGCGGCCTGAGCCGGGCTGGTGGCCGGAGCGGTGCGCTGCGGCTCAGCGGAGGCAGCGGCCTTGCTCTGAGACTGCTGAGCAGCAAAGAGCTCGTCCTGACGGTTGACGTTGGAGTCGGAGAAGCCCGTAGCGATGACGGTGATACGCACCTGATCGCCCAGGGACTCGTCGACAACGGTACCGAAGATGATGTTGGCCTCGGGGTCGACGGCGTTGGCGACAACGTCGGCGGCGTCGCTGATCTCCTGGATGCCCAGGTCCTTGGAACCGGCGATGGAGAGCAGCACGCGCGTGGCGCCATCGATGGAGCTCTCGAGCAGCGGGCTGGAGATGGCCTGCTGGGCAGCGTCGACGGCACGGGTATCCCCAGAAGAGGTACCGATACCCATCATGGCGGTACCGGCCTGCTTCATGATGGTCTTAACATCGGCGAAGTCCAGGTTGATGATACCGGGGACGGTGATGAGGTCGGTGATGCCCTGGGTGCCCTGGGAAAGGACGCCATCGGCAATCGCGAAGGCCTCGAGCATGGTGGTCTTCTTCTCGGCGATGTCGAGCAGCTTATCGTTAGGGATGACAATCATGGTGTCAACGCAATCGGAGAGGGTCTTAATGCCCTCCTCGGCGCTCTTCTTGCGCTTGCGGCCCTCGAAGGTGAAGGGCTTGGTCACGACGGCGACGGTCAGCGCACCGACCTCGTTCATCGCGATATCGGCAACGATGGGAGCAGCGCCGGTACCGGTGCCACCGCCCTCGCCGCAGGTGATGAACACCATGTCGGCGCCAGCGAGCGCCTCGGCAATGTCGTCGCGGGACTCATCGGCAGCTTTGCGGCCAACCTCGGGGTTGGCGCCGGCGCCCAGGCCGCGGGTAAGGTCGGTGCCGATGTGCACCTTGATATCGGCATCAGAGATCGCGAGTGCCTGAGCATCGGTGTTGATGGCAACAAACTCGACGCCGCGGATGCCCTCTTCGATCATTCGATTGACCGCGTTGGTACCACCGCCGCCGACGCCGACCACCTTAATGACGGCAAGGTAGTTGTTGATCTCTGTCTCGTGCATGTCGGTCCTCCGAACAAAGGTTATAGCCATAGCATGGGTCGACCCCTGCGCACATTAACCTTCAGGTTGAAAGTAAATGCAAAGGTAAACCGTATTATGTTTGCACATTATGAACGTATCAGTCAAATAATTGACCGTGAAAACCAAACAAACCAGATAAACGGCGTGGTATGGCCCCTCAACAAAGCATCAACCAGCGCTACGAGGTCGGAGCGTTCCTAAATGTATAGTTACCCGGAGAGCGCACATTGATATACGTTACGCCCTCTACCTGCGAAAGCAGCTTGGTGACTACGCGCTCCTTCTTGACGATATCGTTCGAATCGCCCAGCGACACCTCAATGCCGTTATTGAGGTTTGCCGAGATGGCTTCGACCGAAGGCGTGGAAATATCCTTGACTTGTCCCAAGAACTCGCTCGAAAAACCACGCACATAATCCAAGCCAGCCTTAACGGCCTTGGAGCTCACCGCCTGGCCGGAAACCGGAGCGACATCCGCCGAGACATCAGTCAACAACACCGCGCCATAGTGCTTAGCGAGCGCCAGCGCGGCATCAATGCCGGTCAGGGTATTTGAGCCCTGCCCCGTCGTGATGACGTTGCCCTGGTCATCCACTTCGACCGACGTCGACAGCGGGGCGATCCAGGTGTCATCATCCCCGATGGCCCAGGCAAGGTCATCGGAGCTGATATAGGCAATTGCAATGACCTTGCGCTCCATCGGCGTAATGATGAGCGTATGTGGGAACTGACGCTGGACATCCACGCCCGAGACCCACGGGTTCTGCTTGAGGTCCTCGGTAATCTGGTCGGGATCGACGTTAAAAAGCGACGTTCCCTCGGGCAAATCGATCAGCTGGATAGCATCGTGCTTCGTCACATGCTCGCTTCCTTGAATCTGAATATCAGTGGCGGTAAACAATCCAGAGTTAATCACCACGATAGCAACGACGACGAGCACGGCCAAGACGGCCAAAACGCCGCCCACGATTTTGCCTTTGCCTGTAACGACAGAAGCGGCGTCTGATGTTTTATTTGCCATCGCCCTAAGTGAAGACAACGGGTTGACGCCTTTTTTACCCGAAGGCTTCTTGGCGGTAGCCGGCACCGATGTCAGCGAGCGCGGTTTCGATGCGCCCAGCGTGCGACTCGGACGCGCCGCCTTAGTTCCTGTCGAGGGCTTAGGAGTTGCCATAGGACGGGCAGGCTTGGCGCCCATAACAGGCTTTGACGTCACCGAGGGACGCGAGGACTTTTTTGCGGCCGGACGATTACCGAGCTGCGAGCCGACAACCGGACGACTGGTCTGTCGAGCATGCCCGACAGACTTAGAGTGCGCGACGGTATTGCGTTGAGGTTTGGCAGGCGCGCCGGAACGCCCTCCGGCGCGGCGGAAGGTGGGTTTCGATGCTCTAGAAGCCGAGGAATTTAACTTCCGGTCTGAGCTCGATGCCATACGCCTCCCTCACCTTTCCGTGCACATGTCTGATAACCGCGGCAACGTCATCGGCCGAGGCGGTTCCGTTATTAACGATAAAATTAGCGTGAACGGGCGAAACTTCCGCGCCGCCAATCGAAAAACCCTTTAATCCACAATCCTCGATAAGCTTGCCCACGCTCGCATCGGGCGGATTGCGAAAGACCGACCCGCAGGATGCGCGACCCATGGGCTGTGTACGCTTGCGCCTCGTAAGGTACCGCTCCATGCGCTCGCGAATGTCGGCCTTGGGCGCCGGTTTAAGCTTGAGCACGCACTCGAGGATGATCTCATTGCGGGGAAGGCTACATTCGCGGTAGCCCCAAGTGATCTCGGACCCCGCATAATGCTTGATACCGGATGCCGGGTCAAACGTTACGACATCCTCAACCAGCGAGCCAATCCACTCGGTCCGTGTGCCGGCATTCATAGATATCGCACCGCCGACCGAACCAGGGATGCCAACGGCAAACTCAAGGCCCGAGAGGCTACGCGACAGGGCATCGTTGACCAGGCGCGCAAACATCACGCCCGCACCGACCGTCAGCGTACAACCGTCATCGGCAACAACCGTGCGCTGAAACTCACGTCCGAGCGAAATGACGGCACCGCGATAACCGCCATCGGCAACCAGCAGATTGGAGCCCTTGCCGATGATGACCCACGGCACCTGCTCGCGATCGAGCACCGCCACGGCGCGGCGGAGGGCATGATAGCTATGGCACGTCACAAAGAGGTCGGCCTTGCCGCCGATACGATAGCTCGTATGACGCGCAAGGCGCTCGTCCTCGATCACATCTGTGTCGATCATGCCCGAGAGCGCCATGACGGCGTTAAACAGACCCATTAGACTTAAGCGTCTTTCTTGGCAGTCAGATACTCAATGAACTCGGGGCCGACGGTCGTAACGTCACCGGCACCCATAGTGAGCAGCAGGTCGCCCTCGCCCACCATCTGCTCGAGCTCCTGGTTGAGCTCAAGACGGCTGGAGCAATACACGACCTCCTTGTCAGGATGCTTGGCGCGCACGGTATCGGCGAGCATCTTAGAGGTGACACCCGGAATGGGCATCTCGCCAGCCGAGAACACATCAATCAGCAGCAGTTTATCGGCATTGGCAAATGCATCGGCAAAGTCGTCGCACAGGGCCTGCAGGCGCGAATAGCGGTGCGGCTGGAACACGACGTCGACGTGCTTGTAGCCCAGCGACGAAGCGGCAGCAAGCGTCGCCTTGATCTCGGTGGGATGATGACCGTAATCATCGACTACGGTAATGCCATCGATATCGCCCACATGGGTAAAGCGACGGCGGACGCCCTCAAAGCTCGAAAGCGCCTTGGCAGCGGCGTCGATGTCAAGGCCCAGGACATGGGCGACGGTGAGCACCGCCGTGGCGTTGAGCATGTTGTGGCGACCGGGATTGCTCTTGATCTCCACAGCGTGCTCAGTGCCGTCCTCAAAGCGAACGATAAAGTCACTCTGGATGCCCTTGACATCCGGGTGCATGCAGACGATGTCGTTGCTCTCGGCAAAGCCGTAGGAAAGCACGTGACGGCCCGTCGACTTGGCGAGCTCGACCAGATGCGGGTCCTCACCGCAGACGATGACGGTGCCGTCCTCGCCCACCAGGCTCATGAATTTGGCGAAAGTTGCCTCGATCTCCTCGATACCCGAGTAGTGATCGAGGTGGTCGGCCTCGACGTTGGTCACAATGACCACGTTGGGGTTCAGGAACAGGAAGGAGCTGTCGGACTCGTCGGCCTCGGCGACAAAGTAGTCGCCCGAGCCGTTCTTGCCGTTCGTGTCATAGCCCTCGACGATGCCACCGATCAGGAAGCTCGGATCCAGACCCATGCGGTCGAGCATGGTGGCGCACATCGAAGACGTGGTGGTCTTGCCATGCGTGCCGGCAACAGCGACGGTGGTGTAGCCGTGGCCCAAAGCAGAGAGCATCTTGGCACGGGGCCACACGGGAATACCAAGCTCGCGAGCGCGCACGAGCTCGGGGTTGGACTCCGGAATAGCGGTGGAGACAACAACCACGTCGGGCTTGACCTCGTCGATCGTGGCGGCCTCATGGCCCACATGCACCTTCACACCAGCGCGGGTAAGCTGGCGGATATAACGTGACGTCTTAAGGTCGGAGCCGGTAACGGCATAACCGCGCTCGTGCAGAACAAGGGCGATGCCGCTCATGCCGGCGCCGCCGATACCGATAAAGTGGGCGCTCTTAAACTCGGGCGCGGAGGTTGCAGTCTGGGAATCAGCCATGTGCTCGTGTACTCCTTGCGTAAACACTGCCTGTAACCCGTTAACTGTACCGCACCTACCGCATCAGCGCGAGGGCGACCGACGATATCCCGTCTAACTAACGCAAACCCTCTACCGCATCCGCCAGAAGAGCGGCGGCCCTATCCTGAGCCAGACCACGCGCCGCCTGACGCATGGCGTCGCGCGCCGCCGCGTCATCGACCAGGTGCAGCAGTTCATCGGCAAAGGCAGAACCGTCGATATCGGCATCGGCGCAGAGCACACCGGCCCCGGCGTCGACCAGATAACGGGCATTGGTGGTTTGGTGGTCGGCCGTCGCATGCGGGTACGGCACGAGCACCGAAGGCACGGCGAGTGCAGCGATCTCGGCCACGCTCGATGCGCCCGAACGCGAGAGCACCAAATCGGCAGCAGCCAGCATATCGCCCATGTTGTCGATGTAAGGCTGGACGCGGTAACGCTTCGCCTCCTCGGGCGTCAGCGCCAAAGCGCGCTCGGTCTCCTCAAAGCCGTCGGCACCCGTCGAATGCAACACATAGAGGTTCTTGCGCGAAAGCAGCTCGTTTTTGAGCGAGACCACGCGCTCGTTGAGGTGCTGGGCGCCAAGTGAACCGCCAAAGACGAGCAGCAGCGTAGCGTCCTCGGGAACGCCAAGTGCCTTGCGGCCGCGAGCGCGATCGCCCTCGATCACCGAGCGACGTACGGGGTTGCCGGTCATGAGCACGTGGTCAGGGTCACCTTCGCGTTCAAAGACCGAGCGCGCTGCCGGCACCGAGATGCACACGCAGGCGGCGTGGGAGTTCATCATCTTATTGGCCAGGCCCGGAACAGAGTTCTGCTCATGCAGCAGATACGGAACGCCCGCGCCCTTGCACCACCCCAGCAGCGGAACCTCGACATAGGCACCAAAACCGATGGCGGCATCGGGCTTGCCGACCTTTGAGAAATGACTGGCGAGCGCACGCTTGGCCTTGTTGACACGCCACAGCGAGGTGAGCGCCGTCCAAGGGCGGGAGCGGTCGAAGCCCGTGACCGTAATGGGCACAAAATCAAACCCAGCGTCGGGGACCAGACGACCCTCGAGCTTGCGCGACTGGCCCACGAACACAACGTGGTGACCACGGTCACGCAGCTCTTCGGCCAAGGCGAGCGCGGGGTTGATGTGTCCTGCCGTGCCGCCGGCTGCAATAGCAACGGTCATTTTATCGGTCATGGTAGTCCCTTCGTACACGCGGTCCCTGGTCGTCGGTGCGCAGACGCGCCGACGGGTCCGAGTTCAAATCGATTCGATTATATCCGCCGCCCGCGTTGCGAGGGCTGGGGCGCTGCGGACGGCCTTGCGGAGCCGTTCGCGAGCGTGGACGAGCTGCCGGCTCGGATGCAGAACCATCCAGAACGGTAAAGCCGCTACGCGAAGGTCGTTCACCGCGCACATGGGCTACGCCGGCGGTGCTCTCGTCCATAACGGCAAAGCTCTCACGACGACGGTCATACTCATCGCGGCGGGCGCTCTCGTACGAAACGCGCAGGATCAACCCGGCAAGCATAAGCGACACAATAATCGATGAACCGCCGTAGCTAATAAACGGCAACGGTTTGCCCGTCATGGGAAAAACGTTGAGGATGCCCAGCGCGTTAATCAAAAACTGCACTGCGAGAATGACCGCGGAGCCAGACGCCATGAGCGCGCCCCGACGATCGGTCGCCTGCTCGGCAATGCGAAACGCCGAGTAGATCAGCATCGCAAACACCAAGAAGAACAGCACGGTTCCGACAAAACCGACTTCCTCGCCAATGATGGCCAAGATGTAGTCGTTGTGTGCCTCGGGCAGATACGAGTACTTCATGGTTGAGTTGCCGATGCCACGGCCGAACAGACCGCCCGAGGCAAAGGCCATGATGGCAAGCGTGGCCTGATAGCCGTCACCATACTCGTCGGCCCAAGGGTTCAAGGCAACCTGAATACGCACCATACGGTATGGCTCTGCGACAAGCGCAATCACGATCACGAGAATGCCGAAGATTAGCACGCCGATGATAAATCTGGGGTCGAGACCCGCAAACAACGCCATGCACATGAGGGTCAACAGGATAATCAGGACGGTACCGAAATCGGGCTGGATAAAGATCAGAAAGAGCGAAATGCCCAGGTAGATGCCCATCTTGCGAAGGAATTCGTTGATGTTGCCACCGGGCGAAAAGAAGCGATCAAGCATGATGGCCGAATACGCAATGGCAAATGGCTTTAAAAACTCGGAAGGCTGGAACTGAATACCGGCGATGTTGAGCCAGCGCGTGGCGCCACGGCTGCCGCTGCCCACCAAGAACACCAGAAGCAGTAGCCCTATCATGCCGATAAGGATGATCCTGAGCATATCCTCCCCAAACCAGCTGTCCGGCAAAACGCGCACGATGGCAATCAGCGCCAGAACACCGACCACGGCAAACGCGGCCTGTCGACCCAGAAAAAACGTCGCCGAGCCATTCTCGTGCAGCGCCTCGACCGAAGACGCCGAGTACACCATCAGCAGGCCAAAGCATACCAAGGTAAACAAGCAGGCCATGAATATCAAACGGGGGCGCATGATACGGGCGGGAACGCCGGCAATATAGCGTTCGCTAAACGACTGCCCACCGCGGCTGGAACGCGGTGTGATGCGACGTGAGGAAGCACGGTCCGAGTCGGGCCTCCTCATACCTTGTCGGGGGCTCTCCTCTCTCACCGCAACCCCTATTCCATTTGTGATTTCGCTGCAGCGGCAAGCTGGGCCACGTAGTCCTTAAACACGCGGCCGCGCTCCTCATAGCCCGAGAACTCATCGAACGAAGAGCAGGCAGGAGAAAGTAAGATCACGTCACCACGGCTCGACAGCGAACGGGCGACGTCCACGGCGTCGCGTAGGTCATCCGCCTGGGCGATATCCACATCGCCATCGACATCGGCCTCGTCCATAGCGGCGGTGAAGCGCTCGCGCGCATCGCCAAAGCAGACGACCGAGCGCACGTTGTCCATAACGACGCGCGCGAAGTCCGTGAGCGGCGTGCCCTTATCGTGGCCGCCGAGCAGCAAGATCACGTCGTCATCGGGAAATGCCGTCAGCGCCTTCTCGACCGCATCGGTGTTGGTCGCCTTGGAATCGTTGACGTAGCGCACGCCGTCAATCTCGCCACACGGCTCCACGCGGTGCTCGAGCGGCTGGAACGAGGCAAGACCGCGGCAGACACCATCGACATCGGCACCGACCGCCAAGGCAGCCGTGGCAGCGCACAGGGCATTGATAACATTGTGATGGCCCGAGATCTTGAACTCGGATGTAGCGATGAGCGGGGTCTCGACGCCTTTCAGACGCACGATCATCTTGCCATCGCGCACAAAGGCGGCATCCTCGCCCTCAGGCTCGTCAAAGGCAACCTTGCAGATGCGACGACCCGGCGTGTAGATGTACTCATCGAACTCGTGAATGCCGGCGTCTTCGACGTCGACAACCACCAGATCGTCATCGACCATATTGTCAAACAGTTTGACCTTGGCAAGCGCATAGTTCTTATGGCTCTTATGCCAGCCCAAGTGGTCGGGAGTGATGTTGAGCAGAACCGCCACGCGGGGGTGGAGCTCGGTGGTCGTAGCAATCTGATAGCTCGAGAGCTCAGCCACAAACCACTCGTTGTGGGCTCGGCCGTCAATCTCGTTGACCGGCGGCTCGCCGATGTTGCCGACAGCAACGCTGGCCTCGCCGGCAGCCTTAAGCAGATAATCAGTCAGCGACGTGGTGGTCGTCTTGCCGTTGGTGCCCGTGATGGCAATCCAGTTATCGGGCGACAGGCGATAGGCAAACTCGGGCTCACCCATAATCTGGGCGGCATGCTCGCGCCCGGCCTTAAAGAAGCCCGAGAACTCCGAGATGCCCGGGCACGTCACGCATACGTCATAGGCGCCCTCGACCTGTTCGGTCCCATAGACAAACGACGCACCAGCAGCCTCGAGCGCACGCGTGGCGTCATTGGGCTCAGAGGTGCCACCGCCATACACGGTAACGGCACTTACGCGCTCGGGATGTGCCAGCGCCCAGCGGGCGACATCGAGACCGGATTTGCCCTGACCCAAAACGAGCAGGCTAAAGACATCAGCAAGAGGCATGAAAGACCACTATCCCAACTGGAAGAACAGGGCAAGGCCAACGGCACCAAAGGCCGCAGCGATAATCCAAAAACGGATGACGACCTTGGTCTCGGCCCAGCCCTTCTTTTCGAAATGATGATGGATGGGCGCCATAAGGAAGACGCGCTTGTGCGTAAAGTGAAAGTAGACAACCTGAATCATGACCGACAGGGTCTCAACGATAAACAGGCCGCCGATGATGAGGGAGACGACCTCGGTGTTGGTCATGATGGACGTGCAGGCAAACGCGGCGCCCAGGGCAAGCGAGCCTGTATCGCCCATAAAGATGCTCGCCGGATAGCAGTTGAACCACAGAAAGCCCAAGCAAGCACCGGCACACGCGGTGCAGAAGATGGACAGGTTCACGTCTCCGTGCAAAAACGCCATGGCAGCCATGGCGAGCATGGCAATCATGGAGGTGCCGCCGGCAAGACCGTCAAGGCCATCGGTCAGGTTCACGGCATTAGAAAGACCGGCGATCATCAGCCAGCAAAAGACAATGTAGAGCCACGGGAACGAAAGGCCGCAGATGGTGGTCGAAAGCACGCCAAGGTCAATCGTCAGGCCGCCGGGAAAACGAATCTCGGGGGCGACGCCGCACCAGTTAACGGCAAGCACCGTAAAGGTGACACAGATAATGGTCAGGCCGATCATCTTGGCATGAGGCGTCAGACCGAGCGAGCGCCCATGCGTAACGGAGGTCAGGTCGTCGATCAGGCCCAGCACGCCGGTCGCCAGCGTGGCGAGCAGCACGAGCACGAGCTCGGTGGTGAGCTTGCCCATCAGCAGGCAGGTCAGCGAGATCGCGACGAGGATGACAACGCCACCCATGGTGGGCGTTCCCTGCTTAACCAAATGACGCTTGGGGCCGTCGGCACGAACCTGCTGGCCGATACCCTCGACCTTGAGCAGCTTGATCCACCACGGCATGAGCAGCAGCGCAATGGTGGCGGCGATGCCAAGCCCCAAAAAAGCCTGATACGTTGGATACGAGGGATTGCCGAACATGGGCTAGCACACACCTTCCACAAAGCGGTCGAGCTCAACAAAGCGGGAACCCTTGACCAGTACAACATCATGTTTTTCAAGCGCGCCGCCCATGCGGTCGAGCACCTGCTGATAATCGGAGAACACCTGGATGCGGTCCTCGTCCATGCCCATCATGCGCGCGGCATCGGCCATAAGCTGGGCCAGCTCACCACCCACGCACGCCAGCATGTCGAGCTTCTTGGCGGCCGCATAGGCGCCCACGAGCTCATGCATGCGAGGAGCCTCATCGCCCATCTCGCCCATCTCGCCCAGGATCGCCATGCGAGACCCCGTGCACGAAAGCGAGCACAGTAGATCGAGGCCAGCAGCCATGGATTCGGCACTGGCGTTATAGGAATCGTCGATGACGCGGGCACCGCTCTTGGCGCGCTTGATCTCCTGGCGGTGACCGGTGATCGTGAGGCCCCTAAAGGCAGCATCGATCTGCTCGGGCGTCACGCCCAGGCGATAGGAAACCGCGGCGGCCTTAACGGCATTAGGAACGGACTGCACGCCGGGGATGGCAAGCATGGTATCGATCGTCTCACCCTGGCCAAAATCGAGCGTAAAGACCGGACGTCCCTCGTCATCAACACGAATGTCGCGGGCACGGACCTCATCATCGTCCGAGACGCCGGCCAGCATCACATCGATACCAGCAGGCTGGGCGAACGTATCGCGAATGAACGGCGTAAAGTCGTCCTCGCCGCCCAAAACCAGCAGCGGCAAGAAGTCGCCGGCGGCGCACATACCCTGGACAATCTCGGCCTTAGCGCGGGCGATGTTCTCGCGGCTGCCCAAAATGCCGATGTGAGAGGTACCAATCTTGCTTACGATGGCAAGGTTGGGATTGGCGGACTGGGACAGGCGCTCAATCTCGTGGAAATGGTTCATGCCCATCTCGAGCACCAGGACCTCGGTATCGGCCGGAGCGGAAAGCACCGTGAGCGGCATGCCGATCAGGTTATTGAAATTGCCCTTGGTGGCCCAGACACGATAGCGCTTGGCGAGCACGGCGGCGAGCACGTCCTTGGTCGTCGTCTTGCCGATGGAACCGGTAATGCCAACGACCAGGCAGCCAAGCTCCAGGCGATACGTGTGCGCCAAACGCAGCAGAAACTCCTCGGGATCATCGGTCAGCAGGATGGCGCACCCCTTGTCCTGCGCCAGCGAGACCAGCTCAGCCTCGGGCTCACGCGTCATCACGACGGCGCCGGCACCCGACTGGACGGCACGGGAAGCAAAATCATTGCCGTCGACGTTTTCACCGGGAAAGGCGACGAAAATCGTCCCTTCCTCGACCTGGCGCGAGTCGATAACGCACCCGCGGCATACCCGATCGGCTTCTCCCGTCACGGTTCGGGCCCCTGTTGCGGCCGCGAGGTTGTTGACGGCGATCTCTATCATTGCAGCTCCCCTGTAAACCTAATAATGCTATCGGCGTATTGTATCCCAGCGCCGCACATGCGTGGTGCAGGGCATGTGAACACCCTCATATGGGACAACAAACAACGCCCCAAAGATTGTAACCCCCTACTTCGTGTGCGGGATACCCAGCACGTCGAGCGCGTTGGCCATAATGGACTGGAACGGCACCGCAGCGGCATCTGAGCCGCTCGGCGTTCCGTCGAGCGTGATATAGCACAGCACCTTGGGCGATTGTGCCGGTGCAAAGCCCATAAAGGACGACATGTAGTTCTCCTTGAGGTAGCCGCCGTTCTCGTCAGCACGTTCGGCCGTACCGGTCTTACCCGCCACGTCATAGCCGTCAACCGCGCCGCCAACGCCCGTTCCCTCGGACACGACCGTCTGCATGCACGATGTCACCTGGGATGCGGCGTCCTCCGAAATCGCGCGCTCGCCTTCACCCCAGTCCTTCTCGTCGCCTTTGCTGGACTTATAGAAGTGCGGTGTCATCATCACGCCGCCGTTGGCGATGCCGCCCACGGCACGTGCGATCTCAATCGGCGAGACGGACAGTGCCTGTCCAAAGCTCATCGAGCCCAGCGTGGCGCCGTCATACTGGTCACGCTCCTTGACGATACCCAGGCTCTCTCCCGGAAAATCGACACCCGAGCTGTGACCGATGCCCCACTTGTCCACATAGGCGGCAAAGTCGTCGGCACCGATCTTGCGCCCCACCAGGACAAAGCCCACGTTGGACGAACGGCGCATCATCTCGCGCACATCCATGGTCATGGCATAGTCGCGCTTGTCGGCATCGGTGACGGTATCGTCGCCCACCTTGATGCTCGCCGGCACCTCAAACGACGTACTCGATCGCACGACGCCCAAGTCGAAGCCGGCGCCCGCCACGAGCGTCTTAAAGACCGAGCCGGGCTCGTAGGCGTCGGTGACCAGGCGCAGATTCATATCCTCGGTCTTGGCATTCTCCAGATCGGTCTGGTCGTAGGTCGGGTACGAGCAGGCTGCCAAAATCTCGCCTGTCGTAGGATCGGTGACCAGCGCCGAGCCGTTCTTGGCCTTAGTCTTCTCAACTGCCTCTGCCAGGGCATCCTCGGCCGCACGCTGGATATTGACGTCGAGCGTCGTCACGATATCAACGCCGTCGACCGCAGCCACCTTTTTATAGGCACCGCCCGCGATATAGCTGCCGTCCCTCGCGCGCTCGCGTACGAGAGAACCGTTCGTGCCGGTCAGAAGCTTGTTGTATTGCTTTTCGAGACCCGTCAAGCCGTCGTTGTCTACATTCACTACACCCAGCACCTGCGATGCCAGATTGCCGTATGGATATACGCGCTTCATGGCCTGCTCAAAAAGCACGCCGGGCAGGTTCTTCTTCTCCAGCGCCGCAACATCGTCTTCGTCCACCTGGCGCTTGATATACACCCAGGTTCCATCGGACTCAACGAGCTTGCGGCAGGTCTTTTTATCGATTCCAGTTGCCTTGACCAGCGCCGACACCGTCTTGTCAACATCCTCGACAAGCTGCGGGTTCACGGCGATGTTGCGACATTCGACCGACGACGCCAACACGTTGCCGTTGCGGTCGTAGATGGTGCCGCGTTTGGCATAGAGGGTCTGCGCAAGCAGGCGGCGCGCATCGGCACGCTCGCGCAGTTTATCGGCTTCGACAATTTGATAGTCGGCAAGGCGAAAGACGCCCAAGCCCAAGCCAAGCCCGATGAAGCCCATGACGGCTTTGCGGCGAGGCAGAGGTGCGCCTGTGAGCCATTCGGTCGACGAACTCTTGCGCGACCTGGTGTTATGCACTTGAGGGCCGCCCGAGCCGCGAAGTCGCGACGCCGGGTCGTTGCCACGGGACTGCCCGACGTTGTAAGATTGCCGACCCGTTCCTTGATAACCAGAACGTCCCCGCGACGAGGGACGTCCAGAACCGCGGCCCCCATCGGAACCGCGGCGATAGTCATTTGTCATACTCAGCTACCGTCTTGCTACTGAGCGGTCGCGGTCGCGTTGGCGCCCGCGGCTGCATCCTGCGAAAAGTCAAGTGTAACGCTCTCGCTGGGCTCCACCATGCCATAAGCGCCCGCAAGGTCGCGAATGCGCGTGTCGGCGCCATAGACCGAATGCATGACCTCCAGGTCGGAGCTCTCATCGGTCGCCTTTTCAAGCGTGCTGGTAAGCTCGGCGTTGCTGTTGAGCACCTGGGCCGTAACGCCGGCGAGCGCCACGCGGGCGACGCCGATCGTCATGAAGATAGCCGCAATGATGCAAAACGTTTTAAGAACGCTCATGAAAACCGGGCTTACCGCCTGGTTTGCCTGACGGCCCGCGCCCGTGTAGACATCAAAGCGCGGCGCGCGCTGCTCACGGGGAGCAACGGGGGCCTGCGGCGCCTCACGATAGGCGGGCATGGCGTTCATATCATAGGCGAGTGCTGCGCTTGAAGTGTTGTAGCCCATGATATACCGCCTCCCATCCCGAGTACGTTGGTAGTGTGTTTAAGCTTCGTTTATGGTGCGAGCGGGAGGTCCAATATCGCGCGGTCGCGCCTACAGACGCTGCGCCACGCGGATTTTGGCTGATCTCGCCCGAGGGTTGCGCGCAACCTCATCAGGCTGGGCAACCAAGGGTTTGCGGGTGATGACCTTGAGTATCGGCACGTTGCCGCACACGCACACCGGAATCTCCGGCGGACACGTGCACCCCTGGCTCATCTCCTTAAAGTGGTTCTTTACGATACGGTCCTCGAGCGAGTGATACGAGATGACGCAGATACGTCCGCCCGGGTTGAGCCACCTGGTGGCGGCATCAAGCCCTCGTTCGAGCACATCGAGCTCGTGATTGACCTCGATGCGAATGGCCTGGAAACTTTTCTTGGCCGGGTGTCCGCCATGCCGACGAGCGGCAGCCGGGATACCCGCCTTGATGATCTCGACAAATTGGCCGGTGGTTTCGATCGGTTCTTGCTCGCGGCGGCGCACGATCTCGCGCGCGATCTGCGAGGCGAACTTCTCTTCGCCGTAGACGCGTAGAATCCGGGCGAGGTCGTGTTCGTTATAGGTGTTGATGACCTCAGCTGCGTTTAAGGTGTTATTACCCGGATCCATCCGCATGTCCAATGGGGCGTCCTCGTTATACGAAAAGCCCCTGCCAGGGATATCGAGTTGCGGCGACGAAACGCCCAAATCGAACAGGAAGCCATCGACCCCGGGCACCTCGGCCGAGCAAAGCAGCTCGTCCAAGTCGCCGAAGTTGCCCTTCAGGAGCTGGTGCGGAACGCCGGGAACCTCGCGGTCCAGACGGGCGCCAGCGGCCTCGAGGGCCATGTCGTCCTGATCGACGCCGAGCAAAAGGCCCGTCTCCCCCACCTGCGCGGCCATCTTTACCGAATGGCCGGCACCGCCAAGGGTGCAATCGCAGACAACGGAGCCGCTCTTTAGCCGCAGCGACTCAAGCACTTCGCCGAGCATGACAGGTTCATGCCGATATTCTTGTGTCAAGATCCCACGCTCCATCCGTTACCCGTGCCTTGCCCTTACGAGAAGAAGAGGTCCAGCAGGGCCTCATCGTCATCGTCCTCATCGGCCGCGGCGCGATCCCAAACCTCAAGGTGGTCGTAGTTGCCCACAACCGTGACCTCGCGGTCGAGGTTCGCCTGCTTGCGGAGAGACTCGGAAAGACCGATACGACCGGCGCTGTCCACGTCCATCGACGTGGTGCGCTTGTTGATCGCCCTCATGAGCTTCTGGTCATTAATGTCACGCGGGTTAAAACCCTCGTGGCCCTCACGACCCGCGAAGAGTCCTTCGACCCACTTATCGAAGGCCTCGGCAGAGAACACGTACAGAGCATCGACATCCAGGGCTTTGAACACGCGAACGTGCTCTCCAAGCTCCTCGCGAAGGGGTGCAGGCAGGGACAGACGACCTTTTGCATCGAGATTGCGCTCGTATGCACCCGTCATTCCCATGTGCGCCCTCCCCTCGGTTACTCAGATGGCACGTACGCGGGGAACCACCCCGCCTGTCGACGTCATCAATAATATGGGGAACCGCCCCATTTTTCAACATCTTTCCCCACCCCTGTCTCTTATACACATCTGACGCTGCCGACGAACTCT
>UQHZ01000012.1 GCA_900541055.1 uncultured Collinsella sp.
TCATGCCTAGTCTCGTGGGCTCGGAGATGTGTATAAGAGACAGCATCAAATCATAGGCATCGACGTCAACGCTCACGCTCACGCCGCGCACAGAGCCCACCTCTTTGAGGCAGGCGTCGATATCATCAGAGACATGGTACCCCACGGGCGACTTCACAAGCAGATGGAAGCGGTAACGGTCCTTGGCTCTCTCGATTACACACGAAGCCGGGCCCAGTACCTGCGGCACGGCACTCCCCGCCCGCAAAAAGTCGGGCGCGGCGGCATGCCAGCGGCGCTTGAGGAGCTTCGCGATGCGGCCGATGTAGTCCTGCGCTTCGTCTCGGTTCGCCGACCACACCAAGATGTTGACCAGGCGAACAAACGGCGGGTACAGCGCGTCGCGTCGCTGATCAAGATCGTGGTCGGTAAAGATCGAACGGTCATGTTCAGCGACGGCACGAATGACCGGATCCTCGGGCAGGTAGGTCTGGATGATGACCTCACCGGGACGATCGCCGCGACCGGCACGGCCCGCCACCTGTTCCAGCAGGTCGTAGGCGCGCTCCCCTGCGCGAAAGTCCGGCAGCTTGAGGGCGAAGTCGGCATTGACCACGCCCACGAGCGTGACCTCGGGAAAATCGAGACCTTTTGCGATCATTTGGGTGCCCAGCAACACTGCGCAATCCGCCGCATCGAACTGCTCGAGCAGCTTTTTGTGCGCGTCCTTTCCGCGCGTGGAATCGGCATCCATGCGAATAATGGCGACGTCCTCGGGCAACATCTGGTGCAGTGCGTCCTCGATCTGCTGCGTACCCAGGCCCATTTTTGCCAGGTAGCGACTGCCACATTTGGGGCAACGGCTCGTGGGCGCGGGATACGGCTGCACGCGCCAAGACGAACCGCATGTGTGACACTGCAGCGTGTGCGTGCGCTCGTGATACGTAAGCGCGGTGGAGCAGTGGTTGCAGGTGGGGACGCAGCCGCACTCGCGGCACATCAGGAACGGCGCAAAGCCGCGGCGGTTATGCAGCAGCACGGCCTTCTCGCGGCGCTCGACCACACGCTCCAGGCCTTCCATCAGCGGTTTTGAGAACATAGAGCGGCTGCCGTGCGAGAACTCGCGGCGCAGGTCGGCAATGCGGACAGTCGGCAGCACGGCGTGTCCCGGGCGCTCGGGCATCTCGACGCGCGTCCAGGTGGCACCGTTATACGTGCCACGGCGGCAGCGGTCGAGGGCCTCGGCCGAGGGCGTGGCGGAGCCCAACACGAGCGGGCAGCGGTAGCGCCGCGCCATCTCGGCCGCCACTTCGCGCGCATGGTAGCGCGGGCTGGAACCCTGCTTGTAACTGGTCTCGTGCTCCTCGTCGATGATGATGAGGCCCAAGTCGCTGAGCGGGCAAAAGAGCGCCGAGCGGGCGCCCACGACCACGCGCGCGGCACCGCTGGCGACCATATCCCACTGGTCCAGGCGCTCGCCGGCCGAGAGGCGCGAATGGAACACGGCGACCGTCTCACCGAAGCGCGAGCGGAAGCGACCGACGGTTTGGGCCGTCAGCGAGATCTCGGGCACCAGCACGCACGCCGAGCGGCCGGCCGCAAGCACGCGCTCGATGGCGGAGAGGTACACCTCGGTTTTGCCGGAGCCGGTGACGCCGTCAACCAGCACCACGTCGCCATGAGCGTCCAGACGGGCGCGCTCAATCTGCGCGAGTGCCTGCTGCTGACCGTTGGTGAGTGCGACCGGGGCCTTGCCGCTTGCCGAGGACAGCGTGGTCTGCTCGCTGCAGCCACGCCAGGCGCGGCGCTCCTCCACCAGCACGACGCCGCGTTTTTCGAGCGCCTTGATGGTCGCCGACATGCTGTTGTAGAGCAGGTTGAGGTCGCGCGTCGTGACCGGCCCGCATTGAAGTGCCTCGATGAGCTGACGCTGGCGAACGGCGGTCTTGGGCGGCGTATAGTCAAAGCCCTCGGGCGTAAGCATCACCCAACGGTTTTGGATAGGCTTGACGGCCGGGCGCTCGACCGTCCACACGCCGTCGTCGCCTTTGACCACGCGCGGGCTTCCACCCGGGGGCAAGAACAGGCGCAGACACTCGGAAAGCGTCGCAACATACTCGCGGCTCATCCAGCGCGCGATGCGGGCAGCCTCGGCACTAAAGAGCGGTTTGCTGAGGATTACCTCGATGGGCTTGATGCGCGAGGGGTCGAGGGCGTTGTTTCCTTGCAGCTCGCCCAGCTCAAGCGCAATGTCGACGATATAGCCCGCGGCGGCACGGTTGCCAAAATGGACCAGGACCGTGGATCCGATCTGCGCCTCGTAGGCAAGAGTTTCCGGGATGCCGTAGGCGAATGGCTCGGACAGCGCACGCGTCGGAATGTCCAGGACTACGCTCGCGTAGGCGGCGACGGGCTCAGGTACAGGCTCGGACTTGGCCGGGGCAACAGCAGGCTCGGGCGTGGCCGGAGCCTCCTCCGGTTCCGGCGAACCAAACAGCGACAGTTGCTCGGCCATGGCCCCAGCACCTCCCATCCCATTCGTCTTCAGAAACAAGAGCCCCGCTCGGGTGAACGGGGCTCGGATACGTGCGTTTAAGCGGCTGCTACAGCGCCATCGTGCGGGCGCGGTCGATGCGCGCCAGGCAGTCGTCGCGGCCGACGAGCGCCATGGTCTCGCCCAGCGGAGGGCTCACCATGTTGCCGCAGACGGCGACGCGCACAGCCTGGAACACCACGCGCTTCTTGAGGTCCATCTGCTCGGGCAGCGGCTCAAGCGCGGCGTCGATGTTGTCGGCCGTCCACTCGTCCACGCCCTCGAGCGCGGCCTTGGCGGCATCCAGAATGGCACCCATGCCCTCCTTGGCCAGGCCCTTGTTGACGGACTTCTCGTCATACTCGAGCGTCTCGGCCGTAGCGAAGATGGGAGCGGCGACGGTCACGGCGTCGGCCGGCATCTTGGTGCGCGGCTTGACGATGGCAGCGAGCGCGTCGATCCAATCCTCGCCGTACTCGACGTTACCCTCGATGAGACCCGCCTCGTGCAGCTCGGGGACCATGATCTCATCGGCAAATTGGGCGTCAGACATGCCGTTGATGTACTCGGCATTGACCCAGTCGAGCTTCTTGGGGTCGAAGGTCGCCGGGTTCTTGGAAATGCGATCGAGCGAGAACTTGCTGGCCAGGACATCGCGCGGGATGATCGTGGTCTCGCCGTCGAGCGACCAGCCGAGCAGCGCCAGATAGTTGACGAACGCATCGGGCAGGTAGCCGGCGTCGCGGTACTCCTCCACCGAGGTGGCGCCGTGGCGCTTGGAAAGCTTCTTGCCGTCGGCGCCCAGGATCATGGAGATGTGGGCGAACGTGGGCACGGGCGCGCCGAGGGCCTCGTAGACCATGACCTGACGCGGGGTGTTGGACAGGTGGTCGTCGCCGCGGATGACATGGGTGATCTTCATCATGGCGTCGTCGACGACGGTCGCGAAGTTGTACGTGGGCGTACCATCGGAGCGGAAGATGACAAAGTCATCGAGCTCCTTGGCGTCGAAGGTCACCTCGCCGTGGACGGCGTCGTGGATAACGACGTCGCCGCGGTCCTCGGGCACCTTGATGCGCAGGACGTAGGACTCGCCGGCCTCGATGCGGCGGCGGGCCTCCTCGGGATCAAGATCGCGGCAACGGCGCTGATAACCCTGGAAGGGGTCCTTGCGCTCCTGCGCGGCCTTGCGGTCGGCGTCGAGCTGCTCCTTGGTGCAGAAGCAGGGATAGGCCTTGCCCTCGTCCCAAAGCTTCTGGGCGGCCTGCTTGTACAGGTCCAGGCGCTCGGTCTGGGCGTAGGGGCCAAAATCGCCGCCCACCTCGGGACCCTCGTCCCAGTCCAGACCTAGCCAACGCATGGCGCGCAGGATGATCTGCGTGTTCTCGTCGGTGGAGCGGGTGGGGTCGGTGTCGTCGATGCGCAGGATGAACGTGCCGCCGTTTGCACGGGCGAAAGCCCAGTTATAGATAGCGGTGCGGGCGCCGCCGATGTGCAGCTTGCCCGTCGGTGAGGGTGCAAAGCGGACGCGAACGTCTGATGCCATGGATATCTCCTCGATTGCAGGATGGATGTCTAACCGCACCAGTATAAAGCAACAATGCCCACCTCCGCACAAAGGGCACCGACCTACTCATTGGGGACAGACTTAAATGACCATTCTTTGGGCAACCTGTCGGCACTTAGGTAAGGCTGATCATTTAAGTCTGTCCCCAATGAGTAGGTGCGGAAAGGGTGTGAATGTTTGATTTACGCGCTATGATGTGCCCTTGCATAGAGAGCCCGGCGGAATGGTAACGGTCGCCGGGACACGTTTTTGAAAGGACAATCATGTCAGAAGAACTTCGTTCCATCCCGCCCCAACACGGGTCCTTTGTATTTACGTCGGAGTCGGTGACCGAAGGTCACCCAGATAAGATCGCTGACCAGATCAGCGACGCCGTCCTCGACGCAATCCTCGCCAAAGAAATAGAGCTCCAGGAGCAGGGCTACATCGCCCCCAACGGCGTGCCTGCCAACGTGGAGAACGTCCGCTGCGCTTGCGAAACCCTCGTGACCACTGGCACCGTCATCGTCGCCGGCGAGATCCGCACCCAGGCCTACGTCGACGTACAGGAGATTGCCCGCGGCGTTATCCGCCGCATTGGCTACGACCGTGCCAAGTTCGGTTTTGACTGCGACACCTGCGGCGTTATGAGCCTTATCCACGAGCAGTCGCCCGATATCGCCCAGGGCGTCGACGAGTCCTTCGAGACCCAGACCGGCGCTACCACCGACCCGATCGACCTGATCGGCGCCGGCGACCAGGGCATGATGTTCGGTTATGCCTCCAACGAGACCAAGACCCTCATGCCCATGCCGCACTACCTGGCAAGCCGTCTGGCTGAGCGCCTGGCCGCCGTGCGTCACGACGGTACCCTGCCCTATCTGCGTCCCGACGGCAAGACCCAGGTCACCGTGCGCTACGAAGACGGCAAGCCCGTCGAGGTCACGACCATCGTCATCTCCACGCAGCATGCTGCCGAGATCGAGGACATGGGCAAGATCAAGGCCGACCTCATCGAGCACGTCATCACCCCTGTCATGGCCGCCGAGAACATGCCGTGGGACAACGCGGACATCTACGTGAACCCCACCGGTCGCTTTGTCGTGGGCGGCCCCATGGGCGACACGGGTCTGACCGGCCGCAAGATCATCGTCGACACCTACGGTGGCTACGGCCGTCACGGCGGCGGTGCCTTTAGCGGCAAGGACTGCACCAAGGTTGACCGCTCCGCCGCGTATGCCGCGCGCTGGGTAGCCAAGAACGTGGTCGCCGCCGGTCTGGCCGACCGCTGCGAAGTCGAGCTTGCCTACGCCATCGGCGTTTCCAAGCCCCTCTCAATCATGGTCGACACCTTCGGTACTGCCAAGGTTGCCGAGGACAAGATCGTCGAGGCCGTAGAGAAGACCTTCGACCTGCGCCCAGGCGCAATCATCCGCGACCTAGACCTGCGTCGCCCCATCTACGAAAAGACGGCAGCCTACGGTCACTTTGGCCGAGAAGACGCCGACTTCACCTGGGAGAAAACCGACCGAGTCGAAGAACTCAAATCAGCCTGCGGCCTGTAATTAAGAACCGCTAAGGTCACAACAACATATGCACTTTCAAAAGAAGTACCGGTCCCAACCGGTACTTCTTTTTTATTTAACCGGTGGTGAAGATGAGCCACCGCGGGACATGGAATAGGTCACCAGCCAATGAATTTTGGGGCACACGCGCCTCTACCATGTATCCTTAGTCCCGAGGGCGGGGCATAAGGTCGATCGCGAGTTCCGCACGAGCCGGAGAGCACTAAATGTGCTCTCCGTGCGAGCAGGACTGTCCGAGCAGGCGACCTTATGCCCCGCCCTCGGGACGATGGGACAAAACAAAGGAGCAGCCATGGCAGGCAAGCCGCAAACACTAGCTACGACCTCGGCATTCGAGATCTTGGGCCCCGTCATGGTCGGCCCCAGCTCGTCGCACACCGCCGGCGCCCTGCGCTGCGCCCAAGTTGCCGCCAGCCTGCTGGAAGGCCGCATCACCAAAGTCACCTTTGGCCTGTGGAACTCCTTCGCCCACACCTACCGCGGCCACGGCACCGATCGTGCGCTCGTCGCAGGCATCCTGGGCCTCGACACCGATGACGAGAACATCAAGCAGGCCTTCGACCTCGCATGCGAGCAGGGCCTCGAATATCACTTTGACATCAAAGGCGACGACGCCTCCATCCACCCCAACACCGTCGACATCGACATGGTCGACGACACGGGCGCTACGGCACAGGTCCGCGGCGAGAGCCTGGGCGGCGGCAAGATGCGCATCAGCCGCATTAACGGCGTCGGCGTCGACATCTCGGGCATGTACTCCACACTCTTCGTGGCGCACAAGGACGTCCCCGGTGTACTCGCCGCGCTCACCAACCTGCTCGCCTACGCACACGTGAACATCGCCTTCTGCCGCACCTACCGCACCGAAGTGGGCGGCCAGGCTTACTCCGTCTTTGAGACCGACGGTGCGCCCGACGACACCGTCGTCCCTATGCTCCGCAAGCTCGACAATGTCGATTACGCGACCTTTATCGAGCTCCCCGGTTCTGCCTCGTCGCTCTCCCCCGGCGTCTCGGCAAAGGAGATCTTCGACGACGGCGAGCAGCTGCTCGATGCGTGCGAGGAACTGGGGCTCAGCATTGGCGCCGTTATGGCCGTGCGAGAGGCGCGCCTGACCGGTGAGGCGCACGCCGTCGCCGCCATGCGCCGCGTGCTCGACGTCATGCGCGAGGAGACCACAGCCCCCATCGCTAATCCGCAGCGATCGCTCGGTGGGCTTATCGGCGGCGAGGCCAAACTCGTCGATGCCACCGTCCGCAACGATTTGAGCACAAGCCTGATGGGTGCTGTCCAGACCGACGCCGTGGCTCGCGCCATGGCCGTGCTCGAGCGCTCCGCCACAATGGGCGTGATCGTCGCCGCCCCCACGGCCGGCTCCGCGGGTGTTGTGCCCGGCTGCGTGCTGGCGCTCGCCGATCGCCTGCAGCTCGACGACGAGCAGGTCATGGACGCGCTCTACTGCGCAGCCGCCATCGGCCTCAACCTCACCACGAGCGCCTGCGTCGCCGGCGCCGAGGGCGGATGCCAGGCCGAGGTGGGAAGCGCCGCCGCCATGGCAGCCGCCGCGCTGGTGCAGATGCTCGGCGGCACGCCCGAGCAGGCGCTCGACGCCAGCTCCATCGCGCTGAGTAACCTGCTGGGCCTCGTTTGTGACCCCGTCGGTGGCCTCGTGGAGGTGCCCTGCCAAAACCGCAACGCCATTGGCGTGGCAGCGGCCTTTAGCTCGGCACAACTCGCCCTCGCAGGCATTAAGAGCTTGGTGCCGTTTGACCAGATGGCACATGTCATGCTTTCGGTGGGCCACGCGTTGCCGGCCACGCTGCGCGAGACGGCAAAGGGTGGCATCGCGCAGGCTCCGGCCGCACTTTCGGCCTGTGCAAAATGCGGTGTGTGCGGATAGCGGCAAAGAACGACTCAAAGGTGGGACAAATGTCCCACCTCTTTTGAATGCCACCGTTTCCGTACCACAAACAGCAGGGCAATCGCTATAATGCAAGCCCAGTAAAAACACGATGAACCGCAAGGCGAAAATCGAAGGATATGCATACGATGTCGCAAAACGATCGAACTCAACTGATTCCCGATCCGCAGCAGCCGAGCAGGCACACCGGCGGCGTTCAGTCGCCGCGTCCTATCGCGCCGAGCCACGGTCAGCAGCGTAGTGCAGCAAACGCTTCCCAACGCCCGAACCAACAGCGACAGCAGCGTCATCAACGTCAGCAGCGCCAGGCAAACGGAAATGCGCCCAAGCAGCCCCCCACGCACGCTCGAGGCGATCGCGGCCCCGCGCGCAAACCCACCGGCAACAATAAGTCGGGCAAAAAGACGACGTTCTTTGTCGTCCTGGGTCTAATCGTAATTGTCTATATCGTAGGCATCGTAGCGTTTTCGCAGG
This sequence comes from uncultured Collinsella sp., assembly GCA_900541055.1. Classification (GTDB taxonomy): domain Bacteria; phylum Actinomycetota; class Coriobacteriia; order Coriobacteriales; family Coriobacteriaceae; genus Collinsella. Next base: position 8,040 of record UQHZ01000012.1, read on the forward strand.
TAGCCTACCCCAACACCACCATCGCCGGCGTCGACGTCTCGTTCTCCAACGCTTCGTCTGCTGCCACCAAGGTCAACTCGGCATGGAAGCACTATAAGCTCACCGTGACAGGCGATGACTTTAGCTGGACCTATCAGCCCGAGTCCGATGAGCCCATTGTCGACGGCGAAGCTGCCGCAAAAGAAATCATCAACCACAACGAAGCCTTTATTTGGCCGGTTCGCCTTGTGGAATCCTTAAGCGGCAAGACCAAAACAACTGCTACCTCCAACAAAGTCGATCTTAATCAAGACGTCGACCTGTCCATGCTCTCCGATACCTTTGACCAAAAGAAGTTTGAGGAGGACCTGGGCGCCGCTATCGACGAGTTTAACGAGGGCCGTTCGGGCACGTTCGAGGCCAATAGCTCCTATGACGAGCAGGCCGGCAAGTTTACCGTCGAGAAGGCGCGCTCCAACGAAAAAATCAACCGCGAGCATGTCATTAAGTATGCCGAGCTCGAGCTTGCCTCGCTGGCCGAGACCGTAGATCTTTCCAAGCTCGGCAACGATGCCTATGAACCGCTCAATGGAACGCTGACCGATGATCAGATTCAGGCCGCATGCGATGCCGCCAACAACTTCCTGGGCGTCAACGTGACCCTCAAGCTCAACGGCGAGGATGCCGGAAAGGTCGACGGCAGCTCCGTGTTGCAGTGGATCAGCTTTGCCGATCCGGCCAACCCCACGCTCGATACGTCGCAGATCAGTAGCTGGGTAGCCGAGCTCGCCAACGGCTTTAATACCGTGGGCTCCACTCGTTGGTGGACGCGCGCCGATGGCAAGCAGTGCGCCGTCGAAGGCGGCGACTTTGGTTGGTCCATCGACAGCAGCTCGCTCGCCAAGCAGGTCGAGGACGCCATTAACAACAAACAGACCGGCGAAATCGAGATCAAGTACTCCCAGAAGGCCGACACCTTTACCGCAAAGGGAGAGCCCGACTGGAAGGCATACATCGATGTCGATCTGTCCGAGCAGCACGCGCGCTACTATGACGAGAACGGTAATATCGTTTGGGAGGCCAACTTTATTTCCGGCAAACCGGGCGAAGACGCCACCCCCGAGGGCGTGTGGCAAATCAACAGCAACGACGGCGGCAGCACCCTGATCGGAGCCAAAGACCCCGAGACCGGTAAGCCCAAATACGAGAGCCCGGTGAGCTACTGGATGCCGTTCGAGGGCAATATGATCGGCTTCCACGACGCTACATGGCAAAACGACAAGAGCTTCGATAATGCCGAGTCGTACAAGTGGTGCGGCAGCCACGGTTGCATCAACCTGCGCCTGGCAGACGCCAAGGCACTTCACGACTGCATCAAAGTCGGCCTGTGCGTGGTTGTCCACTCGTAGGAAAACACGCCTTCACACAACGGGAAACTGACGCTCCAATCTAACAGTTCCGAAAGAATCCGCCATATGCGCCCGCCTCACGCGACGGGCGCATATACTTATTGAGGAACTTTCTATAAAGGAGACGCTATGCCGAATGTCCCCACGATCACCCCGGGCCCAGATGATACCGAGCACACGCCCGAAGGTGCCACCGAAACGATTCCTCTGATTACAAACGTACATGCCGATAAGCAGAGCAGACGCGGGAACGATGCGACCGAGATTTCCGATGAAGAGGCATATGCCAAGCTCAAGGCAAAACGTGCCGAACGTCGACGCAAAAAGCTGATTCGACGCGGTATTGCCGCCGGCGTCGTAGGTGCCATCGCGCTCATTGCCATTGTCGCAACCCTGGTTATCAATGCGCAGCCTCAGAGCGCTAGCGGGCCTGTGACCGACATGGTGACCGAGGGCACGTTTACCACAACGGTCGAGGCGAAAGGCCAGCTCAAACCCATTTCGTCCTCAGTGGTCTCCCCTTCTGTCGACGGCACGGTCGATTCGATCAACGTGCAGGCGGGCCAATCCGTCAACGAGGGCGACGTGCTTATGACCATTAAAAACGACGAGCTCGATCGCAACGTTGCCGAGGCGCAGCGTGCAGTTGCAGCCGCTCAAGAAGACCTCGCCAACGCACAGAAAGCCGCAGCCGCCGCGCAGGCCACCCCAACGACGGACGTTGATGGAGCTTCCGCAGCAGCTGGCATCTCCGCCGCATCAGCGGACACGAACGCCGTATCGGCCGCGCAGCGCAGCCTCGCATCGGCCCAAGCAAACCTCGACCAGGCGAACGCCAAGGCCGCCAGTCGCACGGTCACGGCCCCGAGCTCGGGTAGCATCGTTGAGCTTAACGCCAAGGTGGGCGCCACGGTAACAGGCGGCATGATCATGGGCGAAAGCGATACGAGCGGCGGCAAGCAGTGCATGCAGATCTCCGACCTGTCCAAGATGAAGGTGACCGTGCAGGTGGGCGAAAAGGACATCGCCAAGATCGCCGTTGGGCAGAGCGCCAACGTCACGTATCCCGCGTTTCCCGATATCGTGAGCCAGGGCACCGTCACGGCTATCGCGTCGGTGGCAAACTCCGACGCCGCCAACAGTGGCGGCGGCAGCGTAACCTTTAACGTCGACATTCTCATTGAGGCGCCCGACGCGCGCCTGAAGCCAGGCATGACGGCCGAGGTATCGGTGGTGACCGAGCAGCTCGACGACGTGGTGATGGTGCCGACGATGGCGCTCATGACCGAAGACGGCGAACACTATTACGTCAACGTGGCGACTGATGACGAGGGCAAGCAAACCCGTCGCGTGAAGGTGACCGTCGTGACGCAAAACGACAACGAAGCCGTAGTCGGCAAGACACAGGTCAAGCGCGACGACCAGGGCAACGAGATCAACCCCAACGTGCCGGTTACCAAGCTGCGCGATGGCGCCACCCTCGTCATGGACACCGGAACGGACGCAACGGCTGACGACGGCTACGGCGCGGATTCGGGCAGTATGTCTGCCGACGAGGGCATGTAATGCGTCCCGTTATCGACATCCGCAACGTGCACCGCATCTTTGAGAGCGAGGCAGGTTGCGCCCACATCCTGCATAACGTGAGCCTGGCGGTAGATCCCGGCGAGTTCGTCGCCATTACCGGCCCTTCGGGCTCGGGCAAATCAACGCTCATGAACATCCTAGGCTGCCTGGATAAGCCGACGGCGGGCGACTACTACCTGCAAGGGCTCAACGTGGCCGAGCTTGACGATGACGAGCTCACCGAAGTTCGCGCCCTGAGCATTGGCTTTGTCTTTCAGAGCTTCAACCTGCTGCCGCGCCTGTCGGTTATCGAAAACGTCATGCTGCCGCTGGCCTACACCAATGTGCCCCGTAGCCAGCGCGAAATGCGCGCCGTGCACGCGCTGCAGGCTGTCACGCTGCCCGTCGACCACTGGGACCACCGCATATCCGAGCTCTCGGGCGGCCAGATGCAGCGTGTCGCCATCGCACGCGCCCTCGTCAATGACCCGCCCATCATCCTGGCCGATGAGCCGACGGGAAACCTAGACTCCGCCACTGGAGCGCTTGTGATGGAGACCTTCCATAGACTTCAGGAGCGCGGCAAAACCATCGTGCTTATCACACACGACCCCGGCATCGCCGCCGAGGCCGACCGTGCCGTGACCATCCGCGACGGCCGCATTCACGACGGCGCGTATATTCCACATGCATCGCGGACCCTGCGCAGCGCCGTAGATAGCCTGCCCATGATTTCCGCCTCCGCCAACCCGCCGAAAGGAGAGATGGCATGAGCGCCCGCGATCTCATCCAGGAAGCCCTTCACTCGCTCGAGGCCAACAAGGGCCGCAGCCTGCTTACCATCCTGGGCATCGTCATCGGCATCGCCTCGGTTATCGCCATGACTTCGCTCATCGGCGGTATCCAAAACAGCCTGGTCAACAGTCTGGGCCTCAATGCGGCACGCATGGTGCAAATCTATTCGTCGCAAGAACTCACCGAGTCGGACATCGAGAAGCTTCAAAAACTGGTGCCGCAGATAGAGCAGATCGGCATTGTCGACAGCGCGTATACCGAGTATAAGACCGGCGATAAAAGCTATACCGTCATGGCACAGGGTGTCGATAGCGACATGCTCGACGCCGTGGGGGCCAGCAAGCTCGTTGCGGGGCGCACCTATTCCCAGGCCGAGTCCCAATCAGGCTCGCGCGTGGCGCTCATCAGCCGCAACGGCGCCGATCAGCTTTACGGCAACGAACAGGATGCGCTGGGGAAAACCATCAAGGTGTCCAACGGCGAGGTGCAGATTGTAGGCGTGATTGATGGCGGCAGCGACTCCATGGGCTCGCTCACGCTGTATATGCCACGCGAAACCATCTCCGGACTGTTTGGCGACGAGAATCCTTCATTCCCCAGCGTGACGGCACTTGCCGCCGAGGGCACGGACATGGATGAGCTTTGTAAGACCATCGAGTCCAAGGTGCGCGCGATGAAGGGCATCGAGGAGGAGGATGAGTACGACAGTGTATCGGCGACATCCATGAAAAGCGCCATCGATGCACTCAACTCCTTTATGGGCGCGTTCTCGCTCATCATGGGCGCTGTCGCCAGCATCTCGTTGCTTGTCGGCGGTATCGGCATTATGAATATGATGCTCACCAACGTGACTGAGCGCATCCGCGAGATCGGCATCCGCCGTGCTCTGGGCGCCAGTCGTCGCGATATCACCGCGCAGTTTTTGGCCGAGTCTTCGGCGCTGTGCGTCACCGGCGGACTGTTGGGTGTCCTGATAGGCTATCTGCTGGCCTGGGCTCTTGCGATGTTTGCCTCCGGATCCGGGATTCTTGGCGAGCTCGGTGCCAGCGGGCAAATCACACCGAGCTTTTCAATCGCCACGGTGCTGCTGGCCTTCGCCGTCTCCGTCGGCATCGGCGTAATCTTTGGCTTCTACCCCGCTCGCCGCGCGGCAAAGCTCGACCCGGTGGAGTGCCTACGCTACCAGTAAGCCACCACCAACAAGTTGCGGTGAATTAGGGACTGAATATACTATCTAGCAGCAAAAACAGACACTATTTCACCGCAACTTATTGAAGGGCTGCTTGCGCCAATTCCGAGCGTCGTCCTCGAGCTATTGACGGATGTCGGGCTTGTACGGGTCGAGCTTGCTCGGCACGCTCCTCCTCGCGGGCGGGAGGGCGCGCTAGGCGCGGCGAGCGCCTAGCGCGCGAACTCCCGTAAGAGCACGTCTTCCATTTCCCGAAGTGAAAGGGCCCCGCCTCCCTCGGCGGGACGGGCGACTACGATGCAGCGCGCTCCCGCGTCGCGCGCGGCGGCGAGCTTCTCGGCCGTGCCGCCTACGGTTCCCGAGTCCTTGGTCACAAGCCACTGGGCGCCCACCTGCCGAAGCATCGCCTCGTTGAGCTCGCGGGTGAAGGGCCCCTGCATGCCGATGACGTGCGACGGCGAAAACCCCGCGTCGATGCACTTCGTTATAGCACTGGGCAGCGGGAGCACACGCACGAAGAAGCGCTCAGCGAAATCGGCGACGCGCGTGTAGGGAACAAGCTCCTTGCTCCCTGTCGTGAGAAGCACGCGACCCGGGTTCTCGGAGAGAAAGCGCGCCGCGCAGGCGATCGACGCGACTGACACGACGCCTTTGGGCAGCGCCTCGGCCGGGCGCACAAGGCGCAGGCATCGTGCGCCCACGGCGAGCGAAGCGGCCCGGATGTTGCCGCTTGCGAGCGTGGCGAAGGGGTGCGTGGCGTCGACGACGATGCGCGCGCCGAAAAGCTCGCGCTCCATGTCGGCCTCGTCGAGCCTGCCCGCATGCACCTCGATGTCGGAAAGCTCGCCCAAAAGCTCGCCTCCGTACTCGGTTGCCGCATAGGCACGGGCGGGGATGCCCGCCCTGCTCGCCCATTCGCACAGAAGGCGGCCCTCGGTGGTGCCGGCGAAGATGCGCAGCGCCGGCGCGGATGCGGGGGCCGTCACTTAGGGCCGCCTGTGCGCGTGATCTGGTAGAGCAGCGCGTTCATAATGGCGGCCGCCACGGTCGAGCCGCCCTTGCGACCCCTCGCGACGATGGCCGGCACGCTTCGCGCGAGTAGCTCCTCTTTCGCCTCGACCACGTTTACAAACCCGACCGGCACCCCAACGACGAGCGCGGGCGCGATCTTCCCCGCGTCCATGAGCTCGGCGAGGCGCAAAAGCGCTGTGGGAGCGTTGCCGACGGCCACGATGAGCGGACCCTCGATGCCGCAAGCTTTGTCCATGCTCGCAACGGCACGAGTCGTGCCCGCAGCACGCGCAGCCGCGGCGACATCAGGGTCGGCCATGTAGCACACGGCCTTGCAGCCGAGCTTCGCGAGCGCGGGCTTGCTTATGCCTGCGAGCGCCATGTTTGTGTCGGTGAGCACCGTGGCCCCTGCGCGCAGTGCGTCGAGCGCACTGTGCGCGGCGTCATGGGTGAACACGAGGGAATCGGCGTACGAGAAGTCGGCAGTGGTGTGGATGACGCGCTTCACGACGGGCTCTTCGAGCGGTGGGAACGTGTGGCCGCCGAGCTCTTCGGTGATGATCTCGAAGCTGCGCCGCTCGATGTCGCCGGGCGCCATCTCCTTGGAATCCATCTAGTACTCCACTCCTTCCCTTGCACATATCCCCTGCTCGTAGGGGTGTTTCTCGCACCGCATCTCGGTTATGTAGTCGGCCTTCTCCACGATCTTGCGGGAAGGCGCGCGCCCGGTGAGCGCTACTTCGACGCCGCGCGCGGACATATCGAGCGCGCGGTCCACGAGCGCCTCGTCGACAAGCCCCTTCGAAAGCGCGTCGAGCGCTTCGTCGAGCACGAGCAGCCCCTCCTGCGCGCCCTCGAGCTCGGCGAGCGCGGAAGCGAGGTTCCCATCGTGCAGCTCGCGCGTCGCGGCAAGTTCTTCCGACGTCATCGACCAAGTAAACTTGTCCGACGCCTTCCCCGCGAACACGGGCACGCCGAAATGCTCGGCGAGCAGGCGCGCCTCCCCGCTTTCGCCGTCTTTCAGGAACTGTACGACGACGACGCGGCGGCCTGCGGCGAGCATGCGAAGGGCGAGGCCCATCGCTGCCGTGGTCTTGCCTTTGCCGTCGCCATGATACACGTGAATCATACGCCCTCCTCGATAATGCGGTAGACATACTCCATGTTGAGCGCCCCGCGCACGACGTCGGCCAGGCGGTCGAACTCGCGCGCACGGTGATCGGCCGCGGACGCCGCGCCCGCAGCACCCACGACGCTCTCGGGCAGGCCGCGCATGCGCGCGAGCGAGCGCGCGAGGGCGAGCGCCACCCCCGGTTCGTCGAACAGGCCGTGGAGATAGGTTCCGAACACGTTTCCGCAGGCCGCGCCTTCTGGTTTGCCGCCAATCGTGCCCGCAGGGGCGCAGGAGACGGTCGTTTCGCCGTCGTGAATCTCGTACCCGCGCGCCGTCATGCCGTTCCACACCGAGAACGCGCCTTGGGCGCCCGTGATGCGCAGCTCCGACTGGGCGAGGCGCTTTTCCTCCTTGAATACCGTACTTGCAGGGATGAGCCCGAGCCCGCGCGCGGTGCCAGCGCCTTCCCTGCCGTGCGGGTCGAAAAGCTCGTCTCCCAAAAGCTGGTAGCCTCCGCATATGCCGAGCACCGGCGTGCCCGCGCCCGAAAGCGCGCGTACACAGGCTCCGATGCCGCTAGCCGCAAGCCAGCGCGCGTCGTCGAGCGTGGTCTTCGAGCCGGGGAGCACCACCATGTCGGGTCGGCCCAGATCGGTCGTCGAGGAAACGTAGCGCACGCCCACGCCGGGCACGCGCGAAAGCGGGTCGAAGTCGGTGAAGTTCGACAGATGCGGAAGGTGCACGACGGCGACGTCGATGACGTCGCGCGCCTCGCGGGCAGATAGGCGCGGCGCGAGAGAGTCCTCGTCGTCCAGGTCGAGCGTAAGATACGGCACGACCCCCACGACGGGAACCCCGCACATCTTCTCGAGCGGGGCCAAACCCGGGCGCAGGATTTCCACATCGCCGCGGAACTTGTTCACCACAAGCCCCCGCAAAAGCGCGCGATCCTCGGGCGCAAGGAGCACGACCGTGCCGTAGAGCTGGGCAAACACCCCGCCTGGGTCGATGTCGCCCACGAGCAGCACGGGGGAGGACACGGCGCGCGCGAGCCCCATGTTGACGATGTCGTTTTCGGCAAGGTTGATTTCGACGGGGCTGCCGGCGCCCTCGATGACGATGACGTCGTTTTCCTCCGCGAGCGAATCGAACGCCTCCAAAATCTGCGGCATGAGCGCCTTCTTTCGCGCGAAGTAGTCCCTCGCAGCGAAGGCTCCCTGCGCCTTGCCGGCCACGATGAGCTGGCTTCGGTGGTCGCTTTCGGGCTTGAGCAGGATGGGGTTCATGCGCACGTCGGGCGCGACGCCGCACGCCTCGGCCTGCATGATCTGGGCGCGCCCCATCTCGAGCCCGTCGGCCGTGACACCGCTGTTGAGCGCCATGTTCTGGCTCTTGAAGGGAGTCACGCGCAGGCCGTCCTGCGAAAGCACGCGGCACAGCCCCGCCGCAAGCAGGCTCTTCCCCGCGTTCGACATGGTGCCCTGGATCATGATGGGCTTCGCCCTACCCACGGGTATCGACCTCCTTCGCCGAGCCTCGGCCATCCGCGCCCGTCATAGCGCCGCTGCAAGAAGCGCCGCCCCGTTCGTCGGGTTCGCCTTCGCCCGATGCGCCTTCCTCCCGAAGCGCGCAGCTGAACGCCATCACAAGCCGGGCGTTCTCCTTGCGTGTGCGCACCGCGACGCGGCACCAGAAACGGGACAGTACCGAAAACGAGTCGCACGTGCGGACCAAAACCCCCTGTTTATACAGGCGCTCGGGGATGTCTTTCGCCGGCGTGCGGACTAAAAGGAAGTTCGCATCCGACGGCACGACGGAAAGCCCGAGCGAGGAGAGCTCGTGGGAAAGCCACGCTCGCTCGCCCGCCAATACATCGCGCGTGCGCGAGACGTATTCGACGTCTTCCAGGGCGGCGATGCCCGCGGCCTCGGCGACCGAGGAGACGGGCCACGCCTGCCCCGCCCGGCGAATCCCCTCGATGAGTTGGGCGTTTCCGCTGATCAGATATCCCAACCGCAACCCCGCCATTCCGTAGAGCTTGGTGAACGCGGAGAGCACGGCCACATGGCGCGAACACGCGGCGCGTGCGGCCACGCTCCTTTCGCGGGCGTCGGGCGCAAATCCGAGGAAGCACTCGTCCACGACGAGCAGCGCGCCCGCCTGCTCGCAGCGGCAAGCCGCGGCATCGATCACGCGTGGGTCGACGAGGCGCCCCGTCGGGTTGTTCGGATTGCAGAGGTACGCCACGTCTCCCGGCCCCTCGATCGCGCGGGCGAAGGAGGCGGGCACGTCGAAGTCATCCGCTTCGGAGAGCGGGAACTCCTGCACGCATGCGCCGTAGTACGATGCCGCCTCCGCATACTCAGAGAACGTCGGCGCGCACACGACGATGCGTTTCGGGCGCACCGCCGCAGCGAGCCGCCAGATGATGTCGGACGCGCCCGCGCCGCAGACGATAGTATCTTCGGGAATGCCCTGGGCGCGCGATAGGGCGCGAACAAGGGCGAGGCTTTCCCTATCGGGGTAGGCGTCGATTCGAGAAAGCGCCTTGCAGGCTGCGGCGACAGCGCGCGGCGAGGGGCCTGCCGGATTCACGTTCACCGAGAAATCGATGAATTCGGAGGCGCCCCCTTCGCAAGCGATGCCAAGCGATTGCGCACTGCCCCCATGCGTACGGGCGCGCAGGATTCCCCCGGCAGCCCGGGACGCAGCGTGGTCTTCCCTCATACCATCGCCCCCACGGCGAGCACGACCGCCGCGCGCGCGGCGCCGAAGACGACGAGCGCGCATACGGACGCGGCGAGCATGAGCCTTGTCGCCCGGGCGATGTCGCCCCACTCGATTTCGCGGGACGCGTCGCCTATCGTCGGTTTCTCAACGAGCTTGCCGAAATACACCGCGGGTCCTGCCAGGCGCAGCCCGAGCGCGCCCGCGCACGCTGACTCGGTCTGCGCCGAGTTGGGGCTCGCATGGCGACGCCTGTCGCGGCGCCAGATGCGCGCCGCCCCGCACGCGTCGAGCCCGACGATCGGGCACACGGCGATCATGAGCAGGGCCGATAAGCGCGAGGGAATCCAGTTCACCGCATCGTCGAGGCGCGCCGAGGCGCAGCCGAAGTCGATGTAGCGCTCGTTTTTGTAGCCCACCATGCTGTCGAGCGTATTCACCGCCTTGTACGCCATGCCCAAGGGCGCACCCCCGATCATAAGGTAGAAAAGCGGCGCGATGACGCCGTCGCTCGCGTTCTCCGCCACCGTTTCCACGGCGGCGCGCGCGACGCCCCGCTCGTCGAGAACAGACGTGTCGCGTCCCACGATGAGCCCGACGGCTTCGCGCGCCGCGACAAGGCCGCCCTTCGAGAACGCGCGGGCCACGGCCAGGCTCTGGCGGCGCAGCTCGCATGCCGCGAGAATCTGATAGCTCGCCCATGCCTCGGCCACGAAGCGCAAGCCGGAGTGAACCATGCCGCAAAGATGCAGGATTCCCCAGGTCAAAAGCCCACACGCAAGCGGAAGCGCCACGGCGAGCACAAGCCCTGCGGCGCGCGTGCCCACGGACGTTTGCGGGAATGCGCGCCGCAGGCGGCCTTCGGCCCACGTGATCGCGCGCCCCATGGCGACGACGGGATGGGGAAGCCAACGCGGGTCGCCGAAGGCAAGGTCGGCCGCGAACCCGGCGGCGACGGCAAGAATCGTCATCACCGGGCATCGCCCCCCGAAGCGGGGCGAACGTCGCGAAGGCAGCGCCCATCCCAGGTGGCGGCCCATGCGCCGCCCGGCTCGGTATGCACGTCGAAGTATTCCATTTTCGGGACAGCTAGCTCGGAGAGCAGCGCTTTCACGGTACCCGCGTGAACGACGAAAACGGCGCGCCCGCTCCCCTGGGCGCGCTCCGATTCGCACGCCTCCCGAAACGCCGCGACGACGCGGCCGGTGAAAACGCTCTTGCCCTCGCCATGCGGGCAGCGCGTCTCGCACCAGGAGTCTACCCAGGCGCGGTAGCGCGCATCCTCTTTAAGCTCGGCGGCGCTTCGCCCCTCGAAGTCGCCAAAATCCATCTCGCGCAGACCGGGGCACGCCATAAGCTCAGCGTTCGGGAAGAGGATGCGCGCCGTCTGGTCGGTGCGGGCCATGCCGCTTGTGATAACACGGAACACGTCACGATCGCACGCGAGATCGCGCAAAGCGCGCTCGCCCGCGCTCGACAGGGGCTCGTCGGTGCCCGCCCCGCTGTAGCGATGGTCTTCCGTGCCCGCCGTGGCACCATGGCGCACGAAGATGACTTCCAAAGGCGCGCCCGCGCCCAGCGTCCCTCGAGGCGCATCGGCAAGGTTTCCTTTGATGGCCTGGGGAATCCCGCACGTCATGCGCACGACGACGTCGGCGCGCGCAGCGAGCGCGCATCCCAGGCGCCCCGCGCGCTCGCGCCATTGGGCGTCTTCCGCACGCATGGGGACGACCCCCGAGCCGACCAAGGACAGAATCACTCCGTCGAAGCCGATCAGCCGCTCGAGCGCCCGGTCAGCGTCGAGCGCGCGTACGAGTTCCTCAGCACGGTACGCGACGTGGCCGGCAAAAGCCGCGGGCACGCCGCCCTCCGCTAGCTGCGCCGCGTCGACGAAATCGTCCGCCGCGAACCCGAGCTTTTCGCGCACGAAGGTCCTCTTCCCCGAATGCGCGCCACCTACCACGAGCATCATAGGAGCATGCCCCCCGCCACCAGCATGGCAAGCATCGCGAGCTCGGCCCATTGCAGAAACCATCCGGCCAAATCCCCCGTCACCCCGCCGAAGCGGGACAGGGCAACATGGCGATACCACGCGAGCGCCAAAAGCCCCGCCACCGCCATAAGGGCGCCGACGGCCTGAGCGCACGCGACCATCCCTGCAGCCGAAGCCGCAGCAAAAGCGCAAAGCGGCACGACGATCGCCGCGCGCTTCTTCGAAGGCGAGAGCCCCGCGGCCATGCCGTCCGCCCGCGCGGCAGGCCAGCATTCAACGGCGAGCCCCGAAAGCGCGCGGGAGAACACGAGCGAGCACAGAAGCGCGAGGAACGCCCCCGCCGTAAGCGGCAGCGCGGTGAACAGGGAAAACTGCAGAATAAGGTACACGACAACACCGATGACCCCGAAGGCGCCCGCCCGCGGGTCGTGCATGATCTCGAGCTTTCGCTCGCGCGGGGCCCAACTTGCAAGCGCATCGGAGGTGTCGCAGAGCCCGTCTAGGTGGATGCCTCCCGTCACCGCCACAGGCAGCGCCACGAGCACGGCCGCGACGATGGTCGCGGGCACGCCGAGCAGGTTCGCCACGTGCCCCCACGCCGTCATGAGGAAGCCTTCCGCAAGGCCCACCAGGGGAAACGCGGCAAGCGCATGGGTTGATCCGAAATCGGTCCAGGCCGATTTCGGGACGGGGATGCGCGAGAACGTTCCGAACGCCGCGCCGATTGCCTCTGCTATCTTCACCTTGTAGGCCCTTCGCCTTTCATCCACACGGGAATCCCGCACACCACTTCGACTGCGCGGTCGGCCAGCGCCGCCACGCCCGCGTTCACGCGCGCAAGCGCGCGCCTCCATGCCTCGGTCCCCTCATCGTAGCGCATCCCATCGGCGAACACGTCGACGGAGACCACCACCGTATACGCAGCGGCCTGAGCGAGCCGTTCGATGCCTCCGAGCACCTCGCGCGCCGCAGCGTCGGGGTCACGTGGGGACAAGCCGCCTTCCGCGAAAAGCTCGTTCGCAACCAGGTTGCCCACGTCCTCCAAAAGAAGCGTGCAGCCGCGCGGAAGCCCGGACACTGCGGCGCCCACGTCACGCGTGCGCTCGAGGGTGGAAAACCCCTTGCCCTCGCGCAGCGCCCGATGGCGCGCGATGCGGCGGGCGCCCTCTTCCCCGAAGGGCTCCATCGTTGCCAGGTACACGCGGGGTCCGTCGTGCCCGAGGCACAGGGACTCGGCGTAGGCGCTCTTGCCGCTCGCGGCGGCGCCGATGACGAGCGTTACCGTCATTTCCCGGCCTCGAAATGCTCGTAAGCAGCCATGCCAGTCGCCGTGAACGTCTTCCCATCCCGGTACACGCGCAGCGCCGAATCCAGAAGGGGCAGATACGCCATGGCGCCCGCGCCCTCGCCCAAGTGCATGCCTGCGTCGAGGGGTGCCTTTATGCCGAGCTCGCGAAGGAGCTCCTGGCTTGCGGGTTCGCTTGATGTGTGGGTGCCCACGAGGTAACCCAAGGCGTTGGGGCACAGGCGCGCCGCGCACAGGGCCGCCGTGCAGGATATGACCCCGTCGAGGAGCGCCGGCGCCTTCGAGGCCGCGGCCCCCAGGTAGAAACCGCACATCGCCGCGATGTCGAAGCCGCCCACCTTCGAGAGCACGTCGATCGGGTCGGCGGGATCGGGCGAGTTCGCGTCGATAGCGCGCTCGACCACGTCGCGCTTGCGCGCGAGCGAGGCGTCCGAGAGCCCCGCGCCGCGCCCGACGAGACTCCGCGCGTCCGTCCGGAGGAGCACTGCGGCCACCGCCGCCGAGGTGGTCGTGTTGCCGATGCCCATCTCGCCCGCGGCGAGAAGGCGCACGCCGGCGCGGGCAAGCCCGCACGCGACGGCGATTCCGACCTCGATCGCGCGCACGGCCCCATCGCGAGACATAGCGGGGCCGTACGCGATGTTGCCGCTCCCCCGCCGCACGTTCGCGCGCACCATGCGCGCGTCTTCTATGCCCCAGGCCATACCCACGTCGACGGGCACGACCTCGGCACCCGCGAACGCCGCCATGCGGCAGGCGCTCGTGGCCCCCTCGCACATGTTGCGCGCGACGACTCGCGTCACGTCTTGCCCGCTTTGCGACACGCCTTCGGCAACGACCCCGTTGTCGGAGAAGAATACCGCGAGCGCACGGGGAAACTCGACCACCTCGGCGCTCCCCTGAGCTGCGGCGATACACGCGACGGCGTCTTCAAAGTCGCCCAATCCCCCCAAGGGGTGCGCGATGGAGTCCCACGCGGCGTACGCGGCGGCGCGGGCGCACTCGTCTGCGGGCGCAATCCGGGAGAGCGCGGCTTCGAGCACGGCGCCCGGCGCCGACGAGAACGCGCGCTCGACTTCCTCGCGGATGCAGGCAAGCGCGGTTTCGGTTGCTTCAGCCATGCCGTCTCCTCTCTGCGAACGACGCTGCGGCAGACGCGAACGCGCGCGCAACGTCGGGGTTCGCAGGATAGTACACATGCGGGAAGCCCGCAACCAGGGACGGGGTGGTCGTCATGCACGGCCAGCCCTTGTCGCGCCGGGGCTTCTGCGCCCAGAAGTCGCCGCCCGGGCAGGTGGACTGCCAGTAGTGGAACTCGTGCGCGCGGATGCGTGTGCCGCGCGGCCCGTAGAGCCCGTCGCGTTGAGAAGTGAGCTCCACGTACCCGAAATGGAACAGCCTTCCCCCGTTCTCGCTTACGCCCTCAAGGGCGCCCGCAACAGGCCAGCGCCGCCCCTCGCTATCGGCGATTTCGCGCTGCAGATACAGAAACCCACCGCATTCGGCGACCGTCGGCATGCCAGATTCCACCGCGCGCCGCACCGCCTCGCGCATCGGCGCGTTCTCGGAGAGCTGCCGCGCATGGAGCTCCGGGTAGCCGCCCCCCAGATAGAGGGCGCTTGTCCCCCGGGGCAACTCGCTATCACACAGGGAGCTGAAAAAGGCCAGCTCGCAACCCAGGTCCTCGAGCGCGCGCAGGTTCTCCTCGTAGTAAAACGAGAACGCCTCGTCACGCGCGACGGCGACGATGGGCCGCGCTCCCGCGATCGGCTCCAACCGATAAGGTTCCTCGCAGATATCGGGTGCCGTCGCCGCTATTTCAAGCAAGCGGTCGACGTTGACGCTCTTTTCCACCAGCTCGGCCATCTTGTCGATGCGCGCGGAGAGCTGCTTGACTTCGTCGGCGGTCACAAGCCCCAGATGCCGGCTTTCGAGCGAGAACGCCTCGTCGGCGGGAATATTACCCAAAACCGCGACGCCCGTGTGCTTCTCGATCGCAGGCGCCGCGTAGGCGCAGGCAGCGGCGCTCGTCTTGTTCAGCACGACGCCGCGCACGTTCGCACAAGGCAGGAACTCGGCGATGCCGCGGATTACGGCGGCGAGCGATAAAGACGCCCCGCGCCCGTTCACCACTAAAACGACCGGCGTTTCCGTGTCGCGCGCAACCTGGTAGCTGCTCGCGTCGGCCACGCCGGGCGCCATGCCGTCGTAGAAGCCCATGACCCCCTCGAGCACCGCGACATCCGCGCCCGCGGCGCCGCGTGCGAGCAGGGCGCGCAGCGTCGGGGCGTCGGTGAAGAAGCCGTCTAAGTTGCCCGAGCGCGCACCCACGACGCGGCGATGAAAGAGCGGGTCAATGTAGTCGGGGCCGCATTTGAAGGCCGCGCATGCAAGGCCGCGGCGCGCGAACGCGCGCAGGAGCGCGCACGTTACGACCGTCTTGCCGCTCCCACTCGAGGGCGCAGCGACCATGAAGCGCGGGATGGACGTGCTCACCGGGCGCCGCCTTCCCCACCTGCACCACGCGCGCTGACGAGGAACACGGGGTTTTGCGCCTTCATAAGATGGTGCGAGCCTACAGCCTCGGCGCGGGCGGCCGACACCTGGCACGCCTCGAACCCCTTAAAGCGCGAACCCGAGAGGAGCGCGCACGCCTCGGTGAGCGTCTCAACAGTGACGCATGGCACGCACAGGCGAACCTGCGAGTTCTTCTCGAGCGCTGCCTCCACGATGGAGGGAAGCTCGCCCGCGCTCCCGCCGACGAACACAGCGTCGGGAACGGGCAGTTTCGCGAGCGCTTCGGGGGCGACACCGGGGACCGCATGCACGTTGCCGCACCCGAATGCATCCGCGTTCTCTCGGATGAGCCGCACGCCGGCCGCGTTGCGCTCGACCGCCCATACCGACCCCGCTCGCGCGACGAGCGCCGCCTCGATCGACACGCTCCCCGTGCCGGCTCCGACGTCCCACACGGTGTCGGTAGCGGTAAGGCGCAGCTTCGCGAGCGCGACTGCGCGCACCTCCTGCTTGGTCATGGGAACGTCGCCGCGGATGAAGAGCTCGTCGGGAATGCCCGAGGAAGCGTACGGCCAGCGGGAACTCGCGGCGCGGGATGCGCTAGAGCCCACAGGCGACCCGGCGCCGCCTGCGAACTCGATAAGCATCACGTTCAAGTCGTTAAACGTCTGACCTGCGATTTCACTTGCGGTCGCACAGGTGATGCGCTCGTCGGGGTACGACAGGCGCTCGGCCACCGTCACGCGCGCGTCCCCGAAGCCCGCTTGCACAAGCTCGCACGAAAGCCGCGAGGGGTCTTCCCCGCCCGACGTGGCGAGGAAGAGCTCACCCGCGCGCTCGGCCTCGGCCACGATGTCGCACGCCACGCCGTGAGCGCTCGCGAAGCGCCAATCCTGCCATGGACGCGCGAGACGCGCAGCGAGATACGACGCTGAGCTTATGCCGGGAATGACGCGCACGTCCACCTGCGCGTCGCCGGAGAGCGCCTCCACCAGGCGGCGCGCGCCGCTGAACAGCCCCACATCGCCCGTCATCACGACCACGGCGCGCCGCCACGACGCCGCATCGGTGAGCGCGGCGACGATGTCCGCCGTCTTCACGAGCTCGCATCTCACCACGTCGGGCGGCACGTCGATGCCGGCAAGCGCGCGATGAGCGCCGATGACCACGTCGGCGATGTCGATCGCGTCGAGCGCCGCGCGCGAGAGCAAGTCGGGGTTTCCGGGCCCCGCCCCGATGATCGTTACCTTTCGCATGGAATCTCCCGATACCCGCGCGGCGTGACCATACGGCCACCTACGAGCTTCGTGTCCGCGTTGCCGACGAACACGGTGGTGAACATGTCGGCGTCGATCTCCCCCAGCTCAGAGAGCCTGCACATGCCCGACTGCTGCCCCTCGCGCCCGATGTTGCGTACCCAGCCGCAGAGCGTGTCGGGGGCCTTCCATTCGAGCATAATCTTCGCCGCGCGCGAGAGCCTGTCGGCGCGCTTTCTACTGCGCGGGTTGTACAAACAGATGCAGAAGTCGGCGCTCGCGACGGCGGCGAGCCTGCGCTCGATGACCTCCCACGGCGTGAGCAGGTCGGAGAGCGACACGACCGCGAAGTCGTGGGCAAGCGGGGCGCCGAGCACCGCCGACCCGCTCTGAGCCGCGGTGGCCCCGGCGATAACTTCCACGTCTACATCGGGGTAGTCCTCCGCAAGCTCCAGCACGGGGCTCGCCATGCCGTACACGCCCGCGTCACCGCTGCACACGAGCGCCACGGCTTCTCCGCTCTGCGCGCGCGAAAGCGCCAGGCGGCACCGTTCGACCTCGTGCATCATCGGCGTCGCGAGATGCGCCGCGTCGGGCACGGCGGCGAGCGCGAGCTCCACGTATTTCGTATACCCCACAACGATGTCGGCCGCCTCGAGCGCGCGCCGAGCCGCAATCGTCATGCCGTCGGGGCCGCCCGGGCCGATCCCCACCACGAAGAGCTTTCCCATCACCGCTCCTTAAACGAAAGTTCGATAGTTACCTTGGAAAACGCGACGGTCACGCCGCCGTGAGCGAGCTTCGGGAAGATAAGTTTGCCCCCGTCCGCGAGCGCCGCGCGCTCGCACACGTTGTCGACCCCAACAGTCGCGCGCACGAAATCAGATGGCGACACGCTGCCTTCGACCTGCGACAACTCCTCTGCGGAATACGTCGCAAGCGGGATATTGCGCGCGCGACAGAAGGCGAGCAGACCCTCCTCGTGCGCCTTCACGTCGATCGTCGCCGCCTCGCGCACGGCCGAAGGCGAGATGCCCGCCTGCCCGCACGCGAGAAGAAACGCCTCCCCGATCGCTTCGGCGCACGCACCGCGACGGCACCCTATGCCCGCAACGATGCAGGGCACGACAAGGCGAAGCGGCTCGGGCGCAGGCGCCTGCGCCCGCATGCCCGCCGGCATCCCCGTCTCACCGGCGGGCACGACCTCGCCCGTTGTCTCCGCCGCGCGAACGGGCGCACCTGCATTCGCGTCAGCGAACGGCGACACGACGATATCGGCCCGAGCGCGGTCGGACGCAATGTCAACCCCCTCAGGCGGCTGTCCCGAAATCGGCAAGTCGGAATAGAGCGTCACGCGCCCGCCCGAAAGCAGCCGCGCCGACACTCGCTTGATAGCCTCGGGATTCGAAACGGCGAGCCCCGCACAGCGCGCCCACGTATCCACCGCCCACACGCCGCGGACGTCGGTCGCCGTGGTGATGACGGGGATGGCCCCTGCCGCGCGTGCCACAGTTTGCGCAAGCTCGATCGCACCGCCCAAATGCCCCGACAAAAGCGGGACGGCAAAGCGCCCCGCCTCGTCAATCACCACAACCGCGGGATCGGTTGCCTTCGAGGCGACATGCGGCGCGATCGCCCGCACGGCGATGCCCGCCGCGCCCACGAACAGAAGCGCGTCCGACGTTTCCCACGCGAGCGCCGTCCATGCGCGCAGGTCGACCTTCCCCTCACCGAACCCGCGCGAAACAGAAACGTCCCAGCCAGGGTCATCTTCACCTGTCTGCGCGCAATCGGAAAGCGCGCGTGCGGTGCGCTCCGCCAACGCATACCCCCTCTCAGTGAACGCTATGCAGGAAACCCTCATCTAGCGCACCACCATCGTCGAGAAGTAGCTGCCCCGATCGGGCACATCGTCGAGAAGTAGCTGCCCCGATCGGGCACATCGTCGAGCGAGCGGTACACGCGCTCGCCCGGAAGCCCACAGTCCTCTACGAGCTCGGCACCGTCGAAGGCGCCCTCCTCGCGAAGGATGCGCTTCGTGTCCTCAAGCGAGCGGCGCGCCTTCATGACCACCTTCGTCCCCGGCCAGCCGATTGCGCGGCGCACCCCGCACAGCACGCCTTTACTCATACGTCGCCCCCAATTCCCCGATGACTGCATCGGCGCCCGACGTGCGGAAAAGCTCGCGGCGCTCGGCGTCGAACACGACCGCGGCGATGTCGCATGCGCCCGCCGCGCGGCGGCGCAACCTGTCCTCGATTGCCGCAGCGAGCGAGGCGCGCGCAGCGTCCCCCACGCCGGCGGCCTCGATTACCTCGAGCGCCGCCGTGGTCGTGACCGACGACATGATCTCGCGCACGGTCTTCGCGCCCGCGCCGGCCAAGGCCGCGTGGGCGGCCAGAATCTCCGCGCGGCAGTCGGCGGTACGCGAATGGGTGTCCATGATGCCGCCAGCGACCTTCACCAGCTTGCCGATGTGTCCCACAAGAAGGACATTGGTGAATCCCTCGCGAACGCAGCAATCAATCGCATCGCCCACAAAGTTGGAGATGAAGACCACCGGCGCACCGTTTAGGTGGAAATGCCCCGAGATGAACTGCCCGCCGTAGTTGCCGGGCGTGAGCACGACTCCGCGCCGCCCCATAGCCGCATGCTGCCGGATCTCGAGCTCGATACTGTCGCGCAAGGCAGCGAGGCTGCGCGGCTCGACGATGCCCGTCGTGCCCAGGATGGAGATGCCGCCCTCTATCCCCAGGTGCGGGTTGAAGGTCTTTTTGGCAAGGGAAACGCCCTCGGGTACCGAAATCGTCACAGCAATATTTCCAGAAAAGCCGTGCGCGGCGCACACCTCGCGCACCGCCGAAGTGATCATCGCGCGCGGCGTCGCGTTGATGGCGGCCGCCCCCACCGGCTGCTCGAGCCCGGGCAACGTCACGCGCCCCACGCCCACGCCGCCATCGACGGAAACTTCCGATTCGCGCGTGGGCACGCCTTTGCTGCCCGCAGCGCCCGTGCCCGACCCCGCATGTTCCACGCGCGCGTACACGAGCACGCCGTCGGTCACATCGGCATCGTCGCCTGCGTCCTTTCGCACGGCGCACTGGGCACACCCCTCGCCGATGCATGCGTCGACCACGTTCGCCTCGACGGGCAGCCCGCCGGGGGTGACGATCGACACGAGGCCGACGAGCTTTCGTGACAAGAGCATCTCGCAGGCCGCCTTCGCCGCGAGCGCGGCGCAGCTCCCCGTGGTGTAGCCGCAGCGCAGGCGGGTCGTCCCGGTATATATGTAGTGCTCGAAGGCCACGCTAGCTGCTCGCCTTCCGATACCCCGTGGCAAACGAAGGGTCGTAAAGCTTGCTGCGCTCGTACGACTCCGCTTGCGCGCCGTTGTGCGCAAGCCCGCCGCGAGCCCCGAGCACGCGGCCCACCACCACGAGCGCCGTGCGGTCGATGCCCTCTCGCGCGCCCGCATCGGCGAGCGTGCCCACTGTGCATCGCACCACGCGCTCCTCAGGCCAGGTCGCCTTGTACACGAGCGCCGCCGGCTCGTCGGAGCTGCGGCCCGCGGCCAAAAGCTCGGCGGAAAGCTCGGCGAGCATACCCGAGCTCAGGAAGATGACCATAGTCGAGCCGCTTTCCGCCATGGTGCGCATGCCCTCGCCCGCGGGCATGGGGGTACGTCCGGAAAGCCGCGTGATCACGACCGACTGGCTGATTCCCGGCAGCGTGTATTCCTGGCGAAGCGCCGCCGCGGCACCGCAAAAGCTCGACACGCCGGGCACCACCTCGTAGTCCACGCCGCGCGCGTCGAGCGCGTCCATCTGCTCCTGGATGGCGCCGTACAGGCATGGGTCGCCCGTGTGCAGGCGCACCACTTCCTCGCCCCGCGCATCTGCCGCGCACATCACGTCGAGCACTTCCTCCAAGGTCATGTGCGCGCTGTCGTAGACGATGCAGGATTCCTTGCACTCAGCGAGCAGCTCGGGGTTCACAAGGCTTCCCGCCCAAACGACCACGTCGGCTGCGCGCAGAAGGCGCGCCCCGCGCAGCGTGATAAGGTCGGCGGCGCCCGAGCCTGCGCCAACGATATGAATCATCCGAGCCTTCCCTTCCCGTTTCTCATCGCAACCGTTTACGCCGCCATTCGCGCAGCGGGCAAAACACGGCGCCTGCGGCGGCAATCGGCGCAAATACGCAGGCAGGAGGCGCAATGCCGCCCGCCCTGGCTTTGACACGTTCACAAGTGCCCACTATCATAGTAAAAGATTCGGCAACGAGCATATGACAATCGGATAAAAGGAAATGACCGGCGCGGCGCCCGCACAGCCCGCGCTGGCTTGCGGAGGGAACCAGGTGGGAATCCTGGGCAAGGGACATTACTGTATAGGACGCGCGGGCGAACCGCCTCGCGCCCCAAGCCAGACTGCTTCGCCTTTTCCTCACGGCATCGCCGTGGCGTTAGCTCCTTGTGAACCCCGAGGGGTGCGCTTTTCTTTCGCTTGTGCCGACAAGCAACTGTCGCCGGGGGACCGGCAAACCGAGGAAAGGAAAAACCATGTCCGACCAGATGTCACGCCGCGGCTTCATGGGCGCCGCAGCAACCGGAGCCATCGCGCTCGCCGGAGTCGCGCTCGCGGGCTGCTCCAACACCTCCGCGAGTTCCGAGAAATCGAGTGAAAAGGAGAAGGCCGTGAAGCCGGTCATCCTCGTCACGAGCTTCGGCACGAGCTACAACGACTCGCGCCACATCACCATCGGCGCCATCGAAGACGCTATCCGCGAGAAGTACTGGCAGGACTACGACATCCGCCGCGCCTTCACCGCGCAGATCATCATCGACAAGCTGAAGAAGCGCGACGGCATCACGATCGACAACATGACCGAGGCGCTCGACCGCTGCGTGGAAGACGGCGTGAAGGAAATCGTCGTGCAGCCGACGCATCTCATGGGTGGCCTGGAATACACCGACGTGAAAGACGAACTCGACAAGTACGCCGACAAGTTCGACAAAATCTCGCTCGGCGACCCGCTGCTCACCTCCGACGACGACTACAAGAAGGTGGCCGCAGCCATTAAGGAGAACATGGCATCCTTCGACGACGGCAAGACGGCGCTGTGCCTCATGGGCCACGGCACCGAAGCCGATTCCAACGCCGACTATGCCAAGATGCAGGAAGTGTTTAAGATCGAGGGCTTAACGCAGTTCTTCGTCGGCACCGTCGAGGCTGAACCGACCTGCGAGGATGTTATCGCCGCCGCGAGCGCCGCAGGCTACAAGAAGGCCGTGCTCGCGCCGTTCATGGTGGTCGCGGGCGACCACGCGAACAACGACATGGCAGACGAGACCGACCCCGACAGCTGGGCTGCGAAGTTCGCGGCCGCCGGCTTCGAAGTGACGTGCCTGCTCCAAGGTCTGGGACAGAACGTCGCGGTCGACGACATCTACGTCTCGCACGTGGACGACGCCATCGCCAAGCTGTAAACTCGCCGCGCACGGGGGCGCCGGTCGCGTCCCCGTGCAACGGGCATGCGCCTTCCCCGACTGACGGCGCATGCCCGTTGCATTCGCATCCCGCCCGCCCACCGCACGGCGCGGGCGGTCGAAGCGATTGAAAGGAACCCCTCCATGTTGAAGAAAACCCTCGCCTTCGCCCTGTCGGCGGCGCTTTTCGCGTTCTCGCTCGCCGGCTGCGGCGGAAATTCAATCGACAGCGCAAAGGCAAGCGATGCCGATTCCCAGGAAAAGACCGAACAGGCGGCCGATGCGCCCGAGGGCGCAAGCGCTGCCCCCATCACCGCCGACAAGGTGGCCGACGGCACCTATCCGATCACCGTAGATTCCAGCTCGAACATGTTCAGGATTGTGGACGCCCAGCTCATCGTGGAAAACGGCTCCATGCACTGCGTGATGACACTTTCCGGCACGGGCTACGGCAAGCTCTTCATGGGCACGGGTGACGAGGCTGCCGCCGCGAGCGAGGCCGACTTCATCCCCTATGTGGAAAACGCGGAAGGCAAGTACACCTACGACGTGCCCGTTGAAGCGCTCGACGAGGACACCGCCTGCGCCGCGTGGAGTATTAGAAAAGAGCAGTGGTACGACCGCACGCTCGTGTTCGAATCCGCCGGCGTCGATCTGCGCGCCGACGCACTGAAGTAACGCCATGCGGTCGATTCTTCCCAAGGGGGAAAACAGGAAGCGCCACAGCATCGCGGCGCGCGCGATCGCCTGCGTTCTCGTCGCCCTGCTCGCGCTTCCCTTCGCGGGGTGCAGCGCGAGCCCGAACGCGACCGGTGGCACGGCGGGCTCTCAGGAATACACTGTGAGCGTCTCGCTTTCCGGTGGGTCAGGGCGTGCAAGCATCGCCTCGCCCACCACAATTGTGAAGGATGGCGACACCTACACCGCGACCATCACCTGGTCGAGTTCGAACTACGACAAGATGACCGTCGACGGCGTGGACTACGTGCCCGTAAACGACGGCGGCAACTCCACGTTCGAGATACCCGTCACGCTCGACGAGGACATCGCTGTGTCGGCCGAGACCGTCGCCATGTCGACGCCGCACACCATCGACTACACGCTCTACTTCGACTCATCCACCATGAAGGAGAAATCGGGCGACGATGCAAGCGGCGGCTCCCCTGCGCGAACGGCTTCAAGCGCCGCGGCCGACTTCCACAACGCCGATTTGGGCTGCGGCTGGGAGCCGACGGGGACGCTTCAGCTTGAATACGCCGAGCACTTCACTGTCGACGAGTTCGAAGGCGGCCTGCGGCTTATCTGCGTTTCGAACGGGGAGCGCTTCCTCGTGGTGCCACAAGATGCGAAGGTACCTGATGGGTTGAGCTCCGACATCGCGGTCATAAGGCGCCCCGCCGACAAGGTGTACCTCGTGTCGTCGGCGACGATGTGCCTGGTCGACGCGCTCGATGCGAACGACAATATCCTCATGTCGGGCACGAAGGCTAACGATTGCTCGGTCGCGGGCTTCAAAAGCGCGCTCGAAAGTGGGGCGATCGCCTACGGCGGCAAGTACAGCGCGCCCGACTACGAGCGAATATCGGCCTCGGGCTGCACGCTCGCCATCGAGAACACCATGATCAACCACACGCCCGATGTGAAGGAAAAGCTGCAGAAGCTCGGGCTCGTCGTGCTCACCGAACAGTCGTCGAGCGAGCCCGAAGCACTCGGGCGCCTCGAGTGGATTAAGCTTTTCGGCGTCCTGTTCGACAAGGAAGACGAGGCCGCGCACCTGTTCAACGAGCAGAAGGCCCGCGTCGAGCAAACGTCAGGGCTCGCGTCGTCAGGAAAAACCGTGGCGTATTTCTACATTAACTCGAACGGGGCCGCCGTCACGCGGCGGGCGGGCGACTACGTGGCGCAGATGATCGAGCTTGCAGGCGGCAGCTACGCACTCGATGACGCGCAGACGGCGTCGACGTCAGGTTCGTCAGTAACGCTCGAAATGGAGCGCTTCTACGCGACGGCGAAGGATGCCGACATTATCGTCTACAACGGCACCATCGACGAATCGGTTGCCACCTTGAACGACTTCGTAGGCAAAAACGCGCTATTGTCGCAGTTCAAAGCCGTGAAGAACGGCAACGTCTGGGTCACAAGCGCCGACATGTACCAGCAGATGACTTCCACCGCCGACATTATCGACGAGCTGCACGGGGCGTTCACCGGCGATGACGCGAGCGACTTCCATTATCTGAGGAAGCTCGGCTAGCACCATGAGAAGCCGACTTTCCATGGCATACGACGAATCGGGGCGCGCCGCGCGGTGTCGCGTCGTGACGGCGCTGCTCGCTGTTGCCCTCATCGTGCTCGTCGGGGCCAACCTGTGCATCGGGAGCGTGCTCGTGCCCGCAGACCACATCCCCGGCATCCTTTCGGGCGGCGCGGCCAATTCCATGGAAAGCCAGGTCATCTGGGAGATTCGCCTGCCGCGCGTGCTTTCAGCCGTGCTTCTCGGCGGGGCACTTTCGCTTTCCGGGTTCCTACTGCAGACGTTTTTCAACAACCCCATCGCCGACCCGTTCATCTTGGGCGTCTCCTCGGGCGCAAAGTTCGTCGTCGCGCTTACGATGATCGTACTTCTGGGCGCGAACCAGGCCATGTCCTCGCCGGCCATGGTGGCCGCAGCGTTTCTGGGCTCGCTTATCACCATCGGCTTCGTGCTCCTCATCGCACGGCGCATAAGTTCCATGGCCATGCTCATCGTGGCGGGCGTCATGGTGGGATACATCTGCTCGGCGGCGACGAACTTCCTCATCGCCTTCGCCGACGATCAGTCCATCGTAAACCTGCACAACTGGTCTTTGGGTAGTTTCTCGGGTTCGAGTTGGGACGACGTCGTGGTCATCGCGGTCGTGGTGATCACCGTGAGCGCATGCGTATTCGCGATATCGAAGCCCCTTTCCGCCTTCCAGCTGGGAGAAGCCTACGCAAAAAGCGTCGGCGTGAACGTCGCACGCTTCCGCGTGGTGCTCGTCCTTCTAGCGAGCATGCTCTCCGCCTGCGTGACCGCGTTCGCTGGTCCGGTGTCGTTCGTAGGCATCGCGGTTCCGCATCTCGTCAAGTCGGCGCTGAAGTCGTCGAAGCCCATCCGCGTGATTCCTGCGTGCTTCTTGGGAGGCGCCATCTTCTGCGCGGGCTGCGATTTGATCGCGCGCACGCTGTTCTCCCCCGTCGAGCTTTCCATCAGCGCCGTCACCGCCATCTTCGGCGCGCCGGTGGTTATCGCGCTCATGTTGAAGAAGCGGGTGAGGTAGATGGGGAAATTCGTGCCGCAGCCCAAAACGCTCGGAGGGGACATTCCATGCTTAGGCAGTCCTAAGCTCGCACGAAAGCGCCAGAAGGCACTTTCGACTCGCGCGGAACTGCGCGCGGAACGCCTCCTTCGAGCGGAGTCGAACCTCGAAACCCCGGTCGAAACGCAGGCTGACGGAGCGCCGCTTTTCCGCATAAGCGACCTGTCGGCGGGCTACGACAAGAAGGTCGTAGTCGAAGGCGTCGATCTGGAGGTTCGCGCGGGCGACGTCGTGGCGCTCATCGGGCCGAACGGCTCGGGCAAGTCGACCATCTTGAAAACCATCACGCGCCATCTGGCACCGCTTGCCGGCGCGGTCGAGCTCGACGGGCGAGAGATTTCCCGATGGAAGACGGCGGAGTTCGCAAGGAACCTTGCCGTTATGCTGACAGATCGCCCACGGACCGAGCTCCTCACCTGCCGCGATATCGTGGAGGCGGGAAGGCATCCCTACACCGGGCGAATGGGCACACTCTCGCCCGACGACCATAGTCGGGTCGATGAGGCCATGAAAACCGCACATGTGGAAGAGCTCGCCGAGCGCGACTTCATGCAGATAAGCGACGGGCAACGCCAGCGCGTCATGCTCGCACGCGCCATCGCGCAGGATCCGAGTGTGCTCGTGCTCGACGAGCCCACGTCGTATCTCGATATCCGCTACCAGATCGACCTGCTGCGAATACTTCGCCACCTTGCGAAATCGCGGAATGTGGCTGTCATCATGTCCATCCACGAACTCGAGCTCGCGCAGAAAAGCGCCGACAAGGTGATTTGCGTGAAGGACGGCCGGGTCTTCCGCGCCGGCGCACCCGAGGACATATTCACGCGCGAGACGATTGGCGAGCTCTACGGCCTTCAACATGGCACCTTCAACGAGCGCTTCGGCAGCGTGGAAATTGGGCGCCCACACGGCGATGCACACACGTTCGTCATCGCCGGCGCAGGTACGGGGTCGGCTGTGTTTCGCCAGCTCATCCGGCAGGGCAAGGCGTTCTACGCGGGCGTTCTGCACGAAGGGGACATCGACTGCGAGCTCGCGCGCGACCTGGCGACGGAATGCGTGGCCGAGCGCGCCTTCGAGCCGATCGGGGATAAAACCATAGCCCGCGCCAAAGAGCTCCTCGTCCACTGCGCGCGCCTTATCGTGTGCCCCGCCGCCTTCGGCACCATAAACGCCCGCAACGCAGAGCTCGTCGAGTTCGCACGCTCGCATGGTATCGAGGTCATGCGAGCGTGCGAAGACGCATCGGAGGATTCCAATGTGGAGTGGGTATGATGAATTGGACACGTATTTAAGAGCGAAAGGTGTTCAAGATGACCCAAAGAAGAAAGCGATACGACAGGCAGTTCAAGGTCTCGGCGGCAAAGGTGGTCCTGTCCGGGGAAATGACGGTCAAAGGCCTATCGGAGGAACTCGGCATAAAGGATTCGACGCTGAGAAGATGGGCCCGCGAATACGAGGAGATGGGAGACGGCGCGTTCCCCGGAAACGGCTCCCCGAAGATCAACAAGGACTACGAGATCGTGAAGCTCAAGAAGAAGGTCGAGGAGCTCGAGCGCGAGAACGAGATACTAAAAAATTTCCGGGCCTTCTTGAGTCAAGACCATGCGTGAGGTTCGAGTTCCTCAAAGAGCATAGGGGCGAGATCGGCCCCATCAAGAAGGCATGCGGGCTGATGAAAGTCTCGAAATCCGGTTTCTACGAGTATCTCGGCCGGAAGAAGTCCGACGCCCAGATAGAGCGGGAGGCGATCGAAGGTTTCGTCGTCGAGGCCTTCGAGCGGCACAAGGGCCGTTACGGCTACCGGCGCATCAACCGCGAACTGCGAAAAAGCGGCATCGTCGTGAGCGAGAAGCGCGTGCTCCGCATCATGCAGAAGCTCGGACTTGCCGGAAAGGGCGCGACCCGAAAACACCGCATCCAGAAGAAGGTCGAGCCGGGAGACCCTCGGTTGAACCTGGTAGAGCGCGCTTTCACCGTGGGCGAGCGCAACAGGCTTTGGGTGGGCGACATCACCTACATACCCACAAGAGAAGGGTGGCTCTATCTCGCAGCCGTGATAGACGCCTTCTCCCGCAAGGTCGTGGGCTGGTCAATGTCCGAGCGCATCACCGAGAAGGTCGCGATCGACGCGATGGAGCAGGCGGTCGGCAGGGAGGGTCCGCCAGATGACGGCAGCCTCGTCTTCCATGACGATCAGGGCGCGCAGTACACCTCCCGTTCCTTCCGGCGGTGTCTGGACTCGCATGGCATAGTCCAGTCGGTATCAAGGCCCGGCACGCCGCTGGACAACGCGGTGGCCGAGTCGTTCTTCAAGACGCTGAAAAGGGAATTGGTGAAAGAGAGGAGCTATGGGACGAGGGACGAGGCCAAGCAGGACATCTTCAAGTACATAGAGCTCTATTACAATAGGGTGCGCATGCATTCCACCCTGGGCTACATGTCTCCAGTGGAATACGAGCGGCAATACGCTTGAGGATCCTTAAAAGAAAGTCCAGTTTATCCTTCCCACTCCAATGGATACGCCTAGGCGCGGTCCAAGAAATCGTCCGCATCCCCATCTGACACTATTTCACCGCAACTTAGAAGGTGTCGGCGTATAACGCTTCACCCCAAATTAAATTGATTCGTTGAATAGACACATTACAAATCTTTAAACTTCGTTTAATCTACAAGTGGGTATTATCACACATTAAGCACACGTGAAAGGATATACCCATGTCGCTTACACAGTCAGCAGAGCGTGCAGCGCTTAACAAGCTCATCGATTATCTCGACGACAACCCGCAAGAAAACATCGACAAAATCATGGACCTCGTGAACAAGCTGGTCCCCAATCGCGTATTTCCTGTACAGCGAGAGGCATTCACCAATGTCATCAAGAGCCGCGGCAATTGGTATGACCTGATCATGCGTGTGTTCAGCCTTAATCCCCAGATGCGAACCAAACTGCTTAAGACCCTCATTGTCGACGCCAACCTGCTTGCTTGGCCAGAGCAGGAAAAGAACCGCGAAAAGTACCAGTGCAACGTTCCGTGGGCCATCCTGCTCGATCCCACGAGCGCCTGCAACCTGCATTGCACGGGCTGCTGGGCCGCCGAGTACGGCTACAAGCAGAATCTCTCGTTCGAAGACATCGACTCTATCGTTACGCAGGGCAAAGAGCTCGGTACGCATATCTACATCTATACCGGCGGCGAGCCGCTCGTCCGCAAGCACGACCTGATCAGAATTTGCGAAAAACATCAGGACTGCGTGTTTCTCTGCTTTACCAACTCCACGCTGATCGACGAGACCTTCTGCGACGACATGATTCGCGTAGGTAATTTTGTCCCTGCCATCAGCGCCGAGGGCAATGAGCACACAACCGACGCCCGTCGCGGCGAGGGTACCTACGCAAAGATCGAGCACGCCATGAAACTCCTGCGCGAGCGCGACTTGCCGTTTGGTATCTCCACCTGTTGGACCAGCGCCAATGCCGATACGGTTGCTACCGAGGAGAACATGGACTGGATGATCGGCGAGGGAGCACTCTTCTGCTGGTACTTCCACTTTATGCCGGTTGGCCGCAATGCAACCCCCGAGCTCATGCCCACGCCCGAGCAGCGCGAGCACATGTATCACTTTATCCGCGAAATGCGTGAGAAGAAGCCGCTGTTTACGCTCGACTTCCAAAACGACGGCGAGTTTGTAGGCGGATGTATCGCCGGCGGCCGCCGCTACCTGCACATCAACGCCGCCGGAGACGTGGAGCCGTGCGTGTTCATCCACTACTCAAACGCCAACATCCACGATGTGAGCTTACTCGACGCGCTGCGCTCTCCCCTCTTTATGAAGTACTACGAGAACATGCCGTTCAACGACAACTACCTCAAACCATGCCCCATGCTCGAGAATCCCGACGTGCTGCCCAAAATGGTCGCCGAGAGTGGCGCAATGAGCACCGATCTTATCGAGAAGGAGTCACCCGAGCAGCTGCGCGAAAAGACCCAGGCTGCCGCCGAGGCATGGTCACCTGTCGCCGACCGCATCTGGAACGACTCCGACGATCCGCTATATGCCAAGCGTCACGAGGATAAGTCACAAGGTATGGCCGATAGCGACATGCACAAGTTCGAAAAACAGGGCCGCACACTCAAAAACGGCGATTAATGCTGCCCTACACGACAAACGCTCAGAAATGAAGCGGAGCAGTCTCGAGGCACATCTTCGAGGCTGCTCCGCCTTACCGTCAAAACAGTTTTACTAAGTTGCGGTGAAATAGGGACTAGATCGGCCTTCCAATAACCAAAACAATCCCTATTCCACCGCAACTTCTTTAAGTTGTTGAATTATCGATGCTATTCGAAGCGAGATTCCAGGCTCGACAGGCCGTTGAGTGTGAGG
Organism: uncultured Collinsella sp.; assembly: GCA_900541055.1. Taxonomy (GTDB): domain Bacteria; phylum Actinomycetota; class Coriobacteriia; order Coriobacteriales; family Coriobacteriaceae; genus Collinsella. The sequence goes on from UQHZ01000012.1 coordinate 38,111, forward strand.
TCATTGGCAACCTCCGAGACGCGCTCGATAGGAACCGAGCCATCAGACAATGCCCACGTGCGATAGATACCGATAATACCCGACAGCAAAAACGCCAGATAGTAGTCGAACATCTCGTCCTTGAGACCTTGGGGCAGCAGATCGCGCTCGGCAATCTCGTGTTCGAGCGGCGAACGAAGACGAGCCATAAAATCATCGAGCGGAATGTTCTCGATCAGCTGGCGATTGAGCACCAAGTTGTTGCACAGTGCCTCGTTAACGGTTTTAAAGAAGGTCGCCGCCGCGCCAAGAGCGCGCTCGTTGGTGTCGCCGTCCATTGAAGCAAGCGTTTTCTCGACCGAGTCGACAATCATCTCCACCACATCGACGGCAATGGCATCGAGCAGACCGTCAACCGTACCAAAGTGTACGTAAAAGGTCTTGCGGTCGACATTGGCCTCGCGCGCAATGGCACTCACCGTAATGTCTGCCAGCGGCTTTTCCATGAGCAGGCGCTCGAAAGCCGAAAGGATGGCATTACGGCTGCGAACAATGCGGCGGTCAAGACGCGGTTTGCTGGTTGCCATGGGCGTGTCCCTTCGATATGCGAGCATTCATCAACAGATGAGAGATAATCTACGTAAGAGGATTATCCCCCATACAGCACAAATATGCCCCGCATCATGAAGAACGCACGACTGCCCTACTGCGACTTAGGGTGCTTCTTCTTATTGAGTGCCGACGGAGATACGCGAATACCGTCGCCTGTCTGGCGCACATAGGCTTTATGAGCCGGCTTAGCGGCCCCAGAAGCCTTCTGAGCCTGCTTCTTGGGATCAACGGTAACAGCATTCGTGGGGTGGGGCTTTGTGGGCGCAGAGGGCGTTTGAGGCGTGCGACCGAGCTTGCGCATCACGCGATCCCAGCGCGCATGGATGCTCTCGTTGTGGGCACTCTTAAGGCCCAGCAGGGGCGCAGCCAAAATGGTCGGCGCAATAAACGTAATGAGGCGCCACAGCAGATAGCCAGCGGTCGAAGCCGACCCAAAGAAATGACCCAAGAACAATGCAAAGCCGCCCTCAGCGCCACCAGTTCCACCGGGCAGGGGGACCGCAGAGCTCAGCAGCTGGACAAAGGCGCTCGCGGCCATGACCGAGAAAAAGTCGACCTCGTGGTGGCCAAAGGCAAGCATCAGGAAATACGGCACGAGGTAGAAAAACGCGAGTTGCAGCATGGTGATGACCACCGTGAGCAGCATGGAAGAAAAATGTCCGGCTGAAAGCTTGAACTTCTCGGAGAAGGAGTAGATCTCGCCATCGACAAACGTGCGCCATCCCTCGATCTTAGTGGCCGAGACACCAATGCGCTCAAGCCAATTGATGATGCAATGGGCGACGCGCGTGACGGTCTTAGGCATGAGCGCGACGGCGAAGATGCCAAGCAAGATGCAGCAGTGTCCACCAAAGCTAAAGACGCACAGCAGCGTCATGTCGCCGTAGCGTTCGGCAAAAAACGGCATACGGGCGAGCAGCAGGATAGCGCCCCAGGCGACCAGGCCAAACTGGTACACGATAAAACGCGTGAATTGCGTGGCGCCGGCCTCGCCCACGTTTTGGCCGGCCTTGGTCAGGCGATAGATCTGGGCGGGAGTCGAGCCCATCATCATGGGCGTCAGGTTGCCAAAGAAGATGCCACTCGCCTCGACCGAGATCAGGTCGCGGATGCCGACGGGCGAATTGGGATCGAGCCAGACGGCGATCGCATAGGCCACAATGCCAAAGAACAGGTACATGAACATGCAAAGACACGCGACAACGAGCCATGACGCCTGGACGCTCGACATAGCGGCCCAGAACTGCCCCATCTGCCCGGTTACCACCAGATAGACGATATAACCTACCAGCACGACGCCGATAAAGATGGCGCCGCGGCGTGCGCTCTTATTGTCATCTCCGCCCGAGGCCTCAACCTCGACCTGGGGCTTAGACGTATGCTGAGAGGACTCCGTCATGAGACTCCTTCTAACAGTCAAAATATCTTGGATATTGTACCCGTAAGGGCCATAGGCAGAACGCAAAGCTCTGGTTCAAACGGGAATTGCAGACGGTTGTTTGAAAATAAAAAACCCGGCCTTCCATAGGAAGTCCGGGTATCAGATGCGTGGTAGCCCGTACCAGATTCGAACTGGTGATCTCCGCCTTGAGAGGGCGGCGTCCTAAACCGCTAGACGAACGGGCCACATGACATCTGCACTGCCGTGCTGCGAGGAAATATATTACGGGACAAAAAACGTCAGCGCAAGAAGAAATTCCAAATTGCCAAAAAATTGTCGGCAGGTTATGGAACACGCAGGTAAACTAGGTAGCTAATTCAAGTTAAGATGGACCAAAAGAGCTTCGCGATCGTTGGGAATGTTGTCTTCGATCACGGCGTCGAGGGCGGAGTTGAGAAGCTGCCCCAGTTCCGGCCCGGGCTTGACTCCAGCACGGATCAGGTCGCCGCCGTTGATGGCGAGCATCTTGAGCGTATAGGGCTCCCCCGCCCTCAGCAGATCGTGCGCCATCGCGCGCATCTCCTCAATCGTCTCAACGTAATAGAAGCACGACGGGGCCTTGCCAAGTGTGTCGGCACGCTTAAGGTCCATGAGCTCGTCAATCAGGCGGGCCGTGTCGACGCCCTCACCCGAAAGCGCGCGCATCATATTGAGCAGACAGGAGCGCTCGGGGCGCAGCGGCTTGTCATGGTATTTGATGAGCAGGCACACGTCGCGCACCAAGTCGTGCGAGAGCGCCAGGCGATCCATAATGACGCGCGCCTTCTTGGCGCCGAGCTCGGGATGACCGTAGAAGTGTCCGCTACCGGCATGGTCGACCGTGAAGCACTCGGGCTTGGACACATCGTGCAAAAACGCCGCCCACATAAGGCTCGACGAGGGCGCGACGCCGTCACACAGCGCGAGCTCCCCCGCCACCGTCAGCACACGGGCGATATGCACGTAGACGTTAAACGCATGATAGACACTGCGCTGATCAAACCCGCGACCCGCTGCCAACTCGGGCACGGCGGCGCAGATGAGCTCGGGATAGCGGAGCATCGCGTCTCCCCCATGACCGGTCGAAAGAATGCCCTCGAGCTCAATACCCACACGCTCACGCGCCACGGCATCGAGCAGCGGCGCGCACTCGGCAAGCGCACGCTTGGTCTCGGGCTCAATCATAAAGTCCAGACGGCAGGCAAAGCGCACCGCACGCAGCATGCGCAGGGCGTCCTCGTTAAAGCGACGCTTGGGATCGCCGACAGCGCGAATCAGCTTGCGCTCCAAGTCACCCTGGCCGTCGTAGCGGTCGACAAGCCCGCGCTCGGGATGCCAGGCCATGGCATTGACGGTAAAGTCGCGGCGCGCCAGATCGTCCTCGAGCGAGGCGGCACGATCCACACTCTGGGGATGACGACCATCGGTGTAAAAGCCATCCAGACGGTACGTGGTGACCTCGATACGCTCGCCATCGGAAATAGCCGTGATTCCGCCAAATTTAATGCCCGATTCCACAACTGCGATGCCGGCGGCCTCGAGCGCCGCTTTGGACTCCTGCCACAGGCCGCTACAGCACATATCAACATCGTGGCTGGGGTACCCCATAAGGGCGTCGCGCACCCAACCGCCCACGTACCAAGCCTCAAGACCAGCCGCTTCAAGCGCGCGCAGGACGCGCAGGGACGCATCGGACGGTTGAGTACCGTTGAGCGAAACATTGCACATGCCTATGGCCTCCTGCGACTATCAAATTGGCTATCGATTGCGTCTGCAAGAAGTCTAGCAAGAAACAGCCTCCACTGCACACGCAAGTCCGATAAACAAAAACGCATCCGTCCTAGTCTAAGACGGATGCGAAATAATCAAACTATTCAGACAAGGTGCCGGAACTAGCAGACCTGGCGAACCTCGATGTGCTTCTTATATTCGTCCACCTTGGCAAAATCCCCCAGACCGGGGCACTCGACCACGTTGGCGCCAGTGGCCATCGAAAGGCGCAGGGCGTCCTCGACGCGCTCGGGAGCGTCGTGCCACACGGACAGGAAGGCAGCGAGCGAGGAATCGCCGGCGCAGACGGTCGACAGCAGCTTGACCTCAAAGGTGCGGTTGGCAAACCAGATGTGCTCGCCGTTGGAGAAATACGCGCCATCGCCACCAAGGGTCAGCAGTACATTCTTGGCGCCCTTGGCGTGCAGCTCGGCCATCGCGCCCTTGACGGACTCGTCGTCGCCACCGCTCACCTTAATGCCAAAGATGTCGAGCAGCTCGTCGTCATTGGGCTTGATCAGCAGCGGCTCCATGGCAATAAGGTCTGCCAGCTGATGGCTCGAGATGTCGAGGACGAACTCGGCCCCCTTGGCCTTGACGCGGCGCAGGACCTCGGCCAGGAAGCCCTCGGAAGTGTTGGGAGGCAGCGAGCCGCTGATAACCAGGCAGGTCATGTCATCGAGCGAATCGATGAGCTCAAACATCTCCTGCTCATTGGCCTCGTTGATGGCGGCACCAGCGTTGACCATGTTGTACTCAGTGTCGGGGCCGGCATTAAGGAACACGTTGACGCGCGTGATGCCGTCGGTCCACACAGGCTTGACGGGCACGCCCAGGGCCTCGGCGCCCTTAACGATGAACTCACCCGAGAAGCCGGCGAAGAAACCCAGGATCGTGGTGTCGACACCGTAGTGGTCAAGCGTAAACGAGACGTTGAGGCCCTTGCCGTTGGGCGTGTAGACGGCGTTGCGGGTACGCGTGACGGTGTTGGCGTCAAGACCGTCGCAGGCGATGTTGTAGTCAATGGCGGGATTTGCAGTGAGCGTGTAAATCATGAATGTTCCTTTCACGAAGCAACGTGTTAATGAAAGTATATTCCACGCATCGACAAAAGGCTAGGACAACTCGGTGAACGGTGTGGAAGCGATGAAGTACGGCAGGACACGTCTCCCCCATGGCGGAACAAAAAAGGCGCCCCGGCCGAAACCGGGGCGCCGCATGCGCACGAATATGTCGCGTTTCGATTACTGACGATCGAGCTTGCGGACAGCAACGCGCTTGCTGTACTCATCGACGTGACCGAAGTCGCCGATGCCGACGGACTCGGCAACGTTGGCGCCGGTGGCCATAGCGAGCTTCATGGCCTCCTCGACGTTGTCGCGATCCCTGTACCACTTGTGCAGGAACGCAGCAAGGGTGCAGTCGCCGGCGCAGACGGAAGAAACCAGCTTGATGTTGAACTCACGCTTGGCGTACCAGATGTCCTCGCCGTTGGAGAAGTAAGCGTCGCCGCGGCTACCACGGGTGAGCAGCACGTTCTGAACGCCAGCGTCGTGAGCCATCTTCATGGCGACGCGAACCTCGTCGTCGGTGTCGACCGGCACGCCGAAGATGGCCTTCATCTCGTGATGGTTCGGCTTGATGAGCAGCGGCTTCTTGTGAGCGAGCTCCTTGAGCTTGTCGGAGGACAGGTCCAAGACGACGTCGGCGCCACGAGCCTGAGCGTGCTCCATGACCTGAGCCAGGAAGTCGGGCGTAGCTTTGGGAGGAACGGAGCCGGAGACAATCAGGCACTCGAGATCGCCCGCGGTGTCCAGGATGTTGTAGAGCTCCTCCTGGTGCTGCGGCGTGATCGGAGCACCCGGGTTCAGGATGCCGTACTCGTGCTGGCCATCGTTGACGTAGGTGTTAATGCGCGTGATACCGTCGGTCCAGACCGGGCGGCAGAGGCAACCCAGGTTCATGACCTCCTCGACGATGAACTTGCCCGTGAAGCCAGCGAAGAAGCCGAGTGCGACGGTGTCGACGCCCATCTTCTTAAAGGCGAAGGACACGTCGAGGCCCTTGCCGTTAGCCGTGTAGCTGGCCGAACCGGTGCGGACGTTCTCGTCGGGCTCGAGCGGAGAGCTCGAAACCGTCATGTCGACAGCCGGGTTAGCGGTTAGCGTGTAGAACATTTACAGTACCCCCTGTATATGTGAGGGCCGCGTGGCCGGCCCATTCCAACCACGCGGTTACCTCTGATACCAAATTAGCGAGCTGCGGACTCGAGCAGTGCCTTGACCTCGGCGGCGGTGTTGCAGGCGAGCGCCTTCTCGGCGAGCTCGTCGCACTCGGCCTTGGTCCACTGGCTGATGGTCTTACGGGCGCGCAGGATCGACGGAGCACTCATCGAGAACTCCTCCAGGCCCCAGCTGATCAGCAGCGGCTCGAGCAGCGGATCGGCAGCGGCCTCGCCGCACATACCGACCATGATGCCGGCCTTCACGCCGCTCTCGATGATGTTCTTGAGCGAGCGGAGCACGGCGGGATAGTAAACCTGGTACAGGTTGGAGATGGTGTCGTTACCACGGTCGGCGCACATGGTGTAGCCGATCAGGTCGTTGGTGCCGATGGAGAAGAAGTCGGCAACCTCGGCAAGACGGTCTGCGAGCAGCGAAGCGGCGGGCGTCTCGACCATGATGCCGACCTCGATGTTCTCGTTGAACTTGCGACCCTCTTCGGTCAGCTCGGCCTTGCACTGCTCGACGAGCTCCTTGACAGCCAAGACCTCCTCGACGCAGGTGACGAGCGGGATCATGATCTTGACGTCACCGAAGGCGCTAGCGCGCAGCAGAGCGCGGAGCTGGACCTTGTACTGATCGGGATTGGCCAGGCAGTAACGCACGGCGCGGAAGCCCATGAAGGGGTTGTCTTCCTTGACCATATGCAGATACGGAATCTCCTTGTCGCCACCCACATCGAGCGTGCGGATGATGACCGGAGCGCCCTTGAGCGCGCCGGCGACCTTACGGTAGGCGTTGAACTGCTCCTCCTCGGAAGGAAGCTCAGCAGAATCCATGAACAGGAACTCGGAGCGGAACAGACCGATGGCCTCGGCGTCGTGATCGAGCGCGTTGGGCACGTCATCGGGGTTACCAATGTTGCAGGCGATGATCTTCTTGATGCCATCGGCAGTCACGGACGGCTTGCCACGGAAGGCCTCGAGGGCTGCCTTCTCGGCAGCGAAGGCCTCGGCCTTGGCGGTGTAGGCGGCGAGCGTCTCCTCGTCGGGATCGGCCTCAACGATACCCTTGCCACCGTCGACGACAACGGTCATACCGTTGCGAAGCGCGGTGCAGCTGTTGGAAACCGAAAGGACAGCCGGGATCTCGAGGGCGCGCGCAATAATCGCGGAGTGCGACGTGCGGCCACCGGTCTCGGTGACGATACCGGCAACGTGGGCCTTATCGATCGTGGCGGTCATGGACGGCGTGAGGTCGTGCACGACAACGACGGTGTTCTCAGGCAGGACGGAGAGGTCGACGACCTCCTTGCCCAGCAGCTCGGCCAGAATACCGGTGCGGATGTCGGCGATGTCGGCCGCGCGCAGACGGAACATCTCGTCGTCCATGGACAGGAACATGTTCTCGAACATGGTCGAGGTGTCCATGAGCGCCTGCTCGGCGCAGGTACCGCCGTCAATGGCGGCGTTGATGGCGTCAGTCATGCCCGGGTCCTGAGCCAGGACAATGTGTCCGCTCATGATCTCGGCCTCGGCCTCGCCCACCGTCTCCTTCATATGGTCGGCCTGAGCCTGGGTCTTCTCGCAGAAGACCGAAAGAGCGGACTGATAGCGCTCCTTCTCTGCTGCCGAATCAGCAACCTCGTGCGGCTCAAACGTCAAGTCGGGATCGACGGCGACCATGACGGTGCCGATACCGATGCCCTCGGAAGCGTTGACTCCCTGATACATTCCCATTCCTCTCTCCGTGTCATGTGATAAAGCGTTTTGCCATATCCATGACAAAAGAGCGCAGCTACCTTAGAACAGGTCACTGCGCCCCCAAATATGAACTTAGTTGTTCAACATGCGACCCGTTTGAGTTCTACTCGCCAAGACCGCTCTTGATGAGCTCGATGGCAGCAGCCAGAGCCTCGGCCTCGTCGGCGCCGTCGCACTTGACCTCGACCTCGGTACCGCAGGGGATACCAGCAGCCATGAGGGCCATCGGGGACTTGCCGTTGACCTCCTTCTCGGGGGTGACGACCGTCACGTCACAGGCGTACTTGCCCATGGTGGAGGCGAACAGACCAGCCGGACGCATGTGCAGACCCTGAGGATTAACGAGGGTAGCCTTCTCAGAAACCATAATTGACTCCTTTTTGTGTTTAACCCCTGTCATGCATGTGGCAGGAGTCAGATTCACGACGTTGTTTATATTAACTCACATCAAACGGTTTTTCATTGTGTTTCACACGAATTGTTGGACAGATGTGTTTGTCGTCCGCTTGCTCGCCCACAGGGGCCCGTGCGCGAGCTGCGGAAACTCGGTCGGTCCAGAGCAATATCGGCGAAACGGAATTCTGGCTGAGGATCTGTTCGCGACAAAGACTCAATGGGCAGTTCCCTCTATGTCCTTCTGTAAGTTGCGATGAAATAGGGACTGATATTTCGGTTGAAACGTTTAAACAGTCCCTATTTCACCGCAACTTACAGAAGGGAATGAAAAAAGGCGGGGGCTCCGAGTGGAGTCCTCGCCTTTGTTACAGGGGGCGATGGTATTCGCGTGTTGCGGGATTAGACCAGACGGGCGTTGATCGTCTTGGCGATCTCGGCGGCGTCGGTGGAACCCTTGACGGTGGCACGGAAGTCCTCGTCCATGAGCGCCTCGGCGACCTTGGACAGGATCTTGAGGTGCGTAGTGCCGGCCTGGGCACCGGGGATGAGCAGGGCGATAGCCACGTTGACGGGAGCGCCGTCCATGGTGTCCCAACCGGTCACGCCGGACTCGTCCTTGACGACGATGACGGCAGCCTCGGTAATGGCGTCGGACTTGGCATGCGGGATGGCGAAGCCCTCCATCATGCCTGTGGTGCCCTCGGCCTCGCGGGCCAGGAAGGCGTTCATCACGGCGTCGGCGTCGCTGGCGATACCGGCCTTGACGGCCTGGTTGGAAACGAAGCTCAGAGCCTCGTCACGAGAAGCGAAGTCCTCGGCGACAAAGACATTCTCGACCTTCACGAAGTCGGCAGCCTCGGCCTTGGGGGCCTCGACGGCAGCGGCCTTGGGAGCCTCAACGGGCTTGGCTGCAGGAGCGGCCTTCTGGTTCTTCTCGAAGTCGTACTTCTTGAAGGCCACGAACAGGATGCCACCGACAACAGCGCCGATGAGGATCGCGAGGACCCAAAGCGGACCGTTCTCGACAACGGGCAGGACCAGGAAGCCACCGTGAGGCGCCGGATCGTGAACGTTGAACATAATGGTCAGGATCGAAGCGATAGAGGAACCGAGCATCATGATGGGCATGACGGGCCAGATGTTCTTGGTCATGAACGGAATGGCGCCCTCGGTGATGTGGGTGCAACCAAGGATGAGGTTGACGACACCGGCGTCGTGATCCTCCTGGCTGAAGTACTTCTTGCCGACAACGACGGCAAAGGTGGTGATCAGCGGCGGAACGATGCAGGCGGCGGAGACGGCAGCCATGAAGTTGGTGCCGAAGTTATAGGTATCGGTGCCAACACCGGCGGCCAGAGCCTCGGTGAGCATAGCGGTACCGGTGACGTAAGCAGCCTTGTTGACCGGGCCGCCCATGTCAAAGGCGCACATGCAGCCGATAGCAAGACCCAGGACAACGGCGCCAGAGGCGGACAGGCCCTTGAGGAAGTCCATCATGGCGGTGTTGATAGCAGCCATGGGGCCGGAAATGCCGAGCATGACCAGGCCGACAATAGCCGTCGAGAACAGCGGGTACAGGAAGATGGCCTTGAGGCCGTCCAGGTTCTTGGGCAGGCCGGCAAAGACCTTCTCGAGCAGCAAGATGACATAGCCGGCGAGGAAGCCGCCGACGATGCCGCCCAGGAAGCCGAAGCCCACGCCGGCGCCACCGGCGTCGATCATGCCGGTCTCGGCGTTAACAGGCAGGCCCTGGATGGCGATCATACCGGCAACAAAGCCGGGGACGAGCGCCGGGCGCTTGCCGATGGATTCGGCGATGTAGGCGGAAAGCACCGGAACCATAAGGTTCATGGCGATGCCGCCGATGATCTTGAGCATCGCAGCAAAGCTGTTGTAGTCAGACGCCGTCGAATCGAAGGACGTAATGCCCCAAAGGAACGAGACGGCGGTCAGGACACCACCGGCAACGACGAAGACCAGCATATGGCTGACGCCGTTCATGAGGTGCTTGTAGATGACGTGGCCGATGGACTCCTTCTCCTCGACCTCGTCCTCGACATCGGCAGCAGCTGCAACCGTGTCGTCACCCTTGGCGGCGAGCGCGCGGTCAATCAGCTTACCGGCGGCCTCAACGGACAGGGCCTTGGAAACACCAACGGAAACCATGGGCTTGCCGGCGAAACGCTCAGCCTGGACATCCTTATCGGCTGCGACGACGACGGCCTTGGCGCCAGCGATCTCGCTCTTGGTGAGCTCGTTCTCGACACCGACCTGGCCATGAGTCTCGACCTTAATGGTCAGACCGCGCTCGGCAGCTGCCTTCTCCAGCGCCTCCTTCGCCATGAAGGTGTGCGCAATGCCGGTCGGGCAACCGGTCGCGGCGATGATGTCAAACTTAGCCATGTGTCCCTCCTTCTTGAGTACAGCGCCCGCGGGCGCTCCCCTACACGCGCTTCGATGCGCGTTTTTCCACAACTGAAAGATACCAACCTACCGTCCGCGTGAGAAGAGGCAAGGTGCAATTCTCCGGTGAAAGGTTCTTTCATAACCGTAAACGGTAGGTGAAAGTTTACCATCAACACTTGAAACGGCAAGGTGTATCTTGTAATTGAAAATGCCCGTATACTATGGCATTGCAAATCAAATTAGATTTTCATGCCAACCAGGAGCCATCCATGACCGATAGTAGCAAGAGCGCACTTTCCCTCATTAGTACCCATCAGGGATACAGCGAGTCCGAGCAGCGCATTGTCGACTATATATTGGAGCACCAGTCCGAGGCGCCGCGCCTCACGGCCGCCCAGCTCTCGCGCGCCGCCGCCACGTCCGAGGCGACCGTTTCGCGCTTCTGCCGCAAACTTGGCTTTGGTAGCTTCCGCAGCTTTCAGTTTTCGTTGGCGAGGGATTTGGAAAGTCAGCGCAACGAGGGCCTGACTGACGAGGTCTCGCTCGACAATATGGAGCAGAGCCTCAAGAACATCCTGGCTGCCAAGGTGAGCGAGCTTAATGCGACCATCGACGGGATCGACCACGATACGCTGGCGGCTGTTGTGCATGCCCTTAAGCATGCAGGGGTTATTGAGTTTGCAGCTGTGGGCAATACGAACGCGGTCGCGCTCGATGCGACGTTTAAGTTTTCGCAGCTGGGCCTGCGCTGCATGGCGAGCACCATTAGCGAGACATCAATCGGCTTTGCGCTCACGTTACGCCCGGGTGACGTCATCGTGCTCATCTCAAACTCCGGCAAATCGCGCCGACTGAATCGCATGGCAAAAGCGGCTCGCAACTGCGGCGCAACCGTAGTCGTCATCAGCAGCGACAGCAAATCCCCGCTCGCACGCCTGGCAGACTACACTTTTAATACCGTCAACCACGAAGCGCTGCTGACGACGGGCGACTTTGCGTTCTCAAAGATCAGCGCCACGATGATCATCGAAGTCATCTACAACTTCCTGCTGCCCGAGATTGAAGACGCGCGCGAGCATATCAGCTACTACGAGGAGCTCATCCAGCCGGATAAGGTCGTTGAGTAAAACGCGTAGTGGGACAAAAAATTCAGTCTATTTTGTCCCACCAACACCGCTGATACGATCTAGCCTCGAGCTTCTTCAAGCATCTGCTTGGCATGCGCCAAGCTCGCCTCCGATTGATCGCCGCTCAACATGCGGGCGATCTCGGCGGTACGCGCTTCGCCGGTTACCTCGTCCAAATGCGTCTGGGGAACATCGCCCGGTTCCTTGCTGACAACATAATGCTTATCAGCCATGACGGCGACCTGCGCCAAGTGAGTTACGACAATCACCTGATGTGTAGCGGCGAGATCTGCCAGCACGCTCGCGAGGGCACGTGCGGTAGAGCCGCCAACACCGGCATCGACCTCATCGAACACGAGCGTATCGACACCATCGGCGTTACCCAAAACTACTTTACTCGCCAACATGACGCGGCTGAGCTCGCCGCCCGACGCAATTCGACGCAGGGGGCGCGGCGTCAAACCGGCACCGCTGCGGTATAGCAGCTCGTAGCTCGAAGGACCAACGGGCGTCCACTCAGCACGGGGAAGATCACGCGACTCCCAGACGAGCTCGGCACTACCCATCTCCAAGCGCGCCATCTGGCGGCCAACCTCGTGGCAGAAGCGCGGGGCCGCCGTATTGCGAGCGCGCTTAAGTGCCTTGGCAGCGGCAAACAACTCGCGCTCGGCGCTCCCGAGTGCCTCACGCGCCTTTTTGATCTGCTCATCGCCATCATCGACCAGGGACAGCAGTTCTTGCGAGCGATCGCGCATGGCGAAAACATCGTCCATAGTGGGACCCCACTGACGCAACAGGCCCTTGAGGTCGGAATACCGCTCACGCATGCGAGCGAGCTCGCGCGGGTCGAAGGCGACGCCATCACGATAGGCACGAAGCTCGTTCGCGCAATCCTCAAGGGAGATACAGGCATCCGAAAGCGCATCGGCAATATCGCCCAGTTTGCGATCGACGGTAGCCATTCGGGAAAGCTCTGCCACGGCGCTGTTCACGGCATCGAGCGCCCCCCCTTCGGCAGCAAGCGATGCATGGGCATCGTTAGCCGTGGCAACCAGTACCTCGGCATGTTCGGAGCGCGGCAGCAGTTGTTCGAGTTCCTCATACTCACCCGGCTTGGGGTCGACCTCGCCGATGCGCTCGAGGGCAAAGCGCGCCTCCTCGACACGACTCCCCTGCGCACGCGAGGCCTCCTCGACGCGACGGACCTCCTTGGCAGCCGCGCGCGAGGCTTTAAAGCAAGCACGGTAGTGCTCGAGCGCCTCGAGTGCCGGGCGCCCTGCCCAGGCATCGACCATCGCAACGTGATGCGCCGGGTCGAGGAGGCGCTGGTGCTCGTGCTGGCCGCACAGATCCATCATCACGCCAACACGCTCCGAAAGCTCGCGCACACTGGCAATGCGGCCGTCAATCTTCACGCGGCTGCGACCCTCGGCAGAAAGGCTGCGCTGGACCGTGAAGCCTTCCGTGTCGTGCGGCCCGTCAAACAGGCGCGCCTCGACGCTCGCCAGCGCCTCGCCCTCGCGCACCGTCGACGAATCCGCACGCTCGCCCAAAATAAGCTTGAGGGCCGAGAGCAGCGCAGTCTTGCCGGCACCGGTCTCGCCGGTCAGAACCGTTAGGCCCGCGCTCGGAACCAACGTCGCCTCACGAATAAGTGCAATGTTGGAAACCTGCAGCTCATCGATCATGACGGACTCCGTAGAATACGCGGCTCACCGAGTTATAAAAGCTCTCAGGGCCATAATCCAGCAGCAGCACATCTCCGGGCCCGCGGCGCACCGCCACACTCTCGACGGTGCCATCGCAGGTAATAAACTGTCCATCGATAGCGATCGCCGGAACGCTCGGGCGGTCGTCAGACATAAAGATTTCGACGACATCACTCGGCGAAGTCAAGAAGGCACGGGCCTGAATGGTGTGCGGCGCAATGGGTACGCAGACCATGCCCGTGTAATCGGGGCTCACGATGGGGCCGCCGGCCGAAAGCGCATAGCCCGTAGAGCCGGTCGCCGTGGACACGACCACGCCGTCGCCACGCAGGCGATCGATATGGTGGCCGGAAACCGTGATGTCAAACTCGACCATATCGGACAGCGGACCGCGGGTAAGCGCCATGTCATTGAGGGCGAAGGTGCGCACGACATCCTTCGTTCCGTCTTCGCGCACGGACACGATATCCGCGGCGATAGTGGCGCGACGGCTCACGTGCAGCTCGCCGGAAAGAGCGTCGCTCACGACCTGCAGAATGTCGCGCTCCTCGGGGCTCGCAGCAGTTAAAAAGCCCAGGTGACCATAGGAAAGACCGAGGATAGGAATCTCGCGATGGTTGAGGATGCGGGCAGCGCGCAGCAGCGTGCCGTCGCCGCCGAGCGTAATGACCAGATCGGAGCCGTCAATATCAGGCGTGCTTTGAATCTTCGATCGCTGGTCGGCAGCCCATGCGACCTCATAGCCCTGGCGCGTCAGCCAAAGCTCGAGCATCAGGCCGCTCTCGACCGCCTCTTGCTTGTAGTAATTGGGAACCAGAAAGACCTTCATAGCGTTGCAGCTTTCTCGCTCATAACCGATACCTGGGATTGCAGCTCATCGTCGGCAAGTTCACCGGGGGCAAATCTCGTGCCGTACAGGAAAAACTCAACGTTTCCCTTGGCACCATGAATGGGCGACACGCACACATCGACCGGGAACAGCCCCTTGGAGGCAAAGAGTTCAACTGCCGAAACGAGTGTATCGCGGCGCACGGCAGGATCGGTCACAATGCCGCCCTCACCCACCAGCGCCGCCGGAGCCTCAAACTGCGGCTTTACGAGCGTGCAGAATGCACCCGTAGGCACCAGGCACGCCATCACCGCATCGATAATATTCGCGATGCTGGTAAACGAGACATCACACACAGCCAGGTCGATGGCGCCGGCATAGCCAAGCTCAGGCAGCTGCGTCACGTTTGTGCGCTCATGCAGCGTCACGCGATCGTCCTGACGCAGCGACCAATCGAACTGGGCGCGACCCACGTCCACCGAGACAACGGTCGCAGCTCCGCGCTTGAGCAGGCAATCGGTAAAGCCGCCGGTAGAGCAGCCTACGTCCAGGCAGGCAAGGCCCATGGGATCGATACAAAACGCATCAAGCGCGCCTTCGAGCTTAAGACCGCCGCGGCCAACATAGGGAATGCGCCCCTTCACGTGCAGCGGCAGGCCCGGGGTCACCTTAAGGCCCGGTGAAGTCAAGCGCTCGCCGCCACTCGAGACCAAGCCGGCCATAAGAGTGCGAAGGGCATCCGCGCGATCGGCGCAGATGCCCTGTGAAATCAGTTCGTCATCAAGACGCACGCGTTTCATGAATGCCATCAACCATTCGTATCCGGAGATGCGGCCTAGCTATTCTAGGATTCGTTTGCCGCATCCTCATCGTATTCCTGCTCGAGCTTGTCGGCCTCACGCGGCGTCAGCTCAAACTTATCGACCATGTCGACCGCGCGGGAGCCCAGCTCAATCGCCTCGTCAAACAGATCGAGCGAACGCTCCAAGGAGGTATCCTTGGAGCGAACGGTAGCGATGATCTGATCCAAACGGTCCGAGATCTCGTCAAAGTTGCGGACAGAACCCTCTGGCATGACTACTCCTCGACGGAGTCGGCCTCGACGGCCTCAGCAGCGTCCGCGCCCTCGGCCAGCACGCCAGCCTCGGCCTGAGCAGCTGCAACCTTTGCGGCAGCCTCGGCAGCCTGTGCCTCCTCGCGAGCGCGATCTTCGGCCAGCAGCTCCTGGTACAGGTCCTCGCCCGGCAGCTCTTCGCTGCGAGCGATCTTGCCCAGCACGCCGTTGACGAACGACGCGGACTGGTCGGTGCCATAGGCCTTGGCAAGTTCGACGGCCTCGTTGATCACGATGGCGTCCGAGACCTCCTCGTCGGTGAGGAAACGCATCTCGTAAACGGCGATACGCAGCAGATTGCGGTCGGCGCCGGGCATGCGCATAAGATCCCAGTTCTTGGCAACGGAACGCAGAGCG
The DNA here is from genome assembly GCA_900541055.1 of uncultured Collinsella sp. Taxonomy (GTDB): domain Bacteria; phylum Actinomycetota; class Coriobacteriia; order Coriobacteriales; family Coriobacteriaceae; genus Collinsella. Next base: position 53,815 of record UQHZ01000012.1, read on the forward strand.
CAGTCGATGCGGTCGATATGCTCGTAGGCACCGCGGCACAGCTCCAGCGCATAGGGGTCGAGGGGACCCTTCGAAATCAGGAAATCACCCTCGAGGACGCGCTCGAGCGGGCTGTCCGTGACCTCGGCCTGGAACAGCAGCTGCAGCGCCTGACTGCGGGCAAGCGTACGCCCGCGATAAACCTTAAGGCTCAAAGGTTACTCCTTGGGGAAAACGAGGCCGTCGATGCAAACGTCAACGCGCTCGACCTCAACGCCCACCTGGGCATCGATGGCGGCGACCACGGCGGCGCGAACGGCCTCGGCGAGTTTCTTGAACGGATAGCCAAAGAACACCACGACACGCACGGTAAGTGCGAGCTTGTCGCCGACGACCTCGGCCTCGACCGCCGGCTCGGAAGCCGGGGCCTTGGACGAGAGCATCATGGAGACAAGGTTGGTGGCAAGGTCCTTGACGCCAACGGAGGCGATGCCCTCGACATCGGACACGGCGCGCGAGACGATGGCGGTCAGAACATCGGGCGAAATGCCGATGCCGTCAATCTTGATTTCCTGGGGCATGAATCCTCCTAGAAGAGTTGGTTGCTAGACGCGGGAGACGAACTTGCCGTCGCGGGTGTCAACCTTGATGACCTCGCCCTCATTGAGGTACATGGGGACCTGGATAACAGCGCCGGTGTCGATCGTGGCCGGCTTGGTGGAACCCTGGACGGTGTCGCCCTTAAAGCCCGGGTCGGTCTGGACGATAGTGGTCTCGATGAACATCGGCGGGGTCACGCCCATGAGCTCATCGTCGGCGAAGAGCAGCTGGCAGATGTCGTTCTCGCGCAGCCACTTGGAGTTCTCGCCCACCATGTCCTCGGGAACGGGAACCTGCTCATAGGACTCGTTGTCCATGAAGATGTAGTCGGTACCATCGTTGTAGAGGTACTGGAACTCACGGGTGGTGAGCATGACGCTCTCGAACTTGGTGCCGGCGTTGCAGGTGTTCTCGACGACGCGGCCGCTCTTGATGTCGCGGGTCTTGTAGCGCACAAACGCGCCGCCCTTGCCCGGCTTGACATGCTGGAACTCGACGATGGTGTAGACCTTGTCCTTGATGCGGAGACCGAGACCGTTCTTGAAGTCGGCGGTGGAAATGGTAGGCATAGCGACCTTTCTTGTTATGGGCAGAACGCACAAGCGTCCAAATTACATACGACAGAAATTATACACTTGCAGACGGCGCCTGCAGCGAGCGCATAAAAAGAGAACGCGGGGCGTCCGAATCGATCCGAACGTCCCGCCCCAAACTATCTACCGAAGTAGACTAGCAATCGATAACGTGCAGGTCGTGCGGGGTCTTGGTGAAGGGCTCGTAGCCGTTCTCAGTGACCACGCCGTAGTCCTCCAGGCGCACGCCGCCCACACCGGGCAGGTACACGCCGGGCTCCATGGTGACAACCGAGCCGATCTCGATGGTATTCTTGCTGCGGTTGAAGTTGGGCAGCTCGTGAATATCGATACCGACGCCGTGGCCCAAGCCATGGTTGTAGTAATCGCCATAGCCGGCATCGCCGATGATCTTCTTGGAGAGCTTGAAGATGTCGTTGCCCTCGACGCCCGGATGGATGGCGGCGACGCACTCCTCGTGCGTACGGCGCACGAGCGCGTACAGGTCGAGCTGCTCCTGGGTGGGCTCGCCCATCACGACGGTACGAGTCATGTCGGAGCGGTAGTCGCAGTATCCCGCGCCGTAGTCCATCAGGACAAAGTCGCCCTTCTCGATCACGCGGTCGCTCGGGACGGCATGCGGGTTGGCGGTGTTGGGGCCGCTCGCGACGATGGAACCGAAGGCCAGGCTGTCGGCACCGTTGGCGAACATAAAGTTCTCGAGCTCGTTGCGTACCTGCTTCTCGGTCATACCGGGCTTAATAAAGCCGAGCATGTGCTGGAAGGCGGCATCGGTGATCGACTGCGCATGGCGCATGAGTTCAATCTCCTCGGCGTCCTTGATGGCGCGCATCTTGCGGATGTCGTCGTGCATCAGCGGCAGCATGCAGGCAACGGAGCGGTCCTCCAGGCCGCGCTGAATACCCTGGTAGAAATTAATCTGCATATCGTCCTCGACAGCGCAGACGCGGCATTTGTTGGCCGCGATCTTGCCGGCGACCCAACCGGGGATGGTGCCCTCGTCCATATCGTAGACCCAGGGGCTGCCGGCGGGCGTTTTCTCCTCAAAGCTGTTGAGGTAGCGCGAGTCGGTGTGGAACAAGCACTGGTCGACCGTAATAAACGCAGCGTGCGGGAACTCGAAGGTGTAGTCGAAGACGCCCTTCACGCCCGTAAGCCAACGAAGGTTGGCCTCGTCGCGCACGACAATGGCGTCGTAGCCACGCTCGGCCATCAGGGCACGGACACGCTCGATACGACCGGCAGGACCGGCAGCAAACTCAGACATGCAGATTCCTTTCTTGTTGTCTCTATATAGACGGGACGGGTCTCAACCGAACGACGGAATCGCATGCGATCCGCAACCGATTGGAAACCCGCCCCTCAACATGATACGAAAGACGATGGAAGTCAATAAATCTTAGAGAAGTTCTTTGCGAGAAGCCAAGTAGGCGTGAGCATGGCGCTCAAGAACCTCGTCCTCAACGTTCGTTAGGCGAATGGCGCCGAGTGCCGCGGGCAGCGGCAACATGCTGCGGTTCGAGCGTGCAAACTGCTGCTTGCGGAACTCCTCGATATATGCGGCAGGCTCCAGATTGAAGGCAAGTTCCTCGATACCAAAGTCCTCCAGGCAGTCATCGACCTCAAAGACGTAATCGATATCGAAATCGCAGGCATCATGTGCCAGGCGCGCCTCAAAGCGCATGCCCTCGGACAACAGCTGGTAGGCAGGGACCTGCGAAGCGGCATCGCCCAAGCAGGCGCGCAGGGTACGCTCCCCCGTCTTGCCAAAATCGAGCGCATGGCGGGCGCTCGGGTTCGTGGCCGTCAGCACGTCCTTGCGGGCAGTCTGAGACCATTGAACAGCATTGACGAGCGCGACCTCCTCGCCCGCGAGAATCTCGGGGACGGTCTCAGTAAACTGATTCCAGCGTGACTTGCTGCTCGAAAGCATGGTGCCAACAAGTACCGCATAGCCGAGCTTGAGGTCCTCGGGGTCCGCCTCGCGAACAAGGTCGAGGTCACACACGACCAAGCCCGGTTCGGGACGGAACGCGATAGCGGGAAGCGCATTGGCCGACGAGGCAACGAGCGGCTTCATGGTCGTCGCGACCGTGAGCATGGCGTCAAACGTCGTCGGCAGCAGCGCGCACTCGGTGCGACCGCACCACTGGTTGGCGCACCAGCTAACAACCGAGCAGGTCGCCGTGTCGCCGACAGCGACAACGAGATCGTCGCAGGTAATGCCGCTAGCCGACAGGGCGCTAAAGACGGTATCGGCATCGGCCAGCGTCGCGCCATCAGGCGAAACCTCAAGGAAAAGCTGCGACACAGCAAAGCCGGCGTCGACCAGCGCATGCTCGACGACCTCACCAAAGCGCTCGGATGCGGCGTCGTTCCAAACCACCATCGCGCGCTTAGGCTTACCCACAGCCGAGGCAAACATGCGCGGCAGCTCATCGAACGCGCCCAATCCGACGCGGACATCGACGCTGCGGTTTTGGAAATTGATCAGTTGACGGCGAATCATAGCAGTCCACGCTCCAAAAGCATCTCGGCACAAAGGTAGGAAACGTCCTCGAAGGACTTGTTGCGAATATCAAGGGTAAGGTCGGCAGCCTGGTGACTGTCTCTTATACACATCTCCGAGCCCACGAGACTAGGCATGA
>UQHZ01000013.1 GCA_900541055.1 uncultured Collinsella sp.
TTCGTCGGCAGCGTCAGATGTGTATAAGAGACAGGCCCCAGCCCTTTGCGCCATTCCGCGCAACCGAGCGCGATTCTCAGGCACTTCAGGCAAGGAACACGATGAACGACCGACCTCTCGTCATAGGCAAAGGAACGAAGCAACGCCGCGACAAATACACGTGGCGCTACCGTCACAGCCTCGGCAAGGATCCGGTCACGGGCAAATACCGCTATTCGCCGTGGCAGACCATACATACCACCAAAAGCCGAGAGGTCGACGCCGCACTCGAAGCCTACAAGGCAGAACTCAACAGCGGCACCTACGTCCAAAAATCGAGGGACACCGTCGGCTCGTACGCAAAAAAGTTCCACGACAACCGCGAAGGAACCATCACGTCGCTCGCCTACTCGACATCCTACTCAATCGAGAACCGGACGCGCACATCACATGCGTGATGCTCGTGCTCGACACCGACATGAGAAGGGCAGAAGCCCTCGGGATGACGTGGTCCGATGTCTCCGTCGAGAACAGAAGCATCCTCATTGAGCAGCAGTTCGCGGCCGATCGAAGCGTTCGCTCGCCCAAAAGCAAGAAAAGCGTGCGGAGGATCTCGATAAGCGAGACGCTGACGTCGTATCTCGAATTCTGGAAAAAGGAGCAGGCCCGCGAAATGGAAGCCTTCGGCCTGGAACAAGTCAAAGGCACTCCGCTCGTCCACTCATTCGAACGAACGAAAGACAGGCATCCCCAAGTCAACTTCATGGACCTGAATGGGTTTTCGCGCTGGTTCAGAAACTTCAGCGTCGAGAACGGGTTCGGCAAGTTCGAAGGCGTTCGAACATACCATTATGTGAAGGAAACTGTCGACGGGGAAACGATTTCGAAGCGTTATGAGCATAAAGAGTGGCTCGAATTGAGGGATTACCTCAGGAAGCATCCCAAGGTTCGCGAGGCGAGGCATATCAGCACATATGAGAGCGAGCACCTTCCTTACGGATATTCGGGCCTATCGAGCCACACCGCTACTGCCGCTACTGCCCGCCAGCTTCCGAACCAGCGGGCGGTAGCAGCACCCCGAACATCTCGCCGACAGCGCAGAGAGTCGTCGACCTGGCGGCCAAGGCCGACATCGAGGACGTGATGCTGTGCGACCTGCCCGGCGTCCTGTCCTTCCTAGGGCTGCCACCTGAGACGGAGATGCCGCCGGGCAACAAGGGGAAGACGAAGCTCAAGAAGCTCTACAGGAAGGTGGCGCCGAACAAGGCATACCACTCCGGCGAGCGCGCCAAGGATTTGATCTCGCACCTCGACATGGCAGAGATCAGGGCATCGGCGCCCGTCCAAGAATTGGGATGCAGTTCAATACGAGCTCGGGGCTCTTTTCGTCTAGATTGGGGACGCATGGCCGGACGAAAACAATTTGCGTCTGGTAATAAGCGTACGAAAGCGCAATTTACGTCTTAATTCCGTACGCAAATCAAGACGAAAATCGTTTACGTCTGCTTTAATCCGTACGAAAACGGTTTTCGTCTTGCAGGGCAGTTGCCGTTTCTACAGTTCAACTTCCAGTTCGGCTTTGTGCTCGTAGAGGTAGTCGCGCATGTAGGGGATGGCAAATGAGACCTTGCCGTACGAGGGAGCCTCGATAATCGATTCTCTTAACAGGCGGCTGCGGACGGAACTCACCTGTTGAGGCGTTTTGTTTAGGGCATCGGCAACCATGCTGGTCGAGCTCGTCTGCCCCAAAGATGCCATGCTCAGCAGATAAGCGATGCACGTGGGCGGAATGCACTGTAGCGCGGGCTCAATCACCATGGCACAGAAGCGTTCGCGTGCCGTTGCAATGCCGCGCTCGGCTTCTTCTTCTCCAATAATCGCTGTATGTGCGCGTCTTGCCAACTGCCATGCGTAGTATCCAACGAGTTGGATCATGAAAGGATAGCCTTGCGTTGCCTCGGCAAGTTGGCCGGCAATACCTGGCTGCAACTCCATGCCAGACGCTTCAATGGTTTCCTCGAGGGAGTACGACACTTCGGTTACTGCCACAGCCTTCAGATCAAAGGGGAGGGCACGGCGCAAAAACGTAAGTGTCTTTCCGTTGATGATGCTTTCAATCATCGAAGGCAGCCCAGCAAAAACAAAGGCGATATCAAGGTCTTCGCCGATAACCTGCTGAATCGCAATGGAGAGCGTTCGGACCTCATCGAGCTCTGCGTCTTGAACCTCGTCGAGAGTGATGAGCAGGCCATTTCCATTCTTGGATATTGTCTGTCTCATGGCGTCGCGTAGCGATGGGCCGATTCGCTCAATATCTATGCTGCCGATGGATATGCCAGCTACGGTGGGCTCAAATCTGGCGTGTTTGGCCTGGAATTTGGGTTGCAGCTGTTCGAGAATGCGCTGGCAAAGTCCCTCGGTTGCGACCTCTTTTATGACCGTCCAGCCACGGCTTTGCGCCAAACGTGAGCACTCGTCAAGGAGGACCGTCTTGCCCGTTCCACGGACGCCGGCTATGCGCATTAGGCGCCCAGGGGCACCAGGCCCGTTGACGAGGCCCTCATTGAATTCTTCGAGCACATCTTCGCGGCCGATAATCGTGGGGGGTGTTTTACCTGCTGTGGGCTTAAAAGGGTTTGTTTGCATGTGAGCCACCTTTGCTCAAGATATAGCAAGATATAGCAAGATATAGCAAAGTATAGCAAGATATAGCAAAGTATAGTGAGATATAGCAACGTATAGCGCTGTTCGCGGGTTCTTACGGTGGTGCTATTTTCCGAATGCCGCGCGGATAAAGCGCTGGGCGAACAGCTTGTTGGCGACGTTGATGACATGGCCCAGGAACAGTGCCGAGATGGCGGTCGTGACGCCAAAGCCGCCCAGGTTGTACATAAAGATCAGCGACAACGCGAGCGAGGCGGCGACATGTGAGCAGTCAAACACGACTTTTACGTCACCAAAGCGGCGTTTAAGCTTTTCGGCAATGACTTGCACCAAGCCGTCGGGCGCGTTGGGGACAACGACCATGTTGACGACGAGACTTACGCCAAATGCGGTGACAGCGAGGGAGAGCAGCATGGTCGCAATCTGTGTGGGGAGTGCCGTGGGATGCAGTGGGTTGACCGCCATGAAGAGGTCGGTCAAGCCGCCAATCAGCGTTGAGAAGAACAACTCGAGCAGGATGCGCGGCTGGAACTCGCTTCGCAAGATGGCTAATTGCGCCACGATGTAGGCGACGTAGGTTGCGGTGATCCAAAAGCCGAGCGTCTTGCCAGTGAGCATGGATAGGGTTGTGGCAAAGCACGTGAGCGCGGCGACGCCCAGGCCGGATGCCGTCTGGAGACTCATACCGAGTGCCAGTACTGCAACGCCCACAAGATACATCAGCATTCTGATGACGGTATGGCACCAGTCGATGTTCTCGCCATGCATGATGATGAGCGGTCGCATGTTGCTACCCGTCCTTTCGGTTGTGTGAAAAAGCTGACCCGGGCCGGCAAAAGAGGGTTATCGGAGGCACTGCTGCAAAAGCAGAAAAGCCGGCCCCACGGTCAGTCGTCTAGGAAGTGTCTCGCTGTGCCGGAATGGGACTAAAGGTCCAACGAGACGGGAAGAAAGCAAATGGCATTGCGTGGGCGATAAGATGCCAAGATGGTAGGGTGTGTCTTAGCATCCTATTGCCCACGCTCAACGAAATCGGTTTCGTTTGAGCCTAAGTATACGCACGGGATTTTATTTGCGAAGAGAAAAACAATAAAAAGGTGAACGTTCACCTAATCGCAACAACTCGTTGGCTGTAGTTGCGGTGGAATAGTTCCTGTTTTTGCTGCTGAAGGCCTTGAACAGGAACTATTCCACCGCAACTTATGATGGGGCGGGGGATGCGATAGTATTGCATGGTGGTATTCGATTAACCGAGGCTTCATCCGAGGGCTTTATGGAACAGCACCAGCATTATCAGAGCCTGCAAGATCAGGCATACAACGCATTGCGCTCCAAGATCATCTATGCCGAGCTCAAGCCCGGCACGCGCCTTTCGGCGATTGGTCTGGAAAAAGAGACGGGAATCGGGCGCACACCCATTCGCGAGTCCTTTGTGCGTCTGCGCGAGCAGGAGCTGGTGGAAACGCGTCCCAAAAGCGGCACCTATGTCTCAAAAATCAGCATGGAGCGCGCCGAGAACGCCTGTTTCTTGCGCGAAAAACTCGAGAGAAGCGTGCTCATTAAATGCTGCTCTGCCGCCACACCCGAGCAGAAGTGTCGGCTCGAGCAGATTCTTACCGAGTCCGAGTCGCTCGACCATGGCGAAACGCGCCGTTTCTTTGACCTGGATAACCTGTTCCATGAGACATGTTTTGAGATTGCCGGTCGTCACATGTTGTGGGATTGGATGAAGAGCATCAACACGCATTTTGAGCGATACAACTGGTTGCGTATGGTGTCACAGGATCTGGATTGGGAGCCGATTCGTCGGCAGCATCGCCGGATTCTCGAGGCCATTAAGAGGGGCGATACCGACGCGGCGAGCTATCTGGCAGAGACACACCTGCACCTGATGCCCGAAGAGCAAGGTCCGGTTATCGCCTTGCATCCCGACTATTTTGAGCTGTCCAAAGACTCGGCCATCTAATCAATCCCCATATAAGTTGCGGTGAAATAGGGACTGTTTTGTGACCTAGGTGGCGCAAACAGTCCCTATTTCACCGCAACTGCGTTGGGGTGTGACCGGGGCACAAAGATGCGGCGCCGCTTGGAGGAAAAGACCGGAAGCAAGGGTCCATTCCTCCAGACGGCGCCGCAGCTGTTTTGATGGCTCGGCTTTTACCGAAGTGGCTCAGTTGAGCGCGACTGCCAGCCGATTATACAAAGCGGCTCGGGGGCGTGTCGCTTCCGTCACGTTCTATCAGCATACAAGACGGTTTTGGTTCTTGTTCGTGACGGAAACGGCGCGCTTCCGAGCCGCTTTAAAAGAAAGGGGGCGAGGTCTAGGGTACGCCCCCTTTCACGATAGAGAGCTAAACCTAGCCGCGGACCTTCTTGACGACGTCCATGGCCTCGCGGGCGATCTGCTCGACCTTGGAGAAGTCGCCGTCGGCAAACAGGGCCGGCTTGACCATCCAGGTGCCACCGCAGGCGATGATGGCGGAGGAGCTCAGGTACTCCTCGACGTTGGCGGTGCTCACGCCGCCGGTAGGCATAAAGCGGTGACCGACAAACGGAGCGGCGAGGGCCTTGATGGTGTTCAGGCCGCCATACTGGGACGCGGGGAAGAACTTGGTGACCTTGAGGCCCAGGTTCTCGGCTGCGGTGACCTCGGAGGGGGTCACGGTGCCGGGAAGGACGGGCAGCTCGATGTCGATGCAATGCTTCACGACGTCCTCGTTGTAACCCGGGGAGACGATGAACTTGGCACCGGCGGCGCGGGCCTGCTCAACCTGCTCGACGGTCAGGACAGTGCCGGCGCCAACGCACATCTCGGGCTCGGCCTCGGCCATAGCGGCGATGCACTCGGCGGCGCAGGCGGTGCGGAAGGTGACCTCGGCGGACTTCATGCCAGCTGCCATAAGGGCGTGGGCGAGCGGAGCGGCGTCCTCGACCTTGTCGAGCACAACGACCGGCACGATGCCCAGGGACTCAAGCGTGGTGTAGAACTGATCGAACATGATGTTCCTTTCGATGTGTGGCGCGCATGGGCGCGTGATTGCCAAATGTGCTGGTCAGGAGCCGATTTTGGATTGGTTATCGGAGGCACTGCTTGGGGTTCAAGCAATTCCAAAACCGGCTGCTCGACCAGTCATGTAGGGAATGCCAGGCAAAACCGGAATGGGACTGGTGGTTTTGCCCGGCCGGAGGAATCGGGGAGCGGGCCGCAGGGGTATGGGATTGGAAAGCTGCGGCCCGCGGAATGGAGACGGACTAGCGCGCGACGCGGGTGCCACCGTCGGCGGCTGATGCTACGGCTGCGATCTCGTCTGCGGTCACCAAGTTGGAGTCGCCCTTGATGGTGAGCTTGAGGATCGAAGCCGCAATCGCGTAGTTGACAGCGTCCTGCGGGTCAAAGTCGTTGATGAGGGCATGGACGAGGCCGGCGTTGAAAGCGTCGCCGGCGGCAACGCCCTCGAGTACGTGCACGTCGTGAGCAGGGGAGAACCAGTGCTCGCCGCTCTCGGCGTCATAGAGCATGCCCATCCAGATGGAGCGCTCGACGCAGGAGATGTTGCGGACGACCGAGGCGACCTTCTTGCAGCCGTACTCGGCGCAGATCTGACGGGCCATCTCGACATAGGTGTCGCGCTCCTCGATGCCGTGGGCAAGGGAGCCAGAGACGCAGGTCATACCGAGGCCAGCAGGCGCATCCTCGTCGTTGGCGATGCAGATGTCGACGAGCGGCAGGAGTTCCCTCATGGTGGCCTGCGACTTCTCGGGCGACCACATCTTGCCGCGATAGTTCACGTCACACACGGTGGTGATGCCCTTGGCGCGGCAGGCGGCGAGCGCATCCTTGCAGGCGGCGGCCATCTCATCGGAGACGGCGGGGGTCACGCCGGAGAAATAGAAGACATCGATGCCCTTGAGGATCTCGTCCCAGTCAAAGACGTCGCGCTTGGCCATGTTGATGGCAGAGTACTTGCGGTCGTAGACGCAACCGTTACCGCGCTGCGAGGCGCCGACCTCAAACACATAGGAGCCAAGACGGTCGCCCTGACGCACGACGCGCGTGGTGTCGACGCCGTAGGCCTTCAGCGAACGCAGGGCGCACTCGCCCAGACGGTTGGCCGGGACAACGGAGACGTAAGCGGCCTTGTTGCCCTGGTAGGCCAGGGAAAGCGCAGTGTTGGCCTCGGCGCCGCCGTAGCGGACGTCAAACTCGGTTGCCTGCTCAATACGCAGGTGGTCTTTGGGTGAGAGTCTCATCATGATCTCGCCGAAGGTAAGAACCGTTTTACCCATGGTCGCGCAGCTCCTTTTACTCGTGCGTACACCTTTGATATGGCGTTGGCACGCAGGTGCCAAGACGGTAGGGTGCGTCTTTGCACCTGCGTGCCAACGCTCGCCGAAATCGGTTTACGAAATCGGTTTCGTTTCGAGTTGTAGTATACTCACCTACAGCGTTTTGCAACCGAGATTTTTAAAAAAATGCCTAAAATGGCTCAGATCGCCGACAATTGGGAAACGGGGTGCGTTATGGCGCAGATGAGAATCAAGGACATTGCCGCCGAGGCGGGCGTGAGTCCGGCCACGGTCTCGCGCTACCTCAACAACCGCCCCGGGCAAATGACCGAGGAGACCCGTGCTCGCATCGCGGCAGTTATCGAGCGCACCGGCTATCGCCCACGTGCCGCCGCGCGCAATCTGCGCAGCTCGCGTACGAACCTCATCGGTGTGATTCTGGCTGACATCGCCAACCCGTTCTTCAGCGCCATGCTCGAAGGGCTTTCCGCCAGCGCCGCCGCGCGCGGCTGCTCGCTCATGACGGCCATTAGCGGCAACGACCCCGCAAAGGAAGCAGAGTCGCTCACCAGGCTTATCGATGCCGGCGTGGACGGCCTGGTCGTCAACACCTGCGGAGGCAATGACGAGGCGATCGCCGCGGCAGCGGGACGCCTGCCCGTTGTGCTGCTCGACCGCGATGTTGCCGATGGCGGTGTCGATCTGGTGACATCTAACAACCGTGAGCTGGTTGCCGGGTTGGTCGACGAGCTCGCTGTTGCGGGCAGCGAGCGCCTGTGCCTGCTCACCGAGGCAAGCGACGACAGTCCCGTGCGTCGAGAGCGCGCCGAGGCCTTTGCCGACGAGCTTTCGCGACGCGGCCTTGCGGGCGAGGTCGTCACCCTGGCCGACGGTGGCGCCACGGGCGTTGGCCGTTTGGACGAGACCATCCGCGGCTATGCGGGCAAAAAACTCGGCCTCATTGCCGTCAACGGCCTGGTCTTCCTGCGTCTGACCGAGGCGCTGGCGCAGCTTGGTCCCTCGCTGCCGGCGGGGCTCAAGATCGCGACGTTTGACGACTACCCCTGGAACCATGTGCTCTTTGGCGGCGTCACCACGGCAGCGCAAGACACCCTCACCATTGCCGAGCGCGTAGTCGAGCGTCTGTCCGAGCGCATCGACGTCGTCACCACCACGGTGGGCGAGGCCGCAAAGCTCGCCCCCAAGCGCATCGAGGTTCCCGGCCACATCGAACACCGCGCCTCGACCTCGCGCTAGCCGCTCGTTCGCAACTGCCTGTTCGCGCACGTTTTTTGAGCGCTTGATACGCTTTAACCCTGCGGAAACATTTTTCTGCGATAGTATCTGCGATATAGACCAGTCGAAACCCGCCCGAAAGAAAGGGGAGCGACATGAACCAGCAGAACATCGATTACGTACTCCGCTCCGTAGAGCAGCGTGACATCCGCTTTGTGCGTCTGTGGTTTGTCGACATTCTCGGCCGCCTCAAGAACTTTGCCATTAGCCCCGAGGACCTCGAGGTCGCTTTTGAGGAGGGTATTGGCTTTGACGGCTCCGCCATCGAGGGCTTTGCCACGCCCGAGGAAGCCGACATGCTGGCGTTTCCCGATGCTTCGACCTTCCAGATTTTGCCGTGGCGCCCGAGCCACAACGGCGTCGCCCGCGTGTTCTGCGACGTGTGTACCCCCGACCGCAAGCCCTTCGCCGGCGACCCGCGCGATGCCCTGCGCCGCATGTTCTACAAGGCCGAAAAGGCCGGCTATCTGCTCAACGTGGGCGCCGAGCTGGAGTATTACTATTTCCCCGACGAGCACACCCCCGAGCCGCTCGACAACGTGGGCTACTTCGATCTTTCGGTGAGTGACGCCGCCCGCGACCTGCGCCGCAACACGGTCCTCACGCTCGAGAAGATGTCCGTGCCCGTGGAGTACACCTTCCACGCCGCCGGCCGCTCGCAGCACGGTATGAGCCTGCGCCATGCCGAGGCCCTGAGCATGTCCGACGCCATCACCACGGCCAAACTCATCATTAAGCAGCAGGCTTACGAGAGCGGGTGCCACGCCTCCTTTATGCCCAAGCCGTTGGCGGGCGAGGACGGCAGCGCTATGTTCCTGTGCCAGTCGCTATTCGATCACGACGGCAACAACGTCTTTTGGGGCGAGGACGACGAGAAGTACCATCTTTCCGACATCGCCAAACACTACATGGCCGGCATTCTGGCACACGCGCGCGAGATTAGCGCCATCACCAACCCCACGGTTAACTCGTACAAGCGCATCACCACGGGTGGCGACTCCGTGCCGCAGTACGCCACGTGGGGCCTGCGCAACCGCGCGAGCATGGTCCGCATCCCGGTCTACAAGCCCGGCAAGCAGCTGTCCACGCGCATCGAGCTGCGCAGCCCCGACCCCATGGCCAACCCGTACCTGGTCAACGCCGTCACGCTGGCGGCCGGTCTGGACGGCATCGAGCGCAAGCTGGAGCTCCCGCCCGAGGCAACGGCCGAGACGCTCAAGCTCACCGACCGTCAGATGGTCGAGGCCGGCTACACGCCGCTGCCGCGTTCGCTCAAAGAGGCGCTCGACGTGTTTGAGGGCTCGCAGTTTATGAAGGATGCCCTCGGCGAGCACATCCACAGCTTCTTCCTCAAAAAGAAGCGCGACGAGTGGCATAAGTTTGAGTCTACGATCACCGAGTGGGAGATCAAGCACTACCTGGCGAACTCCTAATCGCGCTGACTTGTTCCAGTACGATTGAGCTCATTTCTTTGGAGGCCGATATGTCCGAAAAGAGTGCCCTGTTCATGGCGCGCACGACGCGCTTCCACGAGTTTGCCCGCAGCTTGACGACCACCCTGGGTGTCGAGGTGAGCCTGGCAACCCCCGATTCGCCGACTGCGGCGCACGACTTTGACCTGCTGATTCTCGATTCCGATGGCATCCGCAGCGACCGCATCGATCAGATTGCCAAGTGGCTTGACGATCGTGGCGGCGTCCCCATGCTGGTGATCGTCGACGATGAGGCCCTTGGCACCCTGCGCCTGCCCAATCACGCGCATGCCGACTTTGTGTGCCCCACGGCGACGCCCAACGAGCTCAAGGCTCGCGCACAGCGCCTGATGGGCGAGGAGGAGACCGTCACCGCCGACGATGTGCTCAACATCGATAACCTCGAGATCAACCTGGCTACTTATCAGGTGACGCTCGATGATGAGCCCATCGACCTGACGCTGATGGAGTACTCGCTGCTGAGCTTTTTGGCGACGCACCCCAACCGCGCCTACAGCCGCGAGGTGCTGCTGCACCGCGTGTGGGGCTTTGAGTACTGCGGCGGCACGCGCACCGTCGACGTGCACATTCGACGCATCCGCTCCAAGGTGGGCCCGCAGATCGCGGCGCACATCACCACCGTCCGCGGCGTGGGCTATCTATTTAAGGACTAGATTTCCACCACAAAGGGGACAGGCACTTTTGTGGTGGTTTTGACGCAGGTACGGATTCCTTTCGGGTCTGCGGCAGAACTTAAGCCTTCCTAAAAGATTGCGTTCTCATACACGTACGCCCGCATATTGGGGTACAACTCAACGTGAACAATGATGGCCCGCCACATGTTTGGCGGGCCTTTGGTTATTTGACGAAAGGATCGCAGCTATGAGCGAGTACGATTCCCAGCGTCCCCAGGATGCGGGCAACGCCGGCGAGACCCAGCAGCAGCCGCGCGTGCAGGTGGAGTCGACGCCTGCCGGCAGCAATATTCCCTACGTGCAGGCCTACGACACGCAGACCGGCAAGCCGCTGGGCGGTGCGCAGGTCGTGAACAAGCACACGGTGGTCAAGACCAAGACCAAAAAGCTGCCGATTTTCATTACAGCGCTCGCCGGCTGCGCCTGCGGCGCCCTGTTGGTCATCGCGCTCATTATGAGCGGCACGCTCGATATCGGTGGCGGCAAGAATGCCGTGACGGCGGGTGCTGCGGGTTCGTCGACGCAAAAGATCACGATTGATTCCGAGGACACCACGCTGGCCGAGGCCGTTTCCGCCAAGGCCCTGCCCTCCGTCGTTTCCATCACTGCCACTTCGAGCGGCAGCCAGAATGGCTCGCTTTCGCAGTCTGCTGACGAGTCGGATGGCTCGGGCAGCGTCGGTTCGGGCGTGGTGCTCGATACCGAGGGCCACATCCTCACCAACAACCACGTGGTCGATGGTTACGACCAGTACGTGGTGACCATGGACGACGGCACCACCTATGAGGCCGAGTTCGTGGGCAACGACGCCTCGAGCGACCTGGCCGTCATCAAGCTCAAGGACGCCGATGCCTCCAAGCTCACGCCGATCGAGATCGGTGATTCCTCCAAGCTCAACGTGGGCGAGTGGGTCATGGCGATCGGCTCGCCGTTCGGCAACGAGCAGTCTGTCTCCACCGGTATCGTCTCGGCGCTCTACCGCTCCACAGCCATGAGCTCTACCAGCGGCAACACTATCTACGCCAACATGATCCAGACCGATGCCGCCATCAACCCGGGCAACTCCGGTGGCGCGCTCGTCAACGACAACGGTGAGCTGGTGGGTATCAACTCGCTTATCGAGAGCTATTCGGGCTCCAGCTCGGGCGTGGGCTTTGCCATTCCGGTCAACTACGCCAAGAACATTGCCGACCAGATTATCGACGGCAAGACGCCGGTGCATCCGTACATGGGCGCCACGCTTTCGAGCGTCAATGCGCTCAACGCTCGCACCAACAAGCTGAGCACCGATAGCGGCGCGTATGTGGCGAGCGTCGTCGAGGACGGTCCTGCCGCCAAGGCCGGCATTCAGGAGGGCGACGTCATCACCAAGCTGGGCGACGACGAGATCACGAGCGCCGATGGCCTGATCATCGCACTGCGCAGCCACGAGGTGGGCGAGAAGGTCGAGATCACGCTTATGCGCGGCAAGGAAGAGAAGAAGGTCACGGTTGAGCTGGGCTCTGACGAGGAGCTGCAGAACCAGCAGCAGGACGACAGTTCGACCGACACCGGCAACGGCGGTATTACCGACGAGCAGCTGCGCCAGTATCTGGAGGAGCTGTTAGGCCAGCAGGGCCAGGGCCAGGGTCAAGGCTACGGCCAGGGCTACTAGCGAGCCGTTTCGCATATGCCGAAGCCAGAGGGGCTGTCCCGCCAAGTGTGGGACAGCCCCTCTTTTCTTATTGATCCGTTGGGGACGGAGGAAAACGGATCATTTAGAAATGGCAAGGGCATGGTTTGATCGCCGGATCAGCCCCGGTCCGTCGGCTGCCGATTCGGTGCGGTTCGAAAGGGCTATTCGGCGCCATGGTGACCGGTGGTACTCTAGTATCCGTTTGAAATCGAGCGAAGGAGTGCCGCTATGGAGCAATCGAGCCTGTTTGGTGACGGCGTGGACATCGATACCGAAACGCCCGCGAGTGCGGATGCCGCTGCACCGGCCGATGCCCGTGCCCAGGCGGCAGCGCGCGCGGCCGAGCTGCGCCACGAGCTCGACTACCACGCCTATCGCTACTACATGCTCGATGCACCCGAGATCACGGACGCCGCCTTTGACAAAATGCTTGTTGAGCTGCAGGAAATCGAGGCGACCTACCCCGACCTGGTGACGCCCGACAGCTATGCCCAGCGCGTGGGCGGCTACGTGAGCGAGCAGTTTACGCCGGTCACGCACATGGCGCGCATGTATTCCATGGACGATGCCATGGATCTGGACGAGCTCGACGCATGGCTCCAGCGCACTGAGGATGCCCTCGGTGCCGGTAGCGCCACCTATACCTGCGAGCTTAAGATCGACGGTCTGGGCGTGGCGCTTACCTACCAAAACGGCACCTTCGTACGTGCGGCCACGCGTGGCGACGGCACCACGGGCGAGGACGTGTCGCTCAACGTGCGTACCATCAAGGACGTGCCCATGCACCTGTCCGAGCCGGCGCTCGCCCACATGGGCGCCGACCGCGAGCGCACCATCGAGGTGCGCGGCGAGGTCTATATGCCCAAGGGCAGCTTTGTTCGTCTGAACGACGAGGCCGATGCCGAGGGGCGCGACCCCTTCGCCAACCCGCGCAACGCCGCCGCCGGCAGCCTGCGCCAAAAGGACCCCAAGGTCACGGCGCGCCGCGACCTGGCCACCTTTATCTATGCCATCGCCGATACCGATCCGCTGCACGTTCACAGCCAGCGCGAGTTCCTCGACTGGCTGCGCAGCGCCGGCTTTAGCGTCAACCCCAACGTGGCCCGTTGCGCCACGCCGGCCGAAGTCCACGAGTTCTGTGCCCAGGCGCTCGAACATCGCGGTGACCTGGACTATGACATCGATGGCGTGGTCGTAAAGGTCGATAGCTTCCAGCAGCAGCTCGACCTGGGCTTTACCGCCCGCGCACCGCGCTGGGCCATTGCCTTTAAGTTCCCGCCCGAGGAAAAGCAGACCGTCCTGCGCGAGATTCGCATCCAGGTGGGCCGCACCGGTGTGCTCACGCCGGTCGCCGAGTTCGACCCGGTGACGGTCGCCGGCTCCACCATCGCGCGCGCCACACTGCACAACATCGACGAGATCCGTCGCAAAAACGTGCGCGAGGGCGACACCATCATCGTGCACAAGGCGGGTGATGTAATTCCCGAGGTCGTGGGTCCGGTGCTCGACAAGCGTCCAGCCGATTCGGTCGACTGGCGCATGCCCGAGGTCTGCCCCGTGTGCGGTAGCCCCGTGGTCCACGAGGACGGCGAGGTTGCCTACCGCTGCGTCTCCATCGACTGCCCCGCACAACTCAAGGAGCGCCTGCTTCACTGGGTGAGCCGTGGCTGCATGGACGTCGACGGCCTAGGCGACGAGATCGTCGACAAGATGATCGTCGCCGGCCTGATTCACGACGTCGCGGACTTCTACCAGCTCACGGTTGATGACATCGCCGGACTGGACACAGGGCGCACCTATGCCAGCTCCAACAGCAAAAAGGGCGTCAAGAAGGGCGATCCTATTCCGGTGGGCCTCAAGACGGCTGAGAAAATCATCGCCGAGCTCAACAAGTCCAAGAGCCAGCCGCTCGGTCGCGTGCTGTTTGCCCTGGGCATCCGCCACGTGGGCAAGAGCGTGGGCGAGGTCATCGCCGAGCGATTCCTGTCGATCGACAAGCTCATCTTGGCGAGCGAAGAGGACATCGCCGAGTGCGAGGGCATCGGTCCCAAGATTGCGGCGAGCGTCAAGCAGTTCCTGGCCGTGCCCGAGAACCTTGCCGTGCTGGAACGTCTGCGCCAAGCGGGCCTTTCGCTCGAGGTCGACTTGGGCGCCGCGCACGCGCAAGCCGCAGCCGACGCTGGCGTGGCAGGCGAGCTCGCCGACGCACAGCCACTCGCGGGTCTGACCTTCGTGCTCACCGGCACGCTCGTCAACCGCACCCGCGACGAGGCGGGTGCGGCGCTCAAGGTGCTCGGTGCCAAGGTTTCGGGCAGTGTTTCAAAGAAGACGAGCTATCTGGTCGCCGGCCCCAAAGCGGGCTCCAAGCTCACCAAGGCCGAGCAGCTGGGCGTGCCCGTGTTGGATGAGGCGGCACTTGAACAGATTTTGGCGACGGGTAGGGTCCCGGAGGCATAATGATTTGTTGAGGAACTGCGCAGAGGCTCAGTTCCTCAACATCTCCTTATAGTGTTTGCCTGTTCAATTTCGATATCGTTTCCCTCGTATGATCCAGATGCGTCTACCGACTCAAAGCGTGAGTAGGAAACTCTTGTCCCAACTTTGATTTGGGAAAGCTTGTCTTTGATTCGGCCAGATGAGGGGAATGTAATCCGGGTTTGCTTTCCAGCGTCGGTGTAGCGGGGACTGTTGTCTGTTTGGATTACGAGTTCCGTTCCCTCAATAGAATGAACGCTGCCGACTCCAAAGACAAGGTAATCATCTCCTCCGCTATAGCGGGCTCTATCTGTG
Source organism: uncultured Collinsella sp. (assembly GCA_900541055.1). Taxonomy (GTDB): domain Bacteria; phylum Actinomycetota; class Coriobacteriia; order Coriobacteriales; family Coriobacteriaceae; genus Collinsella. The sequence goes on from UQHZ01000013.1 coordinate 14,859, forward strand.
CATGAAGAAACGGATGCAAACATAGCGAAAATCACCAATATCGTAACCAGGGCAAAGGCCGTGGTGCCATAGCATTTTGATGGTGCCATCCGGTTTACCAAAAGACTGTTCCGTTCAATTTGACCATATTGGGCGTTGCATAGTTAATCGCTCGGGGATAAGTGTTCCATCCGTCGAATACTTCGAGCCACTGCAGTTCGATGCCAGAGCTTCCATTATGCCCAGTAAAATAGCCAGTTACCGTGACTGTATGACCTGATAGCTCGACGGATCCTTCACTGTTTCGGCTGTTGATCCACATATGATACAAGCCGATATTCCCTTGATCGATAGTTGCTCTGTACTGAGCGAATTGAGGCTGATAACCGAAAAATTGAGTATTAAGTGCTCTACCCTTTTGAGCGGCAAGACTTTTAAACGGAACAATTCCATCTGGGATGATCGTGCTTCCGTACTCGACGCCCTGATCATTGGTCTTATACGTTGTTGTGCCAGTGACGTTCCATATTTCTTTATAATAATCGGGATTAAATTGATTAGCGTTTGAACTGGTGAGACCGTAATGCATTGATACAGCGTACAAGGCAGAAACGACGCATGCATACTTATTAGTGCGGGCTTCAACTAATGATTCCGAGACTCCTCGGAACGGTATTCCGTTTAAATCGTCTATTTGGAAATGCAACATCAAGTCATCTTCATTGATAATGACTGCATTCCATGAAGTTGGGTTATTGCTTTGAGGTGTTATACCCTTTTCGGTGACAATCGGGACAGACCGTATATTGTTATAGTTGGTTACACAGTCTCTAGTTCCTGGCACCAAAGTTCCATATTCAATATCGTTGTACGAAATTAGTACGGTTGGGTTTGTGGCCTGTTGGCCGGAATAAGTTGAAATGGCGTTTGATAGAGAAGCTGAAATCGGAAGAATGGTATCGCCGAGGGTTATCTCCTTCAGAAGCCCAGGATATGATGCGTCAAGTACTAAATAACCGTAAGGGCTTCCTTCCCTTGTGACACTGATTTCATAGCCACAGATAAGGCCGATTTGTTGGCATACGGGAACGATTTGCTCGATCTCTAAGTTCGCGGATCCGTCGACGATGGGCAACAGGGAAAGCGCGTAGTCTTGTGCTAGGTCTGATGTAAAAGCGACGGATGAGTTTGAGTCGGCAGCGAATACTCTTGTTGGGCGTGACGTGGATAAGCCGATGATCGAGGCTAGGCCGAGAAGAAACGAGCGACGTGATTGAACTCTGGGCATAATGTCTCCTGCCTATGGGGGGCAATATGCTGTCATTTTATTTGCTACATAATACAATCTAATTCGGATTAAGGTAAATGGATGGAATTGCTCGATAAATGGTAGTGATTAGCGGACCGGTATCGCGATCCTCGTCACATACGCCCCCGGGTCGTCGCTGATGATGTCGTCGATGGGGGCGATTTCGCGCGAGGGACCGGCGGGGGACAGGTCGCGCTCGTGCATGTAATCGAGTAAGCGCTCATAGCGCGGGGCCGCCTGACCGTGCGTGCCGCGGAAGCTGACCGTCAGACACCGCGCGGCGGGACGTACTTCGACATCGCCCAGGTAATCGTCCGTGCCATCCAGCAGCAGAAAGACCTCGTCGTAGCCATCAAAGTCGCCGGCGGCAAGGCGTTCGGGCGCGATCCCGACGCCCAAGTTGCCCAGAAAAACAAACGTCTCGTGCTGGCCCGTCTGCAGTTGACGAATTTGCCACTCCAGCGCATAGGCGTCGGTAGGGTTGACGCGTTCGCGCAGCACGGCGCAGCGAAGTTCGGGCGCATCGATTGTGCAAATGATATCGAGCTCGTTGTTCAAGGCATCGTGCAGCAGGGCAAGCCGGCTGTTAATCTTGCGCGACACGCGTTCGAGCTCGCGGCGCTTGCGCTCGATGATTTCCTGTTGCTGAGCCAGTTGCCGCTGCATGAGGTCCACATCGCGCGTGGTCACAAACTCGCGGATTTGCGCGAGCGGCAAGTCGAGAACTCGCAGGTGGCTGATGGTGTTGAGGGTGGAGAGCTGCCGCGATCCGTAGTAGCGGTACCCACTTGCCGGATCGATGCGCGCCGGATCCAACAAGCCGATCTGCTCGTAATGACGTAGCGTTCCCACGCTCAGGTTAAACAGGCGTGCCACCTCGCCAATGCGGAGCAGGCCCTCTGTATGTTCATCTGGCGAGTCGGTCATGGGACCGTTCCTTTCGGTAAAAAGCGGGGGAGGGGCGTCAGGCCTGCGTCGCTCCGTTACGCCATCAGCTTGTCAAAAGCCCCGCGCCGGTTGAGCACGGTAAACGCGACAACACAGATGACTGCCGACAGAATGGACCCGCACGGCGAGGCGATGCCCATGGGAAACAATGTTTCGGAATAGGCGTTCGACAGCAGCCAAGCGCCCGGTACGCGAATGAGTGCCACGGCTAGCACGTTGTGCGCAAAGCCGATGTAGCTCTTGCCATACGCAGCGAAAAAGCCGCTAAAGCAAATGTGGATGCCGGCAAAGATTGCATCGAAAATGTAGCTGCGCATATAGCCGGTGCCGGCAGCGACCACCGCGGCGTCCTTGGCAAAAAAGCCGATAAACGCCGGCGCCACCAGCCACATCAGCACCGTGATCAGGCAGCCGTACACCACCGAGATCGTCATGGCATCTTTGAGTACCTGACGCGCGCGGTCACCCTTGCCCGCGCCGGCATTTTGCGCCGTGAGCGCGCTGACGGTGGCGCCCATGGAGCTCGGCACAATGAACAAAAAGCTGATCATCTTCTCGACCAGGCCCACGGCAGCGGCGTCGACGAGTCCTCGGTGGTTGGCGATGACGGTGATAAACATAAACGCCACCTGGATGCAGCCGTCCTGCACGGCCACGGGCACGCCGATCTTAAGAATACTGCCGAGCACCTCGGGCTGGGGGCGCAGGTCGCTGCGCTTAACGTGGATGTTCGTGCGGCGGCTCTTGAGCCACACGAGCGCGAGGGCAACGCTGGCCGTCTGGGCGGTCACCGTGCCGAGCGCCGCGCCCACGGGGCCGAGCTCCATGTGGCCGATAAACAGAAAATCGAGCGCGATGTTAATGATGCACGCCACGCCGATCACGTACATGGGCGAGCGCGAATCGCCCAGCCCGCGAAAGATGGCCGAAAGAATGTTGTATGCGGCGATAAAGGGAATGCCGATAAAGCAAATGCGCAGGTAGGCGGCGGTGCCTTCGACCGCCTCGGCCGGCGTGCCAATGAGCGCCACAATCTGCGGGCACAGTGCGAGCAGGACGGCGGCCAGCACTACCGAGACGCCCATAAAGAGCGTGATGGTGTTGCCGATGGCGGTCTCGGCGCGGTCGAAGCGGCGCGAGCCCACGGCGTGGCCGACGATGACCGTCGTTCCCATGGCCAGGCCCACGAGTGCCACGGTAATCATATAGAGCGTCTGAGCGCCATTTGCCACGGCGGTGATGCCGGCGGCGCCGCTAAACTGCCCCATCATGTACAGGTCGGCCATGCCGTAGAGCATCTGCAAAAAGTACGAGAGCATATAAGGCAGGGCAAAGATCGCGATGGTCTTAAGGACATTGCCGCGTGTGAGGTCGTGTTCCATGGGCGGGGCTTTCTGGCTGTGTTTGTTTACGTACCAGTGTAGTGAAAACCCTACAACGATTGTAGAGTCAAGGTTTGTGTTGACGCCGAAGCGAAAAAGTCTCGCGCACCATTATTCCGAGTGAATATGGACACACGTCACGAGAACTCGCCGCCGTCGCTAACCTTGCAGAAAACGATTTCGGAATACTTGACACCATTATTCGGCGCGCAATAATACGTGCGTTTGCGAACAACGTTTGATGGGGGTTGAACCTGCGTGCGCAATCTCAAAATACTGTTTTCCTATCTAGGGGCATACCGTCGCGATGTCATCCTCGGCGTGTTCTTTGTGTCGGTCGAGACGGTGCTCGAGCTGTTTATCCCGGTCATCATGGCCAACATCATCGATGTGGGCGTGCCTGCGGGTGATATCAACTACATGCTGCTGCAGGGCGCGTACATGTTGGTGTGCGCTGCGCTTTCGCTGGTACTGGGCTTGGGTTATGCCCGCACGTCCGCCCGCGTTGCCTCGGGCCTAGGCGCTAACCTGCGCGAGGCCGAGTACAAAAAGATTCAGACGCTCGCTTTTGGTAACCTGGACAACTACGACGCCAGCTCGCTCGTCACCCGCATGACCACGGACATCACCGTTATCCAAAATGCTGTGGGCAACGGCTTTCGCCCTATGGTGCGCGGCCCGGTGACGCTTATCGTCGGCCTTATCTACGCGCTGATGCTGTCGCGCCCGCTCGCCACCGTCTTTGCGATCATCTTGCCCGTGCTGGCAATCGTGCTGGGCGTCATCACCTATCGCGTGAGCCCTCTCTACCGCCAACTCCAGACCTCGATGGACCACCTCAACGGCGTGGTACAGGAAGACCTCACCGCCGTGCGTGCCGTCAAGGCTTACGTTCGTACCGAGCACGAGGAGGCCAAGTTCGACACCGTCAATACCGAGCTCGCGCGCACTGCGACAAAGACCTTTGGCAGCGCGGTGCTCAACCTGCCGGTGTTTCAGCTGTCGATGTACGTGGCTGCGCTCTCCATCCTGTGGATTGGCGGCCACATGATTCTCGCCGGCAAGCTGGGCGTGGGCTCGCTCACGGGCTTTATGAGCTACGTGCTGCTGATCATGAATTCGCTCATGATGATTTCCAACGTGTTTTTGCTGCTCACGCGCGCTCTTACGAGTGTGGGCCGTATCGCCGAGGTGCTCGATGAGGAGCCCTTTATCGCCAACCCCGCGGGAGACCTCGCGATTGCGGCGCCAGCGGACGGCAGTATCGAGTTTCGCGACGTTTCCTTTAAATACCGCGCGGATGCAGCCGAGGATGTGCTCCAGCATATCGACCTTCGCATCGAGAGCGGCTCGACGGTTGGCATCCTCGGCGGCACGGGCTCGGGCAAGAGCTCGCTTGTGCAGCTGATTGCGCGCCTGTACGACGCCACCGAAGGCGCCGTGCTTGTGGGCGGACGCGACGTGCGCGACTACGACCTCGCCGCCTTGCGCGACGCTGTGGGCATTGTGCTGCAAAAGAATGTGCTGTTCACGGGCACCGTGCGCGAGAACCTGCAGTGGGGCAATCCGCAGGCGTCGGACGATGAGCTCCTCGCGGCTTGCCGCGCGGCGTGCGTGGATGAGTTCCTTGATCGCATCGGCGGGCTGGACGGCGAGTTGGGCCAAGGCGGCGCCGGTGTCTCGGGTGGCCAGAAGCAACGTCTGTGCATCGCGCGCACGCTGCTCAAGCATCCGCGCGTGCTCATTTTTGATGACTCCACCAGCGCGGTCGATATGGCGACCGACGCAAAGATTCGCGAGCACATCGCTCGGATTCCCGATGCGACCGTGCTCATCATCGCCCAGCGCATCGCGAGTGTCATGGATGCCGATCGCATTGTGGTGCTGGACGACGGTCGTGTCCACGGCGTGGGCACGCACGAGGAACTGCTGGCGGGCGACAACATATACCAGGAGATTTACGCCTCGCAGATGGAGTTTGCGGGGAACGCGGACGCCGGCGATGGCAACGACGGTGGCTGCGCGAATGATCCGTTTTCCTCCGTCCCCGGAGGATCGCCCTTGGAAGGGGGTGAGCGCCATGCCTAAGACCGCAGCCCAAGCACGCCCGGCCGACCTCAAGCGCACCGTGCGCCGCCTGCTCTCCTACATGGGGCATGCCAAGTTCTCGTTGCTCGCGGTGGGCGTGCTCGCCTCCGTCGCCGCCATCGCGAGCCTCGCCGGCACCTACATGGTGCGCCCCATCGTTAACGGCTTGGCTACGGGCGGGGAGGAACTGCTCGCCAAGCAGGTCATCCTGACGGCGATCATCTACGCCGCGGGCGTGCTTTCGGCCCTGGGCTACTCGCAGATCATGGTGCGCGCGGCCCAACGCGTGGTGTCCGATATTCGCCGCGACCTGTTCGCGCACATCCAGACGCTGCCGCTCAGTTATTTTGACAGCACGCGCTCGGGCGACATCATGAGCTTTTTCACCAATGACGTCGACACCGTCTCCGAGGCGCTCAACAACAGCTTTGCCAACGTGATTCAGGCCGCCATTCAGGTTGTGGGCACCACGGCCATGCTCATCATCCTTAACTGGCAGCTCACGATTATCACACTCGTGTGCGATGCGGCCATTGTGCTGTATGCGCGCTATTCGGGCGCGCGCTCTAAGCGCTTCTTTGCCGCCCAGCAGGCATCGCTTGGCGACCTGGACGGATATATCGAAGAGATGGTCTCGGGTCAAAAGGTCATCAAGGTCTTTAACCGCGAGGCGGCGAATGTTGCCGGCTTCACCTGCCGCAACGACGAGCTTCGCCGCACCGGCACCGCCGCCGTGAGCTATGCCAACTCCATGGTGCCCATGACCGTCGTGATTGGCTACGTCAACTATGCCATCGTCGCCGTGGCGGGCGGCATGCTCTGCATCAAGGGGCTCGCCGATGTGGGCGCACTTGCAAGCTACCTGGTCTTTGTGCGCCAGGCCGCCATGCCCATCAACCAGTTTACGCAGCTTGGCAACTTCTTGCTCAACGCGTTGGCCGGTGCCGAGCGCCTGTTTGCGGCTATGGACCTTGAGCCCGAGGTGGACGAGGGCTGCGTGGAGCTGGTGCAGACGGGCGACGCCGCGTGGGCATGGAAGATTCCCGAGGGCCAGGGCGTGGGCGCGTACGGGCATCTGCATGACGTGGCAGCCGTTGATGAGCCGGGCCGCGCGGTGGCCGCCGACGGTACCGAGCTCACGTACGGCTTGGTTCCGCTTGCCGGCGACGTGCGCTTCCATGCCGTGGACTTTTCCTATGTGCCGGGCACCCGCGTGCTCACGGACCTCAACCTGTTTGCCAAGCCGAGGCAAAAGATCGCGTTTGTGGGCTCCACGGGTGCCGGCAAGACGACCATCACCAACCTCATCAACCGCTTCTACGAGGTCGATGACGGCGAGATCACGTACGACGGCATCGACGTCAAGCACATTGCCAAGGCCAGCCTGCGCGGGTCGCTCGGCATTGTGCTGCAGGACACGCACCTGTTTAGCGGCACCATTGCGCAGAACATCCGCTTTGGCAAGCTCGACGCGACCGACGAGGAGGTGCGCGCCGCTGCCGAGGCCGCCTGCGCCGACTCGTTTATCCGCCGCCTGCCGCGGGGCTACGACACACCGGTCACGGCCGACGGCGCCAACCTGTCGCAGGGTCAGCGTCAGCTGCTCGCCATTGCGCGCGTGGCCGTCGCCGATCCGCCGGTGCTCATCCTGGACGAGGCCACGAGCTCCATTGACACGCGTACCGAAAAGCTCATCGAGCGCGGTATGGACCGCATCATGCGCGGACGCACCACGTTTATGATCGCGCACCGCCTGTCCACCGTCCGCGACGCCGACGCCATCATGGTCCTCGAACACGGCCGCATCATCGAACGCGGCACCCACGAAGAGCTGCTCGCCCAGCACGGCGAGTACTGGCAGCTGGCGCATGGCTTAAAAGAGTTGGATTAACCCGTTCGAGCACGATGCTTTGGTTCCTCCATGCTCCTCACCTCGCCTCAAACCATCACAACATTCGACGTTTTTTGCCAAAAACGGGAAAAGCATCGAATGTTGCGATGGTTTTTCTACCACTCGACCGGGTGGAATCGCTTTCTTGTGCACGAAGGTGTGCGGACCCGTGGGCAGGGGAATAAGGTTGGTTATCCGACTCTATTGGAGGGCTCATGGACCTGCCGATCGTCCTGTCCCATAAGACTGCCTGGCTGTACCACAACGTGGCGCGCCCGTCCGAGCCGCTCTCGCGAGCAAGCAGCCTATGCGATGAGGACTCGCTTGCCAACGAGGCGGAGCCGACCGCGAGCCTGCCCAAATTGGGACTCGATACCAAGGGGCTGAGGGCTTCAGCGGCGGTCGGGATCGTTACCGACTATCTGGTTTCGCTTGGTATTCCACGAGAAGAGCTCGATCATATCGACACGCTCGTCAACTTTGATTTTGAGCGCTCGACGCCGGCTGGATTTAGGTGCCACGTGTTTGGGGCGCCGGTACCTCCAGGCCATCTTATCGAGGTGGCAGAGGGCCTTCTGGTGGTTGATGAGGCCATGTGCTTTGTCCAAGCGGGTTCGTGGATGAGCGAGCCCGAGCAGCTGGAATATGGCTACGAAATCTGTGCCCGATACCATTTGAATCATCTGTCGACAGGCGATTACATCGAGATGGGGCAGAGGTATACCGTTGCCGACTTGATTGCTTATTGCAATGAGAACCGATCTCGTCAGGGGGCTATACGCGCGGCCGCCGTGCTCAAGCGCGTGCACGATGGCGCGCGGTCGCCCATGGAGACAGCCACCGCAATCATGGTCGTAGCGAAACGTTCCCAGGGAGGGTTGGGATACGCCAAGATCGAGCTCAACCATCGGGTCGATGTTCCCAACGAGTTCAAGTATCTCGCAAAGGCCGGGTATTTCGAGATCGACATATATGCGCCTGCGAGCGGTACGGGGATCGAATACAACGGTTCGGACCATCTTGACAAACAGCGCAGCGCGTCGGATGCGGAGCGTATGACCGTGCTGAGCGCGCTGGGCTTTAGGATGATCGTCCTCACCGGGACTCAGTTTGCCCATCAGCTGCAATTGCACCGGGCGATGAACGCCATCGCGCTCGCTATGGGCCTCAAGTGCGACCGAAGCGAAGCGTTCCAGAAACGTCAGAACGACCTGCGAGAATTCGTGATTCGGCACTGGGATGGCAGCCTTTAGGGGCGCTTTGGTCCTTCTACGGGGTGCCGTGGGCGGGCAAACCATCACAACATTCGACGTTTATTGCCAAAAACGGGAAAAGCATCGAATGTTGTGATGGTTTGTATGCTGAGGGTGGGCTTGGGAAGCCGGTCTTGCCCAAAGTGACCTGTCCTGTCGTACGGGTGTCGGCATGATTCTCCCGTGGGGTATTATGTTTTCCGAAGAATAAAACGCCGCGTGAGGGGAGGGCTGCGTGGACGGGCGCGTGCAACATGACGGCTTTGGCCGCGATATCAACTACCTGCGCATTGCCGTTACCGACAAGTGCAATTTCCGCTGCATCTATTGCATGCCGGCCGATGGCGTGGCGCCCCGCGCGCACGACGAGCTGCTCAGCGCCGAGGAAATCGCCCGCTTTGTGCGCCTGGTGGCGGGGGAGGGTATTCGCCGCGTGCGCCTGACGGGCGGCGAGCCGCTGGTCAGCCGCCGCATCATCCCGCTCATTCGCGACATCCGCGCGATTCCGCAGATCGAGGACATCTCGCTCACCACCAACGGCGCCCTGCTGCCCAAGCTGGCGCCGCAGCTCAAAGACGCTGGGCTTAACCGCGTCAACATTTCGCTCGACACACTCGATCCTACGCTCTTTGGAAAGATCACGCGCCTGGGTCGGCTCGAGCAGACCATGGCTGGCATCGACGCGGCGCTGGCTTGGGGCTTTGAGCCCGTTAAGGTCAACTGCGTTGTGGTGCGCCGGCTCAACCAGGATGTGGCGGCCCTCGCACGGCTGACCGTCGACCGCCCTATCCACCTGCGCTTTATCGAATACATGCCCATCGGCGACGAGCGCACCAGCTCGCATTGCGCTGTGGACCCGCATGCGCCCGCGCTCAATCCCGAGCTGTGGGATGCGAGCGATACCGTGCCGAGCGACGAGCTGCGGGCGCGCATCAATGCCGGGGCCGCCGCGGCGGGACTGGGCGAGCTCGAGCCGCTCGACATCAACGACGCTCCTGCCGGTGCGGGCCCTGCGCGCTATTGGCACTTTCCGGGCGCGGCGGGAACGGTTGGCTTTATTAGCGCCATGTCCAACCATTTTTGCGCGAATTGCAACCGTCTGCGCCTGACGGCCGATGGCAACGTGCGTCCGTGCCTGTTTAGCGATGCCGAGTATTCGATGCGTGAGGCGCTGCGCCGTGGTGATGATATGCAGGTACTTTCGATTTGGCGCGATGCCGTCGCCCACAAACCGCAGGAACACGCGATAATTGAGGGCACGCAACGATTTATGTCCCAAATCGGAGGATGATCATATGGCCAAGAGCAGGTACGCCGACGCCACCAAGGCCGCTCGCAGGGCCGCGATGTCTGCCCACAAAGCCACGGCTGCGGCGAATGCTGGCAACGCCGACGCGTCCGCGCAGCCGACTGCCGGTGCTGCCACTGAGTCCGCCCGCGACGCCCGTCGCGACGAGCTGACGCACGTGGACGCCAAGGGCGAGGTACGCATGGTCGACGTGTCCGACAAGGCCGAGACGCATCGCATCGCCATCGCCGAGGGCACCATCCTCATGCACCCCGAGACGCAGGCCATGGTGCTACAGGACCGCGCCAAAAAGGGCGACGTGCTTGCCTGCGCGCGCGTGGCGGGCATCATGGCCATCAAGCGCACGAGCGACATCATTCCCATGTGCCATCCGTTGCTCATTACCAAGAGCAAGTGCGACATTGCGCCCATCGCTCCGGCGGGGACGCCGGCCGAGGACGTGCCCGAGGGCTGGGCGCCGGCGCGCGCGGACGGACAGGTTGGCTTTCACGTACTGGTTACGGCGGGCGTGACGGGCAAGACGGGTATCGAGATGGAGGCGCTGACCGGCGCGAGTGCCGCGTGCCTAACCATCTACGACATGTGCAAGGCGGTCGATCGCGGCATGGAGATCGTCGACGTGCGCCTGCTGCACAAGGAGGGCGGCCGCTCGGGCGTGTGGAATCGTGCCGAGCGTCAGGTTGCTGCTGTTGAGGCCGTGGGGGCCGCGGGCAACGCGCCCGCGGGCGCACCCGTCGCCGTCGCGCCCGCAGTTCCGACACCGGCCGTCCCCGCGATCGCGTTTATCGGCTACCAAAACTCGGGCAAGACCACACTTGTCGAGAAGGTCATTGCCGAGCTTACCCGCCGCGGCCTGCGCGTGGGTTCGCTCAAGCATCATGGGCATCACGGCTTTGATATCGATGTGCCTGCTAAGGACACCTGGCGCCATCACCAGGCCGGATCCAAACACGTGGGCCTCATCTGCGCCACGCGCTGGGCGGAGTACGCCGACACGCGCGAGGAGGACGAGATGCCTGCGCGCGAGCTGCTGTCGCGCTACAACGATGTCGACGTGGTGATCATCGAGGGCTACAAGACCGAGGGCTTCGACAACATCGTGGTCGCGCGCTCCGGTGTCGACCGTCTGCGCGGCAAGAGCTCGCTCGACCTGGTCGACGGTCACACGCTGGCCCTTGCCTGCAATGAGGCCCTGGCGCGTCAGGCCTTCGACGCCGGCTTTGCGACCCGAGCCATCAACATCAACGACGCCCGAGCTATCTGCGACCTGATTCAAGACCATCTGGCCTAAAACCTGCCAAAAGGGGACAGGTTTATTTTGGCAGGTTTTATCTGGGCAAACGTCACTTCCACCACAAAGGGGCCAGGCACCTTTGTGATGGTTTTTGCTTTGCAGTAAAAACCATCACAACATTCAGCGAAAATCGCGATTTTGCCGAAAAGCGTCGAATGTTGTGATGCTTTGCGCTCCGGGCCGGGACACCCTTCGGGTCCGGCCACCACAAGGGGGGCGGGCACCTTTGTGGCGATCGGGCCCCAACGGCCTGCGCCTTGGTATACCATGTACGCCGTTCACGAATACGCCCCACACCGCCGCACAACCCAGAAAGGCCCCCATGGACACCACCTTCAGCCACATCAAAGCCGTGTTCTGCGATATCGACGGCACGCTGCTCACGAGCCAGCACACGGTGTCCCCGCGCACCGTGGCGGCGATCCGCGCCCTGCGCGAGCGCGGCGTGCTCTTTGGCCTGTGCACCGGGCGCGACGCCCACGCGACCGAGGCCATGTACGAGCTCTGGGGTATCGAAGGCCTGGTGGACGTGCTCGTGGGCTGCGGTGGCGCCGAGGTCATCGACCGCGCGCACGACATCAACGAGCTGAGCTATCCGCTGCCGGGCGAGACCATCGCGCGCATCTGCAAACACATGGCGGACCTTCCGGCAACGCCCGTCTGCCCCCGAGACGGCGTGTTCTACGTGCCCGAGAGCAACGCGTGCGTCGAGCACCTGTCGCGCGTCGACGGCGTGCCCTACCAGGTGGTCGATTTTGCCGAGTTTTTGCGCGAGCCGCAGCCCAAGGTGATGTTTACCATGGCGCCCGAGGTAATGCCGCGGGTGATTGAGCGAGCATCGACGTTTGCCGACGACACCGTCAAGGCGGCGGCTCTGCAAACCACGCAGCGGCTCTACGAGTTCATGGATCCGCGCGTGTCCAAGACGCGCGGCCTTGTGCGCGTGGCGGAGCTCAACGACATGGAGCTCCAGGACATCTGCGTGTTTGGCGATGCGGACAACGACACCTGCATGGTGGCTGACGCCGGCGTGGGCGTGGCCATGGCAAATGGCAGCGATGCCACCCGCGCCGCCGCCGATTTTGTAACCGCGAGTAACGACAAAGACGGCATCGCGATCTTTATCGAGGAGCATCTGCTGTAGCGCCGGGGGAGAACCACCACAAAGGGGCAGGCACCTTTGCGGTGGCCTCAGGCGATTTGGGCGAATTGATACCGAAAATCTGCGCGAAAATTCAAATATGGTTGTCTGAACATTACGCTTGTAACTACCGATGAGTTAAAGATATTCCCATCAATTTGGTAGTCTATTCCTCCCGGTTAATGATTTACCGTTCACGGTCGATTTTCGACCGTTCGCAGGATGCATGCTCTTGAGCAAAATGTTGTGCAAATAAATAAAATGCTATTAAAAAACTGATAACTAGCTTAATTACCAGTAGAAATAGATATTTCATAGCGAATAAACGAAGGTTAATCCGAGTAAATGTCAAGAGAATTGAGAATTCGCTACAAAACTATCGGTATTTTTGCTTAGATGTTCAAACAATCGTTACAATATGTACAACAAGCGTGCGCAATTACAGGTTGCGCAGATACGTTTGATAGTGAAAGAGCAAGATCGCGGTCTCTTGGGGAGGAGACATCGATGAAAGCGAATTCAGAAAAAACTAAGCAGAGTAAAAAAGCGACGCGCCGTGTACTGGCAGGCGTTTTGTGCGGAGCCTCCGTGTTGAGCCTGGTACTGTCGCTCGTCATGCCTCCGATTTCGCAGGCCATTGCCAACGATGCCCAGGCGGTTTCTACCGAGGAAACTGTGATGGGGGGGGGGTTCCTCAAGTGAGTCTACTGATGTAGACAACACCAACAACGGGGATACCGAAAACCAGAATAGTGACGATGTCGAAAACGGCGTGGGCGATGCCCAACCGGAGGAGCAGCCCAAGGACGAGTCGCAGGCAGAAGATAATGAAGCGGTCGACGATGGCACTGTCTCGGTAGCCGAAGAAGCTGCGGAGAACGAAGAAGCAGCCACGGCTATTGCTAATGGCGGTGAATTGCGAGATAAGCTTCAGGGCGTTGGGGAAAATCAAGCTGTTAGCTTTGAGCTTGCAAACGATATCGACTATCCCGGCGAAATCAAACTTGAGAAGAGCGGCAGCAATATAACGCTGGACTTAAGCGGCCATAAAATCACGCATTCGGGCGACAATTCAAATAAGCCGCTCTTCAACATCACCAATAACGCGGCGCTTACAGTTAAAGATTCTAACCAAGGGTCTGATCAAAAGCAGACTTCGGATGGCGGCAATAATGGGCGAGTTGCCTCGATGGACTACGACACCAGCTCTGGCATTCCGACCAAACTCACGTATTACGTGACCGAATCGACGCCGAACGGTACGGGGACAACCGAGACTCTCTATAGGCACGAGGTCAGCATCAACGGTGCCATCGTGGGTACCGCTGCCGGCTCCACGATGAGGCTCATCAACGTTTATGCGGGCGGTACGTTTAATCTTGATAGCGGTGTAATTACCCAACAGTATAATTGCAATGTTGGCAACCTCATCTATGCCGAGAACGGCTCTACCGTCAACATGAGCGGTGGCTATGTGTGTGGCGCTTCTAGCTCGGGTACGGGCGCGGGCATTAAGGTGTCCAACGATAAAGGTAAGGCCTCGACCCTAAAACTGACCGGTGGCGTAATTGCCGGCAACAGCGCTCCTAGTGGCGGCGGTGTGTATGCTGGAGGTTCCACGGTCACCATAACTGGTGGCGTAATCTCCGGCAACAGCACACTTCCTTCTGGCACTGGTTTCGGCGGCGGCATCATGGCCGAAGGCGGCAGCGTCACTGTTTCCGGTGGCTACATCACTAACAATAAATATGCCAATTTCTGTGGCCAAGATGGTTATGGCGATCATGGCGGCGCTGGACTTGCCGCTAGAAACGGTACTCATGTCACCATTTCGGGCGGCCAGATCACGGGCAACTATTCTGAGGAAGCAGGCGGCGGCGTTTACGTTACCGATGTCGATCGCAATGACCAGACATCTCGCCAGGGAATGGCATGGCTCAACATTACAGGGGGGATTATTGCCTCTAACGTGAGCAATCGTTCTGAGGGCGCTGGCATTCGCGTGGGCCAGATGGTTGACGCGATGATTAACGGTACTGAAGATAGTAAAGTCTACATTACAAACAATCACTGCATGTCTCGCTTTGACTGGGGTGGCGGCGGCATCTTTGTTCAGGGAAACTCAAACCAAGGCAAGGAATATACTGCTGGTAGGCTATTCATATATAACTCGTACATTAGCGCCAATGAAGCTGGCGGCTACGGCGGTGGCGTTGCAGTCTGCCCCACGGGCAAGACGTTGGTAACGAACACTGAGGGCACGGCAATCTTTGGCAATTCGTCTGCCAAAGATCAGCAGGACGCAAAAGCTGATTATAATTCTGAAGAGAATAGCGGTAACGAAGGCACCCCTCACCTATCCGCTGGTGGCTACGAAGGCCTTGAGCACAAAAAGAACCAGGATGCTGACGCCTACAATGCCAAAGAGTTTCGCGAAAACGGCCACGCGGACTTCTTCCTTGCGGCGGAGGATCATAAGACCCCGATCGCGGCGGTGATTGGCAAAATGCTTGGCGGCGGTGACGCCAAATACAAGGGAAGTAAAGAGCTTACGCAAGCCATTACTATCCCCGCTAACGGTGGCGTGCAGGTATATAAAAGCATCGGCCTGAGCTCGGGTGTTACAGCTCAAGACGAAGCCGCGATCAATGCGCAAAAAGTTGCGACAACGTTCATCACCGGCAACTATTCCTGGGACCATGGCGGCGGCATCATGTCGAACGGCGACCTGTACATGGGCGCGCCTGAGGACACGTATGTCTATCCGAGCCTTAAGCTCAAGGCGACCAAGAAGCTGAAAGGCCGCGACCTCAAAAAAGAGGAGTTCTCCTTTACGGTGTATCGCAAGAATTCAGACAACCCTTTGGCTGGCACGACATTCAATCGCAACGTTTGCACCGAGGTTGGAACAGCAAAAAATGATGCAAGCGGCAATATCACGTTTGACCTTGGTGAACAGTTCGCAACGGGTGGCACGGGTAACGAAATCACATACTACTTGGTCGAAGATGCCGGCGATGATCCTGACATCACGTGCGACTCCAGTGTGTATGAGATTGTGGTACGGACCCAGGATAAGCCGACCAAGCTCATGACTGTTCCGAGTAAAAATAATCCGAACGAAGAGAAGGAACTTCTCATCCATAACTACACGATTACAGACGTCAACGGGACCAAGTACGAACTCGATAAGTCTGGGAAGTGGGTTAACAAAAAAACGTGGAGTGTCGCGAAGAATGTCGACGGCTATTATCAAATTATCTGTGAGGACGGTTCGCCGACTTTCACTAACGTATGTACCGCGTACGACTCGACTGGCGTTTGGATCCCTAAGGCGACCAAGGTCGCTAAGGGTGGCGAGATGAAGGAGTTCACGCTCGAGTTTGCGGATAACGAGAACTTCGATAGTCCCAAGACGGTTATGACCGACCCCGACGGCGTGATTACCACCACTGCCGACGGCAAGAAGTCTCAGACCCGGAGCTTCGACGAGATTGAGTACAAACTCGATCAACTCGACAAGCTCAAGACCGACTCTACGGGTCGTGGCGCTTCCAAGACCTTCACGTACTACATGCGCGAGAAGGACGATAGCTCGATTTTCTCGCATTACAAGTTTGATCAGTCGGTCTATAGGTTCACGGTTGTGGCAACGGATAACGCCAAAGGGGGAATCGACTGTGCGGTGACCTACAGGAAGGGAACCGTTGACTCCGACGGTACGTGGAAAGCCACCGATACCGATGACCACAAGTTTCCCGACGCTACCCCCACCTTCACCAACACCTACTCCACCTCTTTGCCCCTTTCTGGTATGTCGGGCGTCACTCTGACGTACCTTGCCGGCGCGGCGGTGCTTTGCGCTGCTGCGGCCTGGATGCACATTCGTCGCAAGGCGAATGCGAAGGGAGGTAAGCGTCGTGAATAAGAAAGTTTGCTCCTTCCCGATCTTGTTTGCGCTGCTTGCCCTCCTGATCGGCACCTGCGCGGTTGTGTTCCCCGCTTCCGCGCAGGCCGCGCCGACCTCGACCGGTTCCATCACGGTGAGCGGCACCGTGGCGAGCAGCTACGACGCCTACCAGATCTTTAGCGCCAACGTCGTCGACGGCGACAGCGACGCCAAGATCGCCACCGACCTCGCCTGGGCAAGCGACGCCGTGCGCGACGCCGCGCTGCCCGTGCTGCACAGCGCCGGCATGCCCAATTCCCAGACCACCGCGCAGGAAGCTACCGAGTGGCTCAACACCGATTCCCACCTTACGAGCGCGCTGAGCGCACAGCTCGCTCGTTCCCTCCAGAGCTCTGGCGCCGTGTCTGTGGCCCTCAACGCGGGCACGGCGGCCGAGCTGCCCTGCGGCTACTGGCTCATCGTCGCCGACGACGACGCCATCGCCCAGGGCGAGGCCGGCACCGCGCCGATCATGGCCCTGGTCGGCGGCAGCGCCGTCACCGTCAAGCCCAAGGCCGCGACCCCCAAGGTGTCCAAGCATGTGCTGGAGGACAGCACCGCCGCCTGGCAGAAGGCCGCCGACGCCACGGTCGCCGACGACCTGTACTGGCGCCTCTCGGCCACGGTCCCGGCGGGGCTCACGGCCTACGACACCTATACGGTGCGGTTCGTCGACACCATGGGCGCGGGGCTCGACCCCTCCAAGGTGGCCGCGAGCATGCGCGTGTACGCGGCGGCGGGCGCGGACGGCGGCTTCGACGCCGTCCAGACCGGCAAGGACGGCCGCGCCGGCATCGAGCCCGCGAAGGGCTGGACCGATATCACGGCCCAGTGCGCCACCAAGGTAGCGACCGACGGCAAGACCTTCACCGTGCGCACCGGCGACCTGATCGCCGCGCTCGGCGGGGCCGACGCCTTCACCGCGGGCGCCCGCGTGGTCGCCGTGTACAATGCGCCGCTCAACAGCGCGTGCAACCACGGCATCGCGAAGGGCAACCCCAACGAGGTCTACCTGCGCTACCCGCGCTCTCCCTTTGCCGACCAGTCCGGCGACGCCGGCTTTACCCGCACGCCGAGCGATGACGCGTGCGCCTACACCTGGGATCTTGCGCTCACCAAGCGCGGCAGCGACAGCGACAAGCCGCTTGCCGGGGCGGTCCTGAGCATCGCCGACGACCGCGGTCGCACGCTGGCGGCCGACGGCACGTGGGACGCGGAGGGCAAGGCCACCGTCACCACGGGCGAGGACGGCCGCGTGACCGTCTCGGGCGTGGACTCGGGCAAGCTGGAGGTCCGCGAGCTCAAGGCGCCCAAGGGCTACACCGCCTTTGAGGGCACACGCTCCGTGACGGTCAAGGCCGAGGGCCTGGACGTCGACCAGGTGGCCGCCGCCAAGCCCAAGCTCACCATCACGGCCGAGTCGCCCCTGCGCGCCGACAGCGCGGACGGGTCGACGGGCAGCCTGGAGGCGTCGCTCATCAACACGCCCACCGGCACACCCCCTAGCATTACCACCGGAGGCTTTATGCCCTCGACTGGCGATATGGCAATGTACGCCGCGGCCGCCGCAGCGGTCGCCGGAGCCGCGCTCATCGTGGTCGCGCTCCTGGTCAAGCGGGGAGGTGGCAGCCATAAAGAGTAGCTGGCAGCCCCACAGAGAGCGGGGCGAGACGTAGCGAAGTAGATGCTAAGACACAGACAGATGACCGATCGAATGGGAATCAAACGGAAAGTAGAGGAAAAGAAGATGAGCATGAGCAAGAACATCGCACGCCTGGCAGTAACAGCGGGCCTTACCGCGGCGTTGAGCTTCGGCGGCGTGATGGCCCCGGTGACCATGGCGTTTGCGGCGGGTACGCCGGGCAAGATCACGATCAATAATGTCGACGACGCCAACAAGGACAATACGTTCAAGGCTTATCAGATCTTCAAGGCCAAAGTCGTTGACGAGAAGAGCAATGGCAAGGTTGCTTCCGATATTGAATGGGCGAATCAAACTATCGGTTCCAAGGTGATTACCGCCATTCAGGGGTCTGCTGAGTACAATGATCTCGTGCAGAAAGGAGCCGAGAAGCTCGAGAATACTGCTTCAGCTTCTGTTGTGGCTGAGTGGCTTTCTCAAAATGTAACGGGTACCACCGCTAGTACGGCAAACAACAATGGCACGCGTGTCGCTCCTGGCGACGTGCTGTATTCGATTGCTAAAGCTGTAGCTGAAGGCGGGGAGGCTGCGGTCGGCTCCTTTAGGGCAGGCAAGCAGTGGACGCGCCCGGACACTAATGGCGATGGCTATTATCTCTTCGTGTCTGATAGTCTTACGGATCCGGCCAAGCCGAACACTGGTACCTCTCCGATCTTCGCTCTCGTTGGCGATGGTCCCGTGACGGTCACCGAGAAGACCAGCATCCCCACGGTTACGAAGAAGGTCAGGGATGACAAGTCTACCAGTGTATGGGCCGATAAGGCTGACTCTCAGATGGGCCAGGATGTCCAATATCAGCTGACTGGTACCGTCGCTGACAATATCGCCACGTTCGGTACCTATTGCTACGAGTTCCACGACGAACTCTCCGCTGGGCTGACGGCCGATCTCGATAGCGTTGAGGTCAAGGTCAACGACGTGACAGTTTCAAAGAACACGACCGTTAACGCTGTGACTGGTTACGATGCGGCTATAGACGGCGAAACCAATACCCTGACGGTCAAGTTCGCCAACCTCAAGGCTGCTGCTGAGCGGGCCGGTGTCACGCTCAACGAGCAATCTAGGGTCGTCGTCACCTATAAAGCCAAGCTCGACCCCAACAAGGTAGAGAATGTCACGGTCGGCGGCGAGGGTAACCTCAACACCGTCAGGCTCATCTATTCCAACAATCCCATGAGTGCCGACAAAGGCGAGTCTGTGACCGACACTGTTCGCGACTACACCTATGCGCTCAAGCTTGTCAAGAAAGATCACAAAAGCAAGAACAAGCTCGCGAATGTCGGATTTACCATTCGGGCTACCGATCCTGATGACAATGCGGACGGCAGCGCTTCCAAGGGCAAATACGTTCAGGAACTTGGCAACCTTGGTGAAACGCCGCATGAGTTCTTCACTGATACAAATGGCGAAATTTACATCAAGGGACTTGACGCTGGTACTTACACCGTTCATGAGCAGACTGCCCTCGGCAACTACAATTCGCTGAAGGACTTCACTTTCACGATCTCGACTCAGGCGTCTGGTGTAGACAGTCTTCATAAAACCGAGGAAGAGACACAGACCGTGACAGTCACCAGGACGGCGGAGACTTCCGACCTCGTTATCCTTGATGACGCTACTCAGACTGATGGTACTGTCACCCTTACCGTCGAGAACAAGAAGGGCTCCGGCCTCCCGCTCACCGGTCTCAACGGCGTGACCTTCACTTGGATTGCTGGTGGCGCGGTGCTGTGCATCGGCGTGGCGCACCTCATCCGCAGCCGTAAGCAGGCTGAGGAGTCCGAGCAGGAGTAACGCTCGCTCACCCATCCCTTTGGCAGGTGGGATGTGATGGCCATGAGACTTGCGGACACTTTTCTCGTCCATCCACGTTCTTGCTTTGCCATTCTCTTTTCGGGGCAGACTCCGCACTGGAGTCTGCCCCGTTTTTTTTGGGATAACGCTGCCAGCCTCCACCGTCCGATGCGGGCACGTTCGTCATCGCGTTTCTTGACTCGTATGAGGTTCGGTTTAAGGTCCGTAGGCGCACGCGCGGTGCGGACGGTAGAAGGCATTTGCGCCGCAACAAGCGCAAATAAGAATGCCCGGGGGTCGGATCCCGGGCATTTAACAAAACCAGAAAACTAGGCCGCCCGCGCTCTCGTACACTTACGCGGGGTGCGTCGTTTTCTATTGAGATTGTATCCCGAATCGCCCCGCCGATCCGGGACATTTTGAAAACGCAAATGCGGGCTTAGGCACGAACGGAATCTCTTTAATTCCGAAAATTATGTATAATTCCAATATAAACTGGAATCAAACGAAAACAATGGAAATGAACGAAGCGCTAATCTACTTACAAGAAGCACTAGGCCTCTCCGCCAAAACCAAAACTTGGCCTGGATCCGCACGCCTGCCGCTGCATCTGCGGGCGATTGAGGCCCGCGCTGTTGACGCAAATGGTTTTTCGTTTTTGCTTGCAAGTTTGCCTACTGGCGTCGGGCTTCCCGAGGCTAAGAGGGTCTATAGTCAGCTAGCCTTGCGCGCGGAGACTCCTGTTGTCGTTTCGTTTCCTGATGCCGATGCACGTCAGCGCAAAGCATTGGTCGCACAAGGGATTCCCTTTGTCTGCCCAGGTAGACAGGCTTTTCTTCCATTTATGGGCACAGCCTGCACGGAGAGGGGCGGTGCCCGGTTCCACAATCACGCGACCAAGATGTCACCCAACGCGCAGGCTGCCGCAATCTGGGGAGCAGCCCAGGAGCCATATCGCCCCTATGACCTTTGTCGTGCGCTTGGGATTTCGGCAAGCCGTGCGAGTGAGGCCATAACCGAGCTTGTCGACAGGGGGCTCGCGAGGCGCGAGCGTCGCGAGCGGCGTGTCGTCGTGTTCCCTGTTGCCGTTGATCTTCTGCTCAGCGAGCACATGGCAGAGCTCTCCTCGCCTGTCTCGAAGGCCTTTTTTGTAAGGAAGACGCCGCAGATCGACTATCTTGTTGACGCCGGGGAGACGGCGCTCGCCGCGCGTTCGATGCTCGCTGCACCGGGCATGGAACAAAAGGCCGTCTTAAGAAGTATATGGCGTCAACTGAGCGACCTCGAAGTCGCAGACGGAGAGTTGCCGGATAACGAGACGGCGATGATCCAAGTGTGGCGCTATGCGCCCGTGTTTGCCGGCTTCTCCCGTGTCGACGACATTTCGCTTGCGCTATCTTTGGCGGCAATCGACGATGAGCGAATTCAGCTCGAAGTCGATCGCATGTTTGGAAAGGAATATCCATGGCAAGAAGCGCTGTAGAAGGTCTCCAAGAATTTCAGCAGCATATGCAAGAAGCTGCAGGATCGTATGCTCTTATCGGCGGCACGGCATGCGACATTTTACTCGCGGAGGCGGGACTTCCGTTTAGGGCGACTCACGATTTTGATGTGGTAATTGTCGCCGATGACCGGTTGCCTCAGACGGCAGAAGCTATATGGACTTTGGTGCGTGATGGCGGCTACCGCTGCGGCTGGGGCGAAGGCAAAGGCTCATGTTTTTATCGGTTTACAGAGCCTAAGAGGCCGGGTTACCCCCATATGATCGAACTCTTCGCGAAGTGCCCCGACTTTCTAAAGGGTCGTGAGGGGATTGATGTGGCACCAATTCACGTTGATGAAAACATAAGCAGTCTTTCGGCAATTTTGTTGGACGATGCTTACTACAGCTTGTTCCTTCAGGGAATTCGGACCGTAGGCGGCGTTTCGGTCCTGGGTACGGAATACATTGTCCCGTTCAAAGCGAAGGCGTATCTCGACCTAAAAGCTAGAAGGGAAGCGGGGGAGAACGTTGATTCGAGGAAGGTAAAAAAGCATAAACGCGATGCGCTGAGGCTTGCTCAGCTGCTTGGCGAGTCGGAAGGTGTCGACCTGCGCGGAGAACTGAAGGACGATATGCTTGCGTTTGTCAAAGATTGTGAGGTGGGCGACGTCAATCTGAAACAGATTGGGGTTGCGGGCGTAACGATGGCGCAGTTGCTCAAGACGATGAAAGCAACATATGGCTTGATTGGTTGAGTGGGGTTACGTGGCCCGGACGGTGCAGTCTAGCTGCGTTGTCCGGCGTGGAAGCTCGCTAATCGGCTATTATTTGTTTAGACAACTTGAGTTGTAGAGGAGTGACCGGCGATGGTGCAGGGCGCCAAACATATGAAGAGCAATAACGCCGCGGACAACGGCGGCTCAAGCCCTCAGCCCAAACCTCAACCAAAACCTAAGCGCCGTCGCAAGCGACTGCCGCGCTGGGCCGACCGGCTCATCACCATCGTCATCATCCTTATTGGCGTGGGCCTTATGACCTGGCCGTGGATCTTGGACCGGCTCGAGGCCTCGGGCGTGTTCAACCAGATCAGCACCGTGTCCAGCACCGTGGACGCGCTGTCTGCCGAGGAGCGCGAGCGCATCCTGCTCCAGGCGCGCTCCTATAACGAGCAACTTGCCGGCGAGGCCACCGAGCTTCCCGCCGACCAGATCGAGCCCTACGCCCAGCAGCTCATCTTTGACCGCGACCCCATGATGAGCTGGGTCGAGATCCCCTCCATCGACGTGAGCATGCCCATCTACCACGGCACGAGCGAGGAAGTCCTTATGGCGGGCGTCGGCCACCTGGAGGGCACGAGCCTGCCGGTGGGCGGCACCTCGACGCATTGCGTGCTCACCGCGCACTCGGGCATGCGCAACCTGAGCATGTTCGACGACATCCATTCGCTGGAGCCCGGCGACCTGGTGTTGCTGCACACCATGAACAAGACGCTCGCCTACAAGATGGTGGACTCCGAGGTCGTGCTGCCCGAGGAGATGGAGTCGCTGACCATCGAGCCCGGCGCCGACAAAGTGACGCTCGTTACCTGCACGCCCTACGGCGTGAACGACCATCGCCTGCTGGTGCATTGCGTACGCACCAAGTACAACAAGAAGGACGTCGACAAGCAAAAGTCGCTGGCCGGGCGCCACTGGGGCAAGCGCGAGTTTGCCGTGCTCATCGTGATCGTAGCCATTGTGCTGTTGCTGCTGGACATCGTGATCCACGCGGTCCGCAAGCGCCGCAAGGCCAAGGCCTCGGCATAGGACATTCTCCAGAACCACCACAATGGGGACAGGCACCTTTGTGGTGGTCGGGGCTTCCAAACCATCACAACATTCGATGAAAATCTCGATTTTGACGAAAAGTGTCGAATGTTGTGATGGTTTTCGTTGCGGGCGGGACGGTTTTCGTAGTGGGCGGCGCGGTTTTCGTTGTGGGCGAGACGATTTTCGCTATGGACGGTGCGGTTTCGCTGCAGAACCGCCAGCCCGCCGCCTGCCAACCGCCGCCCTCGTTACGTTTTCGCTGCATTTGGGTAAAGCACCTGCTCCAAGCGGCGTTGCCTTGTATACTAGAGCGGTTTATCTGTTATGCGGAAGGGAGCGCCTATGGCACTCAGCGAGAAAGACGTGCGCGGCATTGCCGAGTACGCAAAGATCGCACTGACCGATGACGAGCTCACCCAGATGACGTCCTACATGAACGACGCCGTCCAGATGCTCGAGCCCGTCTTGCAATATGACTTGCCCGACGTGGAGCCCACGTTCCATCCTATCGGAAGCCTGTCCAACGTGATGGGCGATGACCTGCGCGAGCCCGAGCGCGACCTGCCGCTCGACGTTGCGCTCGAAAACGCCGGCAGCGCGCGCGACCGCTACTTCCGCGTGCCGTCCATTTTGGGAGAGGGGGAGAGCGAGTAATGGCGCAGAGCTTCGATTCCCTTACCGCCGCCCAGATTGCCGCGGGCGTTGCCGCCGGCGACTTTACCGCTACCGAGGTGGCCCAGGCCTCCCTTGCCGCCATCGAGGCACGCGAGGGCGGGGTCCAGGCATTCCTGCAGGTGTCGCCCGAGCTTGCGCTCGAGGCCGCTGCGCGCGTGGATGCCGACCGTGTCGCAGGCAAGCCGCTGCCCCCGCTCGCGGGCGTGCCGCTGGCCATCAAGGACAACATGAATCTCGTGGGCACGCGCACCACCTGTGCTTCCCGCATGCTCGAGAACTACCAGAGCGTCTACACCGCCACCTGTGTCCAGCGCATGCTCGATGCCGGCTGCCTGCCCATGGGCAAGGCCAACATGGACGAGTTTGCCTTTGGCAGCTCCACCGAGAGCTCGGCGTTCCACCGTACCAACAACCCCTGGGATACCGAGCGCGTGCCCGGCGGCTCCTCGGGCGGCTCCGCTGCCGCCGTCGCCGCGGGCGAGGTCGCGCTCTCGCTGGGCTCGGACACCGGCGGCTCCATTCGCCAGCCGGCGTCGCTGTGCGGCGTGGTGGGCTTTAAGCCCACGTATGGCGCCGTGAGCCGTTACGGCGTGGTTGCCTTTGGCTCGTCGCTCGACCAGGTGGGCCCCTTCGGCCGCACGGTCGAGGACGTCGCGCTGGCCATGAACGCGCTTACCGGTGCGGGCCACGATCCGTACGACTGCACCAGCCAGGATTGCGCCGTCGACTTTACCGAGCATCTCAACGACGGCATCGAGGGCAAGCGCGTGGGCATCATCCCCGCGTTTATGGAGGCCGAGGGCCTGACGCCCGAGGTCAAGGCCGCTGTTCAGCGCGCCGCCCAGGAGCTGCAGAACCAGGGCGCCGAGCTGGTCGAGGTCGACCTGCCGCACCTGGACGCCGCCATCGCCGCCTACTACGTCATCGGCCCGGCCGAGGCGTTCTCCAACCTGGCCCGCTTCGATGGCATTCGCTACGGCTATCAGGAGGAGGGCTGCGCCAACCTGTCCGACCAGAGCTCGCTGTCGCGCGCCCACGGCTTTGGCGCCGAGGCCAAGCGCCGTCAGATGCTCGGCGCCTACCTGCTGAGCTCGGGCGTGTACGACAAGTATTACTACGCCGCGCAAAAGGCCCGCACGCTCATCACGCAGGACTACGATGCCGCGTATGCCAAGGTGGACACCATCCTCATGCCCGCCTCGCCGCGCACGGCCTTTAAGTTTGGCGAGATCAGCGACCCCACGCAGATGTACCTCTCCGACCTGTACACCATCTCGCTCAACATCTGCGGCAACGGTGGCATCTCGGTGCCGCTGGGCCTGGGCGAGGATACTCAGCTGCCCGTTTCTGCCCAGCTGGTGGGTCCGGCCTTTAAGGATCGTCAGCTGCTCACGTTTGCCCGCGCTCTGGAGCGCGGCTTTGCCGATGCCGCCACGGGTGCGCCCGCGCTTTCCGTCGCGCCCGATTTTGCCGGGAAGGGGGGCGAGCTGTAATGAAGGAGCTTTCCGAGGTCCTGCAGGATTGGGAGGCCGTGATCGGCCTGGAGATCCATACCGAGCTCACCGCACTCGATACCAAGATGTTCTGCAACTGCAAGCTCAGCCACGATGACGAGCCCAACGCCAACGTGTGCCCGGTGTGCCTGGGCCTGCCCGGCGCCCTGCCGGTGCCCAACAAGCGCGCCATCGAGAGCATCGTCAAGGCGGGTCTGGCCACCAACTGCGAGATTCAACGCCACTCGATGTTCTACCGCAAGCACTACTTCTATCCCGATATGGCCAAGAACTTCCAGACCACGCAGGGTCCGGTCGCCTTTGCCATGTACGGCCATCTGGACCTGGACGTGACCGGTCGCGGTGCCGCCGAGCGCCCCGACTGCGCGTTTGGCGAGGCCGAGGCTCAGAGCCTGGCGAGCGCCTCGGCCAACGCCGAGGGCCTGTCCACGTCCATGACGTCGACCATGCGCGAGGGCAACCAGCGCGCCGGCCATCTGGCCAGCTATGACGCGTCCAACCTGCAGATGCCCGAGCGTCGCGAGGACGGTTCCTACACGGTGCCCATCCGCATCCTGCGCATCCACATGGAGGAGGACGCCGCCAAGATGGTCCATGTGGGCGGCGCCGAGGGCCGCATTACCGCCGCGGCCGAGTCGCTCGTCGACTACAACCGCTGCGGCACGCCGCTGATCGAGCTCGTGACTGAGCCCGACTTGCGCACGCCCGAGGAAGCGCGCCTGTTTATGGAGAAGCTCCGCCGCATCTTTGTGACGCTGGGCATTTCCGACTGCTCCATGGAGAAGGGCTCCATGCGCTGCGACGGCAACGTCTCGCTGCGTCGCCGCGGCGAGACCAAGCTGGGCACCAAGACCGAGCTCAAGAACCTCAACTCGTTTAAGAGCCTGCATGACGGTCTTGCCTACGAGATTTGCCGCCAGGCCGAGGTGCTCGAGGAAGGCGGCATCATCTATCAGGAGACCCGCCACTGGGAGCCTAGTCGCAAGCGTACCGTGGTTATGCGTGTGAAGGAGACGGCCGACGACTATCGCCTGTTCCCCGATCCCGACCTGGCGCCGTTCGATCTGGACGACGAGTTCATCGACCGCTGCCGTGGCGAGATTCCCGAGCTGCCCGATGCCAAGCGCGCCCGTTTTGAGGCCGACTTTGGCATTAAGGCGGCCGATGCCGAGCAGATTGCCGGCGACCCGGAGTTTGCAGAGTTCTTTGAGGCCGCCGCTGCCGGTATGGCCGGCAAGGAGGCCCAGACGGTCGCAAACCTGCTGGTGAACGAGATGATCGCCTACCTTAAGGGCGCAGGCGTGTCGCTCGCCGAGTCCGGCATTGCGCCGGCTCAGGTTGCGGCGCTTGCCAAGTTGCTCGCGACCGATGCCATTAGCTCAAACCAGGCGCACGAGGTCTTTGAGGCCATGGCTCAGACCGGCGACGACCCCAACAAGATCGTCGACGAGCGCGGTATGCGTCAGGTGAGCGATGCCGGCGCGCTGCAGCCGATCGTGGACGAGGTGCTGGCTAACTGTGCCGATCAGGCGCAGCAGTACCGCGACGGCAACCAGAAGGTCATCGGCTTTTTGGTGGGCCAGTGCATGAAGGCAAGCCGCGGCAAGGGCAACCCGAAGCTCTTCAACGAGTTGCTGAGAACGTCGCTCTCGTAAGCGGGAACCGAGGGGCCGGGCGCAGGGCCTTGCCTCTCAATTTCGGACAGTCCTGACTCACGACGGAGGCGCCACTGGCGCCTCCTGTTCGTGCGGAACTCATTGAGAGGCAAGGCCCTGCGCCCGGCCCCTCGGTTCCGTGACGACTCGGCCGTTCGGGTCAGGTAGGCTGAATGGAATAGAGTGAATGGGCGCGCCGTTGGCACGCCCATTGTTTTTGAGGGGAACTCATTTTGAGGAAGCACCCGCCCTGCCGGGGCTCCCGGGTTCTGCAACGACTCGGCCGTTCGGGTCAGGCGGGGCTGAATGGAATTTGGTGAATGGGCGCGCCGTTGGCGCGCCCATTGTTTTGTGGACGTGGCGCAGGGGCTGTCCCTTTGGTCACATCGCGCCTCAAGATTTCCAAAAAGTTAACCTTTGTTGACCTCATTAGTTAGATACACTAAACTCTTTTCTAAAAGTGTGCTCGAGCAAACTTGTTTACTCGGGTGCTGAGGCACCGTGCCGCGTCCAATGCGGCAAAAGGGAGAAGCAACATGAAGAAGTCGACGTTCAATACCCTGCTTGTCGGTGGCGGTTTTCTGCTTGGCACGGCCGGCATCAAGCTGCTTACCAGCGCTCCGGTCAAGAATGCCTGCGTGCAGGGTATCGCGTGCGGCATGCGCATCAAGAACGGCTACCAGGACATGGTCGAGCAGGCCAAGGCTAATGTCGACGACATGGTTGCCGAGGCTGCCTAC
Source organism: uncultured Collinsella sp. (assembly GCA_900541055.1). Lineage (GTDB taxonomy): Bacteria > Actinomycetota > Coriobacteriia > Coriobacteriales > Coriobacteriaceae > Collinsella. The sequence continues at coordinate 42,773 of UQHZ01000013.1, forward strand.
ATCACCCAGAGCGAGGCCGCTGCTGACGAGGCAGCCGAGTAACGCTCCCAGGCACAAACTATGAGATTCTCGATTATTAGCGAGATCCCCGGCAGGACCCGTCTTCAATTGGCGGGTCCTGTGCCAGAGAGCGATCTCGATGCACTTCTTAAGCTCAGCGGCGATATCGACGGCGTGCACAAGGTGCGCGTGTATGGCCGCATTGGCCAGATGGCGCTGGAGTACGACGAGCCGCGCCGCGCAAGCGTGCTCGACGCCTTGGGCGCACTCGATGCCCAGGCCGTTGCCGACGCAAAGACGGGTTACGTGATGCAGCTTGAGCCACGCAAGCACAAGCTCGTCATGGATCTTGCCACACTTATCGGTGTCCACTACGCGCGCCGCTGGTTCTTGCCGACGCCTCTGCGTGCGGTGTTTGTCGTGGCCGGTTACATGACATTTTTGCGCGCCGCCCTTCATGAGCTGGCGCAGCCGCGCCTGACCGTTCCCGTGCTCGACGCTTCGGCCATCGGCATTTCGTTCGTCAAGCGCGATGTCGACACCGCGGGCCAGACAATGTTCCTGCTCAACGTGGGCGAGCTGCTCGAGGACTACACCCGCGCCATGAGCGAAAACGAGCTCATCAACTCGCTGCTCGATGTGCCCGACAAGGCGCAAAAGGTCGTCGGCGACACCGAGGTAAGCGTTGCCGCGACCGAGCTCGAGCCCGGCGATCTGGTCGCCGTGCGCACTGGCATGTCCATTTGCATCGACGGTGTTGTCGAACAGGGGAGCGCTATGGTCAACCAGGCGACCCTGACCGGCGAGCCGTTGGCCGTCGAGCGCAGCGTGGGCGACGACGTGTTCGCCGGCACCGTCGTGGAAGACGGCAGCATCTTGGTGCGTGTGCGCGCCAATACGGCGCAAACCAAACTGCGCTCAATCGTCTCGCTCGTGCAGACGGCCGACTCGCTCAAGTCCGAGGGCCAGTCGCATATGGAGGACCTTGCCAACAAGATCGTCCCGTGGAACTTCCTGCTCGCGGGCCTGGTTGCGCTTACCACCCGCAGCCTCATCAAGACCTCGGCGGCACTGATGGTCGACTACTCGTGCGCACTCAAGCTCACGGGCTCCGTCGCCGTCATGACCGCCATGAGCGATGCCGCCAAGATGGGCGTCATGGTCAAGGGCGCGAAGTACTTTGAGTCGTTTGCCAAGGCCGATACCATTGTCTTTGACAAGACCGGTACGCTGACCGAGGCGCAGCCACGTCTTGCCTGCGTACTCACCACCGACGGCTGGAGCGAGGACGAGATTCTGCGCCTTTCTGCCTGTCTGGAGGAGCATTTCCCGCATCCGGTGGCGCGTGCCGTGGTCAACGCCGCCCGCGAGCGCGGGCTCGAGCACCGCGAGCGCCATGCTGCGGTCGAGTATATTGTGGCGCACGGCATCGCTTCGTCCATCGAGGGGCGTCGCGCGATTATCGGCTCGGCGCACTTTGTGTTTGAGGACGAGGGCGCGCAGCTCGAGTCCGACATTAAGGAGCGCATCGAGTCCCAGATGCAGGGCCTGTCGCCGCTGTATCTGGCGGTCGATGGCAAGGTTGTCGGCGTGCTCGGTATCGAGGATCCGCTCAAGCCTGGGGTCCGTGAGGCCATCGCCGACCTGCATGCGCTGGGCGTCAAGCATGTCGTTATGCTCACGGGCGATTCGGAGCGCACGGCCGAGCGCATTGCTCGCGAGGCAGGTGTCGACGAGTTTAAGGCCGAGCTGTTGCCCGAGGACAAGTACGCGTATGTTGAGCGCATTAAGGGCGAGGGGCGCCACGTTGCCATGGTGGGCGACGGCGTCAACGATTCGCCGGCGCTCGGTTTGGCCGACGTGGGCCTGGCGATGGGTGGCGGAAGCGACATCGCCAAGGAGGTCGCCGATATCATCCTGACCGATACGGATCTGGCCGCGATCGTGCGTCTGCGCCGCATGAGCCAGGGCCTCATTGATCGTCTGACGAGTTCGTATTCCAAGGTGATGCTCACCAACTCGGCGCTGTTGGCATTGGGTATTACCGGCATGATTACTCCGCAGACGTCGTCACTGCTGCACAACAGCTCAACGATCGCCTACAGTCTGGGCAACGCAAAGGCGTACCTGCGTTAGCGTTTTCGATTGAGTATATGGCCTGCATTCGGGCGGCACCGTAGCCGCCAGGGTGCAGGCCTTCTTTTGTTTGACGAGATGTTAGCTCGGATATATGCTCGTGCTAGCAATGCTAGTAAATGCTGAAGGTGAGGTTGAGATGGCTACCGTTGGCAGCATGGCACAGGTGAATGTTCGCGTAGATCGCTCGGTTAAAGAGCGCGCTGAGGAAGCGTTGCGGCTTTCGGGCAGATCACTGCCCGAGCTCATCAAAAAGGTGGTGGCCAAGGTCGCACAGGGTGGCGGGCAGTGTGAGGAAGTGCTGTCTGCCGTTGATGGCCGGCAGCAGACCGTCGCGCCCGATACGCCGTTCGCCGCATCATGGGCGGCGGCGGATCAGCTTTACGCGGACCTGGGTATCGATACGTCGCCCGTATCCGACGATCGCGATTGGGACACAATCTATTCCGACGCCATGGATGAGCATTATCGCCAAAAGGGGATGATCCTGTGAGCGGGTCTCCCCTCAAAATAATGGTGGACGCCAACGTATGGGTTGATTCGTTTTGCGTCGACCATGCCGAGTCGCTTGCCGCGCGTGCGTTTATTGGGCAGGCGACGGAGACGGGGGCGTTGCTGTTCTTCCCGGTGCATATCGCTAAGGACGTGCTGTACGTTGTCCAATACGAGCTGAAGCGTAGCGTTCTTGCCAGCGGGGGAGCACTCGACGAGGCATCTGCCCGCGCAATTGGCGATGCGGCGCTGGCATTTGTTCGGAACATGACCGAAAACGCCACGGCCGTGGGTGTAGATGCGTCGGACCTTTGGCTGGCCGACAAATACTTAGCGCTCCATCGCGATTACGAGGACAACTTGGTGCTCGCCGCGTGCAAGCGCGCACAGGTCGATTACTTGGTGACTAACGATCGCAAACTGCTCGAACATGCCGATCTTGCAGCGAAGACCTCGCGCCAAATGATGCCGATTCTTGCTTTGGCCGAACGCGGTGGCGCGGCTATCGGTTGACGCGAACTGTTTGCGGGCCTCTTGGACGACGATGCGCCAAGGGACCCGCGTCTGCTATTTACAAAAGCTCGGCCTTAATGGTGGGACTTTCTGCGAGCTGCTCGGTTGCCTTTTCGTCGGAGCTGTCGAGTGCTGCCAGACTGCGGTAGACCCACTCGTTGACCTGGGTGTTCTTGACGCCTGCGGTCTGCATAAGGGTGCCTAACTCGCGGATTGCTGCGAACAGATCGGCTTTGGGACCTGCGAGCTCGACCTCGATGCCGTGGTGGGCGGCCACGCCGCGGTTCTCGCTCACGTGGTCGATAAAGCTCTCGACGGTCTCAAGCTGCTGGGCGAGAGCTGCATTATCGTCGGCGTCCAGCGCGACGAGTGCGTTCGATACCGTGAGGGCGGGATGTCCGCAGGGGACAAAGCCTTCGATGACATCCATAGCTTCGGTAATGGTTGAGCCCAGGCCTGCGAGGGCATTGACGAGTTGCTGCTTGGTATCCATAACGGTCCTTTCGACGGGTCAATTTCGCTTGGCGAAAATATACGTGACGCGATCGGTAGCAAAAGTGCGAAGTGCGGCGCACATTGGGGTCTTCACAGCTCGTGCATAGAACAGCTGTCCGCTTTCAGAACGTGGTAAGATAGCACTCCACAAGCGGGGCTCGCCCCGCATGTTCCTTGAAAAGTCGACGGGTGTTGGGCGCTCATGCCCAATGCCATCCAGACTTTCCCGACATTCGGGGGCGACTGGTTTCGACACGATAGCTCTGAGAGAGGAAGCAAGCCGAGGTCTCCTCGCCTCGTTAAACAGGGGTACCGTCAAATTGAATTGACAACAACTCTTCTTTTGAGCCTATGGCTCTCGCTGCTTAGTTTATAGCGGCGCGTCAACCCGGTGATTTCCCCGACACCGGCGCGACGTCATGTTAGGGGAATGCTCCTGCGCACGTAATCGGTATGGCGCAGGCTAAGACCGAACCGGTTAGGACGCCGCGAGCGTGTCGCTGCGCGCAAAGCGTCCGAGACTAAACCAGCGACTGAGCTTGGAGATGCCAATCAGGGGGCTTTCGTGGACCGGAGTTCGATTCTCCGCGCCTCCACCATAAGTAACAGGCAGGTAGATATTCGTATCTACCTGCCTTTTTATTTCTAGTCCGTACCGCGGAGAATCGAACTCTATGCAGGGCGCGGGCGTAAAGAAAACGCGTAAGCGTTTTTAGCCCGCGGGCGAGGACGCCGGCAGGCGGCCGAAGCCGGTGCGTATTTGCGTAGCAAATACGCGGATTCTCCGCGCAAAGCCCCAACCCAAAACAGATGCGATGTTTATCGAATCTCAGCTGGCCTCGCCCAGCATCAACGGATCCCCCAAACCGCGGAGAATCGAACTCTGCTCCAAAACCCGCGCCCTCCATCCCAAAACTGGGTAGAAGAAGGCTAAAACGCAATCGCAGGAGGTCAACATGACTGCAGAAGATAAGGCAAAGAACGCTGGCAAGGTCGCGCTCGTCCTGGAGGGCGGCAGCTTCCGCGGGCAGTTTACCGCGGGCGTGCTCGACGTCCTCATGGAGGCTGGCGTCGAGATTCCGGCTGTCTACGGTGTATCGGCCGGCGCCCTCAACGGCGTGAACTACAAGTCGCACCAGATCGGCCGTGCCAACCGCATCAACCTGGCTTTCTGCAACGACAGCCGCTTCATGGGCGCCGCATCGTTTGCGTCCACGGGCTCTATTGTGGGTTACGACTTTATCTTCAACGATGTCCAGGACCGCTTGGATCCCTTTGACAACGAGACGTTCGACGCGAGCCCCATCGAGATGTACGCCGTCGCGACGGACATGCTCTTTGGAACCGCCACGTACCTCCCGGTCAAAAGCGCCGTGCTCGACCTCGACGCCGTGCGTGCCTCGACCTCGCTGCCGCTGGTGACGCCGCCGGTCGAGATTGACGGGCACAAATACGTCGACGGTGGCGTAGCCGATTCGATCCCCATCGAGCACGTGCTGGAGGAGGCGGGCTTCGACCGTGCGGTCGTCATCGTCACGCAGGACCGCTCGTACGAGAAAAAGCCATACGAGTTTATGCCTGCCGCGCGTGCGCGTTATGCCGACTACCCCTATCTGCTCGAGGGAATCGAGACGCGCCACGACCGCTACAACATACAACGCATGCACCTTTGGAAGTATGAGCGCGAGGGCCGCGCGTTGGTCGTCGCTCCGCAAAAGCCGGTCGAGGTCGGTCATGTCGAGCACGATTCGGCAAAGCTTTTGGACCTGTATATCCAGGGCCGCCAGGAGGCAAAGCGCCTGCTAGCGGAAATCCAAGAGTTCGTTGAGCGCTAGCGACGGCGAACTCTCAAAAAATGACAACAGCTAAAGAGCTGGAAAATCACGGCTCGTGGATGACATGTGCAGAAACTCTGGTCGGAGCCAAAATACCTGTTGACTCGTACGGCGAGCGGGGTAATATGGACGGGTTACTTGCAGAGCCCCGTGAATCTCTGTAACAACACGTACTGTACATGGAGGAGTCTAAGTGATTTCGAAATCGACTCACTACGCCAAGCAGGGCGAGGTCCAGCGCAACTGGGTTCTCGTCGACGCCGATGGTGCTGTCCTGGGCCGTCTTGCCACCCAGATCGCAATGATCCTGCGCGGTAAGAACAAGCCCCAGTTCACGCCCAACAGCGACTGCGGCGACTTCGTTGTCGTCATCAACGCCGATAAGGTCCAGCTTACCGGTAACAAGGCCGACACGAAGACCTATTATCGCCACAGCGGCTACAACGGCGGCCTCAAGGCTGAGAGCTTCCGCCAGGCTATGGAGAAGCACCCGGAGAAGGTCATCGAGCGCGCCGTTCGCGGTATGCTGCCCAAGACCACCCTCGGCCGTGCCCAGATGACCAAGCTTAAGGTCTACGCTGGTGCCGAGCATCCGCATGCTGCCCAGAACCCCACGAAGATTGAGCTGGAGGCTTAAAGATGGCTGAGAACACCGTTGTCTACCAGGGTACCGGCCGTCGTAAGAACGCCGTCGCCCGCGTCCGTCTCGTCCCCGGCACCGGCAAGGTGACCATCAACAAGCGTGACGCCGAGCAGTATTTCGGCCGTCATCAGCTCGTTGAGAACGCCCTTGCTCCCTTCAAGGTGACCGACACCGCCGGTCAGTTCGACGTTATCGCTCTGTGCGATGGCGGCGGCATCTCCGGTCAGTCCGGCGCTCTGCGCCTGGGCATCGCTCGCGCTCTTCTGAACGCTGGCGACTACCGTGCTGACCTCAAGAAGGCCGGTTTCCTTACGCGCGATGCTCGCGTGGTCGAGCGCAAGAAGTACGGCCTCAAGAAGGCTCGCCGCGCTCCCCAGTTCTCCAAGCGCTAAGGTTTTATCTCCTTTCGAGATACAATGTACAAGCGGGGCCTGCCGATTCCTCGGCGGGTCCCGCTTTTCTTTTTCGACTAGGGTGGGCGGTTGCATATCGCCTGCTAGGGAAGGAGCGATCCTATGCCCCAGAACATCTTCGGTACCGACGGCGTCCGTGGCGTTGCCAACGCCGACCTCTCGTGCGACCTCGCGTTTCGCCTGGGCCGCGCGGCGACCAAGTTTCTTGGTCCGGACATCTGCATCGGCCGTGACACGCGCCTTTCGGGCACCATGCTCGAGAGTGCTCTGACCGCCGGCATTATGGCCGAGGGCGGCCGTCCGCACTGCTGCGGCGTCATTCCTACGCCGGCCGTGGCGCTGCTCACCGTCCAAAACGAGCTCGATGGCGGCATTGTCATCTCCGCTTCGCACAATCCGCCGGAGTTCAACGGCATCAAGTTCTTTAGCCGCAAGGGCATGAAGCTTCCCGATGCTGTCGAGGAAGAGATCAGCGCCTGGGTCATGTCCGAGGAAGCCATGGCTGCCGACACGCTGCCGACCGGTGCCGGCGTGGGCCACATCATCAAGATGAAGGACGCTCGCAAGGCATACGTCGACCACGCCATCGATACGCTTGATGGCCTGAGGCTTGACGGCCTGGTCGTTGCCGTCGACTGCGGCCATGGCGCTTCTTGCCAGACCACGCCCGCCGCACTGCAGCGCCTAGGTGCTACGGTCCATGCCATCAACACCGATTATTGCGGTACCGACATTAACGTTGAGTGCGGCTCTACGCACCTCGAGCCTCTGCGCGAGCTCGTGCTGCGCACCCATGCTGACATCGGTCTGGCCCACGACGGCGACGCCGACCGCGTGTTGTTCGTGGACAGCGAGGGCAATGAGATCGACGGTGACTACATCCTGGCTATCTGCGGTTCTGACCTCGCCGCTCGCGGCAAGCTCGCCAACTCCGAGATCGTCTCGACCGTCATGTGCAACCTGGGCTTCTCCATCGCTATGAAGGAGCAGGGCTTCGAGATGGTTCAGACCGCCGTGGGCGACCGCTACGTTCTGGAGCGCATGCTCGCGGACGGTGCCGTCATCGGTGGCGAGCAGTCCGGCCACATCATCTTCCTGGAGCACAACACCACCGGTGACGGCCTGGTGACGGCTCTGCAGCTGCTGGCCGTGCTCAAGCGCACCGGTCGCACCCTCACCGATCTTGCCGGCATCATGAAGAAGTACCCGCAGGTACTCGTCAACGTGCATTCCGACAACAAGGCTGGTCTGGACGATTGCCAGCCCATTTGGGATGCCGTCGCTGCTGCCGAGAAGGAGCTTGACGGCCGCGGCCGCATTCTGGTGCGCCCGAGCGGTACCGAGCCGCTGGTCCGCGTGATGGCCGAGGCCGAGACGCACGAGCTGACCCAGCGCGTTGTCGACGACATCGTCGAGGTTGTCAAGCGCGAACTTCCCTAATGGTCAAAAACGGGTGCCAAGTGGTAAACTGTTAAGGTTATTTTGGTTGATCGGTATGTCCGAGGGGGAGCATGTTCACTAAAGTCCTAAGGTCTTTTGGTATGCGTGGTCGAGTCCTTACGTTGGATGCTCCCATCTCGGGTGACGTCATTCCGCTCTCCGAGGTAAACGATCAGACGTTTGCTACTGGCCTTTTGGGCCAGGGCGTGGCGATTCAGCCCACCGGAACGCGCGTGATCGCGCCGGCTGATGCCAAGGTCGAGGCTATTTTTCCCACGGGACACGCCGTTGCGCTTAACACGGTCGATGGCTTGGACGTGCTCATCCACGTTGGTTTGGACACTGTTCAGCTCGAGGGCAAGCACTTTACCGTACATGCGCAAGTGGGTGACATCGTCCATAAGGGCGATGTACTCATTGAGTTCGATCGCGAGGCAATTGCTGCCGAGGGCTACGATGTGACAGTTCCCATCTTGGTGTGCAACTCCGTTGAGTTCTCGAGCATCAAGGGCTCCGTTGGCGTGCATGTCGAAGAGATGGACCAGCTCATCGTTGCTCGCGAGCGCTAGCAAGTGCACGTGGCCATTAGCCTACAATTCAAACACGTTTACGGAGGGCGCCCTTGAAAGAGGACGCCCTCCGTGGCAAGATGGGATTTGTCCGAAGCTAAACAGCTTTGGGTCACCGTGGACGGGCAGGGGCCTCGACGCGGTTAGACACGAGACACATACATTACGCGACCTCGCCCTGGTGGCCGCACACGTTGGTTGCGGCCGACGCGGGCCGCGGGCAAGTGCTTGTAAGGGAGCCTTGCCTCTCCTGTACGAGAAAGGACGCGTAATGAAGATTATTAAAGCTAAAGACTACGAGGATATGAGCCGCAAGGCCGCCAATATTATCTCGGCGCAGGTTATCCTCAAGCCCGACTGTGTGCTGGGCCTTGCCACCGGCTCCACCCCGATCGGTGCCTACAAGCAGCTCGCTGCTTGGTACAAGAAGGGCGACGTCGACTTTGCCGAGGTCAGCACCTACAACCTGGACGAGTATCGCGGCCTTTCGCACGACGATCCCCAGAGCTATCACTACTTCATGCGTGAGAACTTCTTCGATCACATCAACATCGACCTGAACAACACGCATGTGCCCGACGGTTCCAACCCCGACGCCGCCGCTGCCTGCTCTGAGTACGACAAGATTGTCGCCGACGCCGGTTATCCGGATCTGCAGCTGCTCGGCATTGGCAACAACGGCCACATTGGCTTCAACGAGCCCGATGACCACTTCTCCAAGGGCACGCACTGCGTCGACCTCACCGAGAGCACCATTCAGGCCAACAGCCGCCTGTTCGACAGCATCGACGATGTTCCCCGTCAGGCCTACACCATGGGTACCCAGACCATCATGTATGCCCGCATGATCCTGGTCGTCGCCAACGGCGAGGCCAAGGCTCAGGCCGTGCATGACATGTGCTATGGTCCGGTTACGCCCGAGTGCCCGGCTTCGATCCTGCAGCTGCACACCAACTGCGTTGTCGTTGCCGACGAGGCCGCCCTTTCGCTCTGCGAGTAGCGCGAATCCTGCAGCTCGACATAGCCTTGCCTAAGGCCTCCGCTTTGCGGGGGCCTTTTTGTTATCCCTTTCCGCCCACTTGACCAAAATCTTGTCGCAAGCTTGACGAATGCCGGATGCCCAACAGTTTGATTCATTCCATAACAGATTCAATGCAAAAATGCCACTAGAAGGTCGTAGACGGTAGCGGGTGCTAGGCGAGTTGAATGACATAACTGAACATTGTTCATTTGCGTTACACTGCCGCTTAGATGGGACAAGCTGACAAGCTCATTTACCTGCTTAAAGACCGATTAGTCGGGGGATTAATAACAATCGGCCCTCGCTGTACAAAAACTTGCCGCTTGCGTACCAAAAGACAACCTAAAACACAAGGTCGCTCTATTCATAGCGCGGCTTGTATGGTCTTGCGGCTACAGTGTCCATACGGTCGAGTTGAGGAGCGGGCATGGTAAACGATTTGAGCGGTATAGACGACCTCGAGCTGATGCCGCTGGGCGGAGGCTATATGGTGCGACGCGAACGCTTGATGAATGAGCTTATCGCCAAGGGCCGAAAGGCCGGCATCGTGGTTCTTTATGCGCCCGACGGGTTTGGGAAGACCTCGGTGCTGCTGCAGTACACTCATGAGGTTAAATGCGACCCGACGCGAGGCCCCGTGCGGATTATCGAGGCCGATCGCGCCATTGGGCGCGAGGTGTTTATGCAGCTCGAGGTGGTTACCGAAGAACTCAAAGACAAACCGCACTCCCTTATCGCGATTGATAATGTGCCAAACCTCGATCAGCACGATACCGAAGACCTCATCGACAGGATTCGCGGCCTGCGCGCTATGGGGGTTGGGGTCTTTATCTCCTGCCGTCCTTCAAATCGTCAGCTGATTCATGGGCTGGGCGATTCGGTTAAGATCAATGCGCAGATGCTCAAGGTGCATGCCTATGAGTATTCGGCGTGGGCATCGGCGTTTTCGATCAGCACATCGCTCGACTTTTATCAGCTCACGCAGGGCGTGCCCGAGCTCGTTTCGGCATTGCAGACGGGGCTGTATGGCCAGGGCGACGTCGCCCAACTGCTCGAAAACGAGATTGTCAACGTATATGGCGCGGCACTTGTCGATCTGGCTTCGCTCGACAATAATGCGCTGTTTTGCGTGGCATGCCTCATGGTTTTGATGGGCGAGGGCAATATCGCAGAACTCGAGGCTTGCGGGGTGAGGCTGTCGATGGTCGACCAGTCCTACTTTGTACGCGACTACCCGATCTTTGGCTTGGATCCCGCCGAGCGGAGTTTTACGTGTCTGGGCACGGAGGATAACGGACGCTTGCGTTTGCGTAAGTTGGTGGCCGAGGTTCGCCCCGAACTTGTTCCGAGGGCGGCCCGGATTTTGCTTAAGGCGGGCCGATGCGATGCGGCGATGGGCCTGGCGGACGCCTTTTTGGACCGTGAAGCGGTCCTTGAACTTGCTGGGCAGTATGGGGTCGATCTTGCTCTGACGGGGCACGGGGCCGATATCTGCCGAGCAGCGCTGGGCACGATCGATGCCGACGATCCGGCTCCAGAGCCAACGCCTGCCGAGGCGCTCGGCGTATATCTGGCAGCGGTCAGCGTGTCCAATACAAAGCTCGCCCGCTATATGGCATCGGTTATCGAGCGCGGGGGCGAACGGGCGGCCTGCGAAATAGACCCTGTTTCATGGAGGGTGGCCCAGACACTGACGGCTGTTTGCTATGGGGACAACGGGCTTGGGCTTCCTGCGAACCTGGCCGTGCCAGAAATCGAGACATCTCATACCGCACTCGATATGTTGTCTGCGCATATCGAGGTCAAGCGCTGCCTGACCGAGCGGGGAGATGACGGCGGCGTTCTACAGCAGCTCAAAACGAGCAAGGCCTACGATTGCGAGCTCGACATCGCGGGGATTGTTATACGGGCCGATAGCATGCTGGTGGAGCTCTTTGACGGGTCGTTTGCGGGAACCGACGAGCGCGACGACGAGATGACGGTGGTGCGGGAGGCGCTCGACGTACGTGGGCTTAAGGCGATGGCTATCTGGGTGCGCATGGTGTTGGCGGCACGGCGGCTCCTTTCCGGCTTGCCGGTAACCGACGATGCGGCGTTCAACGAGCTCGATCGTTTTGCCGTGCGCATGCGCGACAACCAGATTCAGCTGTTTGGCCTGTTGCTAGAAGGCTGGCAGTCGCTGGCGGAGGGACGGCCGGTTAATGCAAAGTTCCGTGCGGTCCAAGTGCTCAAACTTGCCGAGGAGTCGATTGCGTACATGCGCGATAACGCATTGCTGCTGGAGCGCGCGGCATATCTGCGTAACACCTCGATGGTTTCGGTTCGCGAGGAAGCGGAGCTACTCGATATAAGCCAGACGCAGGTTGGTGGAGCGGAGGCCTGGATGGTGGCGCTGCATTTGGCCTGTGCGGGCCGAGACAGCGACCTTGCGGCCTGGATGTCCATGAATCGTGCGGGGATTCTAGAGCCATCGTATCGTCTCTTTGCGCGCCTTGCCATGCATTGTCTGGGCGAGCCGGCGGGCAGGATACGCAAGAAGCTTCCCGTGCGCGAGCTGTCGCGGTACTCGCTGCGCGACGATTTGGAAGGGGAGGGCGAGCGTCTGTTCCAGGCTGGCGAAGTTGAAGCCGTTGATACCATCGACCATATCGAGATTCGCATGTTTGGTGCGTTTCGCGCCGAGCGCGACGGGTTTCCCATCACGGACAAAATGTGGCGCCGCAAGAAGGCGGCGACGCTTGCCGAGCGGCTTGCGCTGGGCATGGATGCGCTCGTCGACCGCGAGACGCTGGCCATGGAGCTGTGGCCCCATGCCGAGTTCAATAGCGCCCGCAACAACCTGTACTCGACGATATCGCGCTTGCGGTCGGCTTTGGGACCGACGCCGGATGGCAAGTCGTGTGTGCTCATCCAAAATGAATGCATCGGACTCAACGGCGACTACGTCAAGACCGATGTACGGCTGTTTGACCAGATAAGCCGCGAGGTTTTGGGAAATCGCACGGGTGCGCGCGGACCCCATTTAGTTGAGCTGTGCCTTAAGATTGAGCAGCTTTATGCCGGACCGCTGTATGTTCCCAATGGCTGTAATCCCACCTACTTTTTGCGCATGCGGCGCATTATGCAGTCAAAGTACATCGATTGCATGATTAAGGGAGCAAATGCCGCTCTAGAAGAAAACGATCTGCAGTCGGCGATTTGGCTGGCGGAGTCGGGGCTTCGACAGGAAACGGCGCGTGAGGATATGGTGCGCTGCGCCATGCGCGTCTACAGTGCGGCGGGGCGGCGGCGCGATATCGTCGAGCTGTACAGCGGGCATATGCACCACCTGAGGGAGCAGGTCAATGGCGTGCCCGAGCCCGAGACGCGGCGTCTATACGAGCGCTTGGTGGAGGGGCGGCTCAATCGCGTGCTGGTCGAGCGATAAAAAACGGGCGCCCGAAGTACTTGGGCACCCGTAAGCTTGCTATGTGTTGGCTCGCCGGATTATTGGCTCTTAGACGAGCTTGATCTTCTCGATGTCCTTGCGCGAGGACTCGCGATACAGTGAAAACTTGCGGCCGATGACCTGGACGACCTCGGCGTGGCAACGCTCAGCGAGCTCTTCGGCGGCCTCGCGGGCGGAAAGACTGGAGCCATCGAGCACGGAGCACTTAACGAGCTCGTGCTTCTCCAGGTAGGCGACCGTCTGCTCGACGGTGCCCTCGTTGACATCGGACTTGCCGATGATGATGGCGGGGTTGAGGTGATGGGCCATGCTGCGAAGCTGCTTGACCTGGGCTCCTGTCAGTGCCATGGGTTCTCGCTTTCTATGTATGGGGCGCCCCGCGACGGGGCCTTAATCTACGTGAGCTGTCCCACGATAGCGCAGGAACGGCGCGGTGTGGAGCGCGTTTGCCCAGTTCGCAAAGAATGCGGATGCCGAGCGAGTGGGCGGTGCGGGCTGCGAACAGGCTATGAGCTGGGCGCAGAGACCGGCTCCCATGCAATAAACGCCCAACGGACCTTACGGACGTGGTCGAGCATATAGCGCCCCTGCGGCACGCCCTTGGAGCCCGGCTCACCGGCATGGGGGTTCTCGATCATGTGCTGGGCGATGTAATCGCGCAGGCGGTCGATCTTATCCTCGTTGCCATGCTCGAGCATACGAGAAAAGTCCGCCACGCCCGCCTCGAGACTATCGAAGGTGTCGCGACGGGGTGATTCAAAATACGTAACCTGTGGCAACGCACCCATCTGAATAAGGATGTTAAAGGCATACACAAAACCATTACTGCAGGTAACTGAGGCACCGATAGCGTTCATCAAGTGCAGATCATAGCGCGGGCTGGAGTTGGCGACCATCGTGACAGCACAACGCCGACGAGCCGTACGATCAAGCTTGGCAAGCGCACCTTTTAGATTGGTCGTCGTAACCGACCGACTGGCAAAGGCAACATCCACCGCTTTCGCGACCGGTCCAACCAAATCCCAATCATCATCCCAAGCAAGCTCAAGCGGTGTAATGCGATCCTCGAGCCCATAGAACTCAATACCAGCATCAAGCGTGCTCAACATAGCAGGGGAAAAGTCAGCAGCAATCACAGGATGCCCAGCCTGAGCAAGCGGAATAGCAATCGACCCAGCCCCACACCCCATATCCAGCACGGATTCACCAGGCTTTAACGCCAGCAGCTTTATAAAATCCCGAGCATACGGAGCAGTCTCAAGCGGCTGAAAATGCCGAGCCCGCTTATCCCACTCAAAAGGATCATCAGCCCGTCGCCGATCAGCTTGCAGACGCATCCATTCGCCATTCCAATCAGCAGAAAGCAGCTCAGATTGAATTACACCATCAGCCACGGGCCATCCCCCTCACAACAAAAAAGCGGCCCCTCCCAAAAGAAGAGCCGCAACAAGCATATATCAGAAAGAACCGATCCAACGCCAAACCGTCATACCAGCAAAGTAGGGCAGAAGCGAAGCGACTGCCAAAGGGATAGAACCCAACTGAGGTCCCGTTGTGCGAGAGCCCCGGGGAGGGCAAATATATAAGGTCGATCGCGAGTTCCGCACGAGCCGGAGAGCACTTAATGTGCTCTCCGTGCGCTGTCTCTTATACACATCTCCGAGCCCACGAGACTAGGCA
>UQHZ01000014.1 GCA_900541055.1 uncultured Collinsella sp.
CCCTAGAGTTCGTCGGCAGCGTCAGATGTGTATAAGAGACAGGGCATGCTATCGGTCATGGTTTCCTAACGTCCAAGTCATCTGCCGCCGATTATACGCCGCCACGCGGACCGGCGTCGCCCGGCTGCCGACCACGGGCAATACGATCCAAGGCGGGCAACCGTGGATTTTCGGACACTTGCCAAACGAGCGTGGATAATCTCCCACTTTGAGACCGTCACCGAGCCAAAAACGGGAGATTATCCACGCTCATTCTGCAGGTAGTCATTGGGGACGTTCTTGAATGACTAGTCGTTTAAGAACGTCCCCAATGACCATCTTGACAAGCGCGAAAACGTTGCCGGTTGAGCATAAGTCAGTGAAAACGCCCCTAAGCGAGCAAGGTGACGTGAAAGAGGAGGGAAGCGTACTTCGGTACGCGACCGACGATTGAACGTCAGATTGCCGCTTAGGGGCGTTTGCAGCGTCGACAGGTCCGTCGTTCGTCAGAACGGCGGAACAAAACTTCTGATCATGCCGCCGAAGTTGAAAGGCAGATTGCCGCTCTGGCGGGCTTGCAGCGTCGAGCCGTTACGCGGTTTGGTAAAACCGCGTAACCAAAGGCGCAGCGTCGGCCGGTCCGCCGTTCGTCAGAACGGCGGAACCAACCCTACATCACCATGACGTAGCGGCTACCCACGTAGTACTGCTTACCCATCAAAACCGGCTCGTCATCGGGACCGGTAAAGCCGGCACGCAGGTTGAGCAGCGGATCGTGCGGAGCAATGCCCAGCTCGGCCGCCTGCTCGGCGTTAGCTCGAACGGCCTCGACCGTACGGTAGCCAACCGAGACAATCGGCGTTCCGCCAACACGCTCGACCTCGGCAAAAATCGACTTGTCCTCAAGATCGGCCGTCAACAGCTCACGGTAGGCGTCAAACGGCACAAAGATGTTCTCCTCAAAGATGGGCTCGCCGTCGGCCGTACGCACGCGCTTGATATGCAGCAGCAGCGCATCCTTCTGCAGGCCAAAGAACTCCATCTCGTTTTGGCGCGCCGGAACGATCTGGCGATCGATCACGTGCGCACCGGCCTTCATGCCGTTGCCGGCACACAGCGCGGTAAACGTCTGCAGCGTCGAGGCGTGAAACTGGCGGTTGATGTGCGGCGTGGAGACAAAGGTGCCGCGGCCCTGCTGCTTAACCAGGTAACCATCGGAGCACAGCTCCTCGACAGCGCGGCGCACCGTAATACGGCTCACCTCGTACTGCTCGGCTAGTTCAAGCTCGGACGGAATACGCTCCTTGGGTGCATAAACACCTTTCTCGATCGCATCCTTGATTTCGTCATAAATCTGCTGGTAAAGCGGTGCATTTTTGGGCGCAGGCATATCTGATCACTCTTATCAAAATAGCTAAATTTCTAATACGTATATAACGTCTAGTTTCATGTTACCTCATATTGATAAAACGATACACCCTCCCTACCAAAAAGCGACAGCTTCATTTTGGTAGGTTTTATCTGGGCAAACGAGAGCTCTCGAAAGCAACGGGGCTTTCGGGGGGCTCGTTCGGATGGGTTGCGCAGGACCGGCAAAATGCCAATACCCTACTTGCCGTCATCCTGCTGCAGGCTGTCCTGTTCGCTGAGGCGCGCCTGCCTGCTGGCCATGCGTGCGGGCTTGTCGGGATCGGGAACGGCCGTGGGCATGGGCTCGTCGACATGACCGCCCCACCAGCCGCCCACAAAGTTGAGCGTGTGGAACACGTTGATCACGGCGCCGGGATCAACGTCGCACACCAACTTGATAATGTCCTGGCTCTCGTAGGTCGAAACAACGGTGTTCAGCAGGTACATCTTTTCGCGGCTGTATCCGCCGACGACCTCGGCGCAGCTAATGCCGTGCTGAAAATGGTTTACGTAGGCAGTCATGACCTCGTCTGCCTTGCGCGTCGTAATCTGCAGCGTCACGCGGTCGTAGCGACGATAGAAACTGTCGATGGTCTTGGTCGAAATAAACTGGAACACGATGGAGTACGCCGCGTTGTCCCAGCCAAACATAAAGCCAAAGATCGCCAGGATAAAGCAATTGAAACCAAAGATAACGCCCCAGATGGTCTTGCCCGTGTGGTTGGAGACCCACAGCGCGATAAAGTCGGTGCCACCGGTAGATGCGCCGGACTTTAGCGCGATGGCAGCGCCCAGACCCGAGACCACGCCGCCAAAAATGATGAGCATAATCTTGTCGCCCAAAAATGGAGCGAAGTGAAAGACGTTGAGGAACAGCGACGAGAGCACGACCTGCATCATCGAGAAGATGACGAAGCGCTTGCTAATGCCGCTCCAGCATAGGAGCGCCACGGGAATGTTGAGCGCAAGCATGCCGAGCGAGATGTCGATGTGAACGCCGCCCAGCGAGGTAACGCGATCGAGCAGGACCGCAACGCCGGTGAGGCCGCTCGGAAGCAAGTCGGCGGGCTGAATGAACGCCTGGATCAGGAATGTCTGGAGAACGGCGGAAATCGTGACCGCCACGGCAGTAATAGCGCGGCGGACGATGGTGAGGCGGCCGAGTACGAGCACTCGGTCCGTGAGCTGATCGATGGCGTTCGCCACGCAGGCTCCTTTCGAAGGCAGATGTAGTTGTGGGGTATGTCCGCGATTGTAGCATGGAGCGTGCGGGGGCGCTTCAATTCACCCTCTCTCGACAACCAAAGCGGGACCAGCAACCCCACGACCAAAGGCCCAAATTACAAGTGAGTAGACTTTGCGCGACCTGCAAAGCACACCCAAAACCGCCACCCCTGTGACCTGCGGTTTTACTAGAGCAGATGCGCTTTGTGCTCGTCCTGCACCAAAAAGTCTACTCACTTAGTCCGAATCGAAGCCAAACGGATCAAAATCGAAACCAAATTGAGCCAGTCCACCGCAAAAAACGTTTGAACCCGTGCTTCTCGCGGCGGATTGACACTACAAAGCGGCCAAAATGTCGGTCAGATTATCAATAACGGCATCGGCTCGCGATTGATCGAGGTTGACGCCCTCGTGCGGGCGCAGTGCCAGGACGCGGGCGCCGGAACGTTTGCCAGCCTCGATGCCCAAAGGCGAGTCCTCGATAACCAGGCACTCGGTAGGCTCCACACCCAGCGCCTCCATGGCACGCAGGTAGATCTCGGGGTCGGGCTTAAACGCACTGCACTCGTGACCGCTGATGGTGTAGTCCAGCACGTCGGCGATACCGGCAATCCCCACCAGCTCGTCAATGAGCTCGCGATAGGACGAGCTTGCGATGGCGCACTTCACGCCGCGCTCGTGCAGCTTGCGCATCACCGGCTCCGTCTGCTCGTTGAGCAGCTCGGCATACGGAACGGGATGGTCTGGGCTGTAGACCTGCTTGTACTCCACGCGCAGGCGCTCGCGCAGCTCAACATCGTCAGGTACCAGCGACTTCCAAATGGCGGGCTCGTTAGACCCCGAAAGATCGGGGATCTCGTCAAAGTGAAAGCCCTTCTCTTCCATAAACGCCACGCGACGACGGTTGTAGAACCACTCGGTATCGACCAGCACGCCGTCCATGTCAAACAGCACTGCCTTGATCATACGTATCTCCTTTCGATAGCAAAAAAGGGGACGGGGCGCAAACCCCATCCCCTCTCAATCAACCCGTAAGGTCTACTTACTTGTGATTAGTAGGAAAGCTTCCACATGTAGCGACGCATGGTCAGCGGGTGCTGACGGGCCTCGGCGATCTGGTTGCCGTACTCACGCATAACGGCGAGGTGCAGCAGCGGGTTGAAGTAGGTGACGACACTCGCGGGCACAGCGTCAGCCAGGCCGTAGTCCTTGGAGTCGATCAGAGCGACCTTGGCGCCCATGCGCTCAAGGAAGGTGAGGGCGCGGGCGTCCATCGGACGGGTGGCGCCATCGGACATGAGGAAGACGTAGGGCTTACCCTCGGTGGAAACCTCGAACGGGCCATGGAAGTACTCGCCGGTGTTGTAGGCAGCGGCGTCGATCCACTGCATCTCGGTGAACAGGAAGGCGGCGTTAGAGTAAGCCATCTTCTCGGAGGCACCGGAGGCCATGAAGTAGATCATCTTGTCGTCCTTGAAGTCCTCGGCGAACTTCTTGGCGAGCTTCTTGCAGTGCTGAGCGGCGTTCTCGCAGAGCTCGAAGACGTTGGTGAGGCCGGTGATCATGTCCTCGTAGTGGTCATAGCCCTCGGTCTGCTGAAGGATCTCGAGAGCAAGAGCGATGGCATAGCCGGGCTTCTCGCACTTGGCAGCGTAGTTGGCGTGGAAGCCGTGAACGATAACGTGGTCGGCGTCGACGGTCAGAGCGGAGCCAGCCTTGTTGGTGAGGGAGACGACCGGGCAGTTGTGCTTCTTGGCGGTCTTGTTGGCCTCGACGGTCTCGGGCGTGGAGCCACCGAGGGAGCAGGTGATCACGAAGGTGTGCTCGTTGACCCAGGAGGGCGTGTCATAGTTGAACTCGTTAGCGGTGAAGATCTGAACGTTCAGCTTGTCCGTGTTGTTGGCCAGGAAGTACTTGGCGGGGTAAAGGTCGGACATGGAGGCACCGCAGCCGACGAAAGCGACGCTGTGGATCTCGTGGTTGGACAGGACGTCAGCGACGATCTGCTTAGGGAGGTTAAGGTCGATCTCGTACATCTGACACATTCCTTTCGATTTTTGCGGCGCCACATTGCCGGGCGCTCGCAGGGTTACCGTGGTTTGGACCGAGTCGCCGGCCCGTTAAGGATGCGACAAAGGGACTGTCTCATTGTCGCATTTTAGGGATGGAAGCCTGCCTGGGGTATGGGATGCCAGGCAGGCCCCCGGGGGAAAGCGGTTAAGCGCTTGGTCGCGACTAGGCCAGGATGCCGGCCGCGGAAAGGGCGATGCCGCCCACGATGGCGATCACGAGAAGCCAACCGGTGTTGACGTTCTTCTTGATGAGCCAGTACATAAGGCCGGTGAGGCCAAGGGAAATCATCTGGGGCATCATGCCGTCCAGGATGTCCTGGATAACGACGGTGCCCTCAGCGAACTGCAGCGGGGTGGTGGCGCCAATCAGCGTAGCGATCATGCCGCCCACGGACATAAGGCCCACGATGCCGCAGACATACATGAGCTTCTCCATGAGGTCGCCGCCCTGAAGCTTGCTCAGGTACTCGTGGCCGCCCTGATAGCCCATCTTGGCTGCGAACCAGGTGATCAGCACAGAGGGGACGATGGAGATGAGCATGGCCAGAATCGGGCCCATGATGGAGCCCTGCTGAGCCAGCTGAACGCCCAGGCCAAAGGCGATAACGCGGATGGTGCCCTGGAAGAAGGAGTCACCGATGCCGGAAAGAGGACCCATGAGGGAGGTCTTGACCGCGTTGATCGAATCGGGATCGAAGTTCTCGGGATCCTTGGCGTACTCCTCCTCCATGGAGGCGGAGAGGCCCAGGATGAAAGCGCTCGTCTGCGGGGTGCAGTTGTAGAACGCCATGTGACGGTGGTAAGCCTCTTTCTTAGCAGCGAGCTGCTTGGGGTCGGACTCGTCCGGATAGAGGCGATCGAGCGTGGGAACCATACCGTAGAGGAAGCCCATGTTCATCTGACGCTCGTAGTTCCAAGAGGCCTGGATGGCCCAGGAGCGCCAGAAGAACTGGCTGACCTTCTTGTTCAGGGACACGTCCTTGGTTGCGGTTGCCATAGTGTGTTCCTCCTTAGTCTTCGTCGTCTTCGAGCGGATCGTAGTCGGAATCGACACCGGCGGCTGCATGGGAACCGTTGAACTTGAAGCCCATGAAGACGACAGCCAGGCACACACCGATCAGAGCGACCGCGATAACGGACAGGTTGAGGTAAGCGGCGAGCAGGAAACCGATGAACAGGAACGGAGTCATACCCTTCTTGATCATCATGGTGAGCAGCAGGGCCAAGCCGTAGGCGGTCATGATCTTGGTCGAAACGTTAAGACCAGTGGACAGCCACTCGGGAACCATGTTGACGATGGCCTGAACCAGGTCGGTGCCAACAAAGACGGCGAGGAAGATCGGCAGGAAGTACATGACGGCGTACAGACCGGAGCCGGCGCAGATGTGCATACGGTAAGCGGTCTTGAACTTTCCGTTATCGATCGCGCTATCTGCCACATGGGTGAGGGCGGCGATGATGGAACGGAACACGATGCCGAGGAGCTGACCCAGGACGGCGACCGGGATGGCGATCGTCATGGCGGTCTCGGCGGAAGCATCGGTCAGGCACGCAAAGGCAGCGGCCACGATGCCGCCCAGGACCATATCGGGCGGAACGGCGGCGCCGACCTGCACCAGGCCCATGGACACGAGCTCGACGGCGGCACCGACGGCAAGGCCGGTGGGCACATCGCCCAGCAGCAGACCGACGAGCGTAGCGCCAACGAGGGGCTGCTCGAAGTTAAGACGACCGAGCAGGCGGGAGTCCCACATGCAGAACACGCCGACGAGGCCGACGAGCACCGCACTGATGAACGTATTCATACCCTTCTCCTTTCAGTCAGGCAAAAGCCTGGTTGATTACAGCTTGGCGTCGATGTCGACGCTCTGATACGTAGGGGTCTGCTGGACATAGAGCTTGATGCCCATGTCGAGCAGCTGGTTGACGTCGGCCTTCTGGGTGGCGTCGAGGAAGACGGAGCTGTCCTTGCCGCCGATCTGATCGGCACCGTCGTGGTTGGCGGTGGCGCCCAGGTTGATGGCGTCGAGCTTGTAGCCCTGACAGAACTGCAGCATCTCGGCAGTGTTGCCAAAGACGAACATGACGCGCTCGCCGAGGGTGTTGAGCTTATCCATCTTGGCGAGGGCACGCTCGACGGTGAAGACGTTCAGGCGCACGCCCTGGGGCTTGGCCAGCTTAAGAGCGCCCTTCTTGATGTCATCGTTGGCGGCAGCGTTGTCGACGACGATGATGCGCTCGGCCTGGACCTTGGTGGTCCAGGTAAAGACGACCTGGCCGTGCAGCAGACGGTAGTCAAGACGTGCGAGGACGATCTTGGCGGGACCGGAGCTGTGACGGGACGCCTTGGCCTTCTTGGCGGGAGCCGCGGCGGCCTCGACCGGTGCGTTGGGGTTGGTCAGACCGGTGCGGGCCTCATTGATGAGGGCCGCGAGCTCGGCGCCCTTGACGGGGACGGGGCTCATAGCGAGCGTCAGTGCCAGCGGGATGTTGAAACCGCTGACAACCGTGAACTTCGTGCCGTTCTTGGAAAGCTCGACCATGTTGTTGTTGACCGAGCTGCCGAGCATATCGGTCAGCACATAGACGGTGTCGTCCGCGTTGAACGTGGCGATCATAGCCTCAACCTTATTGGTGATGGGCTCCTTGTCGTCACGAGCAAGCGACACGACGTGGACGTTCGACACGTCGCCGAGAACCATCTCGAGCGTGTCTTTGGCGCCTGCGGCCAGGCCGCCATGAGATGCGAGAATGATCTGATTCATCTTGCCTCCTCCTTTTCGTTATGGTCATTATAACGTCTTATACGTTGCTTATATTGCTAATTAGTATAAAGACCGTTCGCGGGTGAAAATCGACCGTTGACGGGTTTAACGTACTTGAAACGTTGGGGCTGGGTAGGCCGGCGCTGGCTGGATAACCCCAGGTCGGACGCCGCGTTCAATCCCCTATCGCACGAAGTACCAGGGGCTTTCCTGCACGGTGGGCTCCAGCGCGATGCCGGTGCGCTCGCGGAACAGATCCATGTCCTGCGATTTCTCCGTCCACCACGCGTTGGGCTTAAAGGTCATGCTCTCAACGATATGGCCGACAAAGGCGCTGTTGCGCAGCTTGGAGAAATCGGTGTTCATAATCAGGATGGACGCGAGCACCAGCACGATGCCCAGGACCTTGATCGCGCCGGCGGGCTCGGCATAGATGCCAATACCCACCAGTACGGTGACGACCGTCTCGAAAGACATTACGACGGGAACTTTCGATGTCTCGAGCCCCATGGACAGACCCTGCATATACAAGATGTAAGCCACGGCTGTGGGGATGAGTCCAAAGCCAAGGAACAACAGCAGCAGCTGTGGCGACATTGCCGCGGCGACATCCGGCCATGGAGCCGCGATAGCTGCCATAACCGCACCGCCAAAAACAAGACCCCAAAACGTGACAGCCAGCGGGTGGACCGTCTTGGTTGCTATCCGGCTAAACACTGCGAGCGACGCACCGCAAAGGCCTGCAATCACGCCCGACGTGACGCCCCAAACCGAAAAATGGAAACCGGAAAGGTCGCCATTGGTCACTGCAAGTACACAGCCACCTATGTTAAAAGCGATGGCAACGAGCTTGTTGGGGGTCACGTCCTCGCGATAAAGCACGCGGCCGAGCACGACGCCAAACACCGGCGAGGTATAGAGCAGCACCGAGGCCGTGGACATGCCGACCTCGCCCATGCACTCGTAATAGCAGGTGTTGGCGGCGGCCAGGCCGACGATACCGACAAGCGCGCAGGGAACAAGCTCTTTAGGGCTTGCCTTGAACAGTGTCAGCGGACCCTGAGCCACGGTAGACCCCTCACCCGGACGGCAGCCCATAAACATCAGGACCGGCGCCAAGATAAGCGCTCCGACCAACAAGCGAAAGGCAGCCATGCTCTGGGACGAAACGCCCATGGCCGAGATGCCGTTTACAAAGATTCCGATGCTGCCCCACATAAGCGCGGCGATCAGCACCAGCACATAGCCCAGATTGCTTTTCTTCAACGCAGCCTCCTCGGTATTGTTTCCAATATGTTTCACACTACGTTATAGTCGTTATATACATTTTTCAAGACACAAATCGGCAGACGGGAAAATCTGCTCTACCGCTACAACCCATTGGTGCAAAGGGGTCAGGTTCATATGCGCCAACTTGGTGCAAAGTAACCTGTCCCCAATGACTAGGACTGTCCCCAAGTGCCGAACGTCTCCAAGTGCCGCATCTGGGCCAAGGCGACGCCGATGCTTTGGCAACGCCAGCGAAAACCCACCTGAGCGAGCAAGGTGCCTTGAAGCGAAGCGGCATTGACCTTCTGGTCATGCCGCTGAAGCTGAAAGGCAGATTGCCGCTCAGGTGGGTTTGCAGCGTCGAGCCGTTACGGCGTTTGGTAAAACGCCGTAACTAATAATCCAGCTTCCACATGTAACGGCGCGTCATGTAGTCCTTGTGGGTAACGGCAGAAAGCGCGCGCATGTAAACGTTGTTGAGGATCGGGGCGAAAATCAGGTGGTTGAAGTACTCGCTCACGCTGTCCTTGATGTCGTTGAGGCCAAGCTCCTTGGCATCGAGCTGATAGACGCGCTCGCCACCGTACTGGTTGACGAAGCGGATGCCGCGCTCGTCGTTGCAGCGGCTGCGGCCGACGCTGATGAGCTGGAACAGCGAGGTGCGCTTGTCCAGAATCTCGAAAGGACCGTGGAAGAAGTCGCAGGTGTTGATGGTGCAGGAGTCAATCTGCAGCATCTCCTGCACGTTGCAGATGCTAAAGACGTAGGCGGCACCAAAGAGCGGACCTTGAGCCATCACGTTGATGCAGGGCTTGTCGGCGTTCTGCTCGGCCCACTTGGCAGCAAGCGGACGAGTGTACTCGACGGCCTTGCGATAGATGGGGTCGACCAAGTCGAACGCGGCCATAGCGGTCTCGTACTCGGCATAGCCCTCGGTCTGCTGCGTGAGCTCCATGGCAATCATGGTCACGACGGCGGAGTTGGTACGGCCCATGCAGGACTCGTCGACGGCCAGGCTGTCATACTGGATCTTGTAGTCGCAGACCTCGGTGAGGCCGGACTCGTCGACATAGATGGCGATGGTGCTGGCGCCGTGGTCCTTGGCGACCTGGGCGGCGACGATGGTCTCCTTGGTGCCGCGCATGGACACGACGACGGCCAGGGTGTTCTCGTTAACGTAGGCAGGGGTTGCGTGCACGAACTCGTTGCTGGTGTAGCTGGAGCTCACGACCTGCGTGGCCTCGTGCTCCATAAAGTACTGGGCAGGATAGTTGCCGCCGTTGGATCCGCCGGCGCCAATCCACACGACGCGCTTGATGCCGCCCTTGTCTGCCTTGTCAGCCAAAACCTGGGAGACGACATCCTTAACCTGTTCCTGAGTAGTCATCGTGCATCAGCCTTTCTTCTCGTTTGATGCTCTCGATGGCATACAAGTTACATATATGTTTTGGTTATGTCGACTAGTTGTATGCTATATTTGTCTTAGAATTTTTACTGGTAAGGTTTTCGGTAATCCATTACCAGCGGTTTTGTTGTCATATTGGATACATGCTTTGTTCGGTAAGCATATAAGTTAGATACAGGTTGATCGAATGAGCGCTTCGTCGAAAAAGAACTTGGCCCAATACGAGCGCTTGGCGGGCATGCTGCGTGACCGCATCGCCGCCGGCGTCTACGCGCGCGAAGACAAGCTGCCGTCCGAGATGGAACTCATGGACGAATCGGGGCTGTCGCGCAGCACCGTGCGCCATGCCCTTAAGGTGCTCGTTGATGAGGGTCTGGTTCGAACCGAGCGCGGGCGCGGCGCCTTTGTGGCCGACACGCCCGCGCTCCACGAGAACAACCTGGTGTTTTCGAGCTATACGGCGCAGGTCCAGGGTCAGGGCATGAAGCCCACCACGCGCACGGTGGACTCGGGCTTTACCAAGGCGGGCGGCAGCATAGCTAAGTTCTTTGATGCCGCCGTGGGCAGCAAGCTCGTCAAACTTGTCCGCCTGCGTTATCTGGACGATGCGCCGCTGTGCTTGGAGACCACCTACCTGCCGCCAAGCTTCGAGACGCTCATCGATCGTGATATCAACGGTTCGCTCTACGCCACGCTGCGTCAAGAATTCCATCGCGCGCCGGCACAGGGGCACAAGACCTTTGAGGTGTGCTATGCCTCGCAAAACGAGGCGTTTTTGCTCAACGTTGAGCGCGGGCAGGCGCTGATTCTGATCACCGACTACGTCTACGACACCGACGGCCGACCGCTCCATGTCTCCAAGCGCATCCAGCGCACCGACCGCGCCAAATACACCGAACCCATCGGCTAACCTGCCAAAATAAACCTGTCCCTAAATGGTAGGTTTGGGGAGGTCGGGGAACCAGGTTGGTTTGGGTTGGTTGGACGTGCGCTCGGCCAGGACCAACTCCATCCAGCACATGTCGTACCAGCGGCCAAACTTTTGGGCACAGCGATCGAAGGCGCCCACCAAGCGATATCCCATATGGGCATGGAAGTCCTGGCTATTGTGCGTTAGATACTCGTCGTCCTTGTCGTGCGGCACGGCGATGAGCGCGCACATATTGGTGATGCCCATCGCGATTAGGCACTGCTTGAGCGCATCGTGCAGCTTGCGACCCAGCCCGCCATGGCGCACATCGCGTGCCAGGTAGATCGACGTCTCGACCGACCAGTCGTATGCCTCGCGGCTGTTAAGCGGACTCACGTAGGCATAGCCTACCGGACGCCCGTCCAACTCCATCACCAAATACGGATAGCGCTTGAGCGTACGCTCGATGCGCCCGGCGAACTCCTCAACGCTCGGCACCTCGTATTCGCAGGTAATCGCCGTCTGGCGCACATACGGCTCATAGATGGCAAGCAACGCCGGCGCATCATCGGGCGTCGCCAGGCGAATCGTCGGCTCGGACATCTCGGTCATACAACCCTTCTCCCCAAAAGCAAAGGCCGCCCTGCGCCAAACCCAAGCGCAAGGCGGCCCTCTTCGTCACGTCAACCTACAGAACCGCCGCTAACGCGTCGATGTCCTCCTGCGTCGTGGCCCAGCTGGTGCAAAAGCGCACCACTGTATGAGTATCGTCGTACTTTTCCCAGTACTCGATCGCCGCATGCTCGCGAATGCGGGCCATATCCTCGTTGGGCAGAATCACGAACTGCTGGTTGGTCGGCGTCTCCAAGAAGAACTGGTAACCGTGCTCGTGCAGCACGCGGCGCAGCGCCTGAGCCGTCTCGATCGCCTGTCGACCAATCTCAAAATACAGGCCATCGGTAAAAAGCGCCTCAAACTGGACGCCCGTCAGGCGGCCCTTGGCCAACAGCGCGCCGTGTTGCTTAATGCGCGGAATGGGGTGCGCCGGGGCGTGCATGCCGCAGAACACCACGGCCTCGCCGCAGAGCGCGCCGCACTTGGTGCCGCCGATGTAGAACACGTCACACAGCTGCGCCAGCTCGGGCAGGGTAATGTCGCACTCATCGGCCGCCAGCGCATAGGCCAGGCGGGCGCCATCCACAAACAGCGGAATCTGGCGCTTCTGGCACACCGCATGAATCGCCGCGAGCTCGGCCTTGGAGTACAGCGTGCCGTACTCGGTCGATAGACTCACGTACACGGCGCCCGGGAACACCGTGTGCTCGTAGCTCTCATTTTCGTAGAACACCTGGATATAGCTCTCGAGGTCCTCGGCGTGCATCTTGCCCTCGTAGCCGGGGATGGTGAGCACCTTGTGGCCGCCAAACTCAATGGCGCCCGCCTCATGGCAGGCGACGTGGCCAGTCTCGGCAGCAACGACGCCCTCGTAGGGCGCAAGCAGCATATCAATCACCGTCGCGTTGGCCTGCGTGCCGCCCACCAGAAAAAACACGTCGGCATCGGGGGCCTGGCAGGCCTCGCGAATAAGTTGCTTGGCACGCTCGGTATGCGCATCGGTACCGTAGCCGGGCTGCGGCTCCATATTGGTGTCGACGAGCGCCTGCAGCACTGCCGGGTGTGCGCCGTGGGAATAATCGTTGTTGAACGCGAGCATGGCAATCCTCTCTTACCGGGTATCGGCCAGATGATTCAAACGGAGCTATTGTACGCCGTTGGGATAGGCAATGCGCGCGGCGAGACACTCAAGCGCCAGCACCAGGGCAAAGCCGCAGCTCACGTCGCTCAAAAAGTGTGCGCCGATCACGATGCGGCCAAACGCGACGAGCGCCGCGACCACAGCCGCCGTCCAAAAGACCACCCGGCGGCGCGACGGCTTTTCCTTAAAGGCCGCCGCGGGAAGCCCGGCGAGCATGAGGCCAATCGCCGCATGCGCGGTGTGTCCACTCGCGAACGACTTAAAGCCGTCCTTGACTACACCGGCGGCAATATAGGCCCACTTGTCGGGGTTGCCGATTACCCACCACGGCTGAAACTCGAGCCCCTGCGTCACCTCGATCACGCGCATGCGCGGGCGCGACCACAGCGGCTTGACGATCACGTTGAGGATAATGGCCTGAGCGACCCACACGGCAAGCACCATCAACGCCCAGCGCGTGAGCTCGTCGGGCTCGGTCGCGCGCGTGAGGCGATAGACGACAAGGTTAGCGGCGATGACCAGCACAAACGTCAGCACCAACTGAACCGCGATGAGTTTGCCGCCAACCCGCAGGGACGAAACGATCTCGTAGCCGGCCAGGCCAACGTTGACGAGGATGCCGAGCACGGCGAGCCATTTGCTCCCTCTGGAATCGGGGCGTGCCGAGCGCACGAGCATAACGCCCGCGATGCTCGCCGTCAGCTCGAACGGCAGCTCGCCGGCCGCCTCGATAAAGCGGCCGTACATGCTGCCGACGTTGAACAGCGCGCTCGAGATCTGATAATCGAAGAAACTGCCCACGCCCAGGCAAAGGCACAGGACAACCGCGATAATGGCGACATCTTTCTTATAGATGTATCCGAACATGCTTTCCTTTCGGTCGGGCGAAGGGTCGACCCGCAACGTGGTGGGGCAAAGATAGCTTTGTCCCATAAATACCCTTACAGGTTGAGCATAAGTGAGCGAAAACGTTCCATTTGTGGCAAGGTGGCCCGAAGGAGGAGGGAAGCGTACTTGCGTACGCGACCGACGAGTGAGGGTCAGATTGCCCAAATGGAGCGTTTGCAGCGTCGACCCGTTAGTCGTCGTCGCTGGCACCCAGCTGCTGCAGCAGCATGAGCGCCGCGGCCACGGGGCCGGTGCCGTCGTTGGCGTCGAGGCCGCGACCCAGGCCGCTGCCCGCGCCGGCACCCGCCTTGTAGGGCACCGACAGCTTGCGGCTCTTGGGGAAGTTCACCGCGCCATAGCGGGTCTTAAGCTCAAAGGCCACCTTCTTGGGCACGTCTACGCCCAAAAACGTGATGCGGCCGCCACTGAGCGTGACGCTCTCGAGCCCCAGACGCTCGCCGCGGATACGGATGCGCGCGCGGTTGAACAGGTTGAGTCCCGCCAACGGCAGCTCACCATGCGCGGCCTCGGTCTCTTCCTGCACCTCGTCGATGCTCTCCAGGTCCTCGGCCGCCGCGAGCTTACGGTACACGAGCACGCGCTGATCCACCGCCGGCAGGTACTCCTCGGACAAGAAGTAGTCGGCCGGCAGGTTAATACCCACGCTCGCCGCCTCCACGCCGGCGTCGTCATCGCCGCGCGCCTCGGCCACGGCCTGGCCCAACATCTGCGTAAACAGGTCAAAGCCCACGCTCGACAGGTTGCCGTGCTGCTCGGCGCCCATAAGCGAGCCGGCACCGCGAATCTCCAGGTCGCGCATGGCGATGCGCATGCCGCTGCCCAGGTCCTGGAACTCGGAAAGTGCGGTCAGGCGCGCCGTGGCCTCCTCGGTGAGTGGCAGCTCGCCCGGGAACATAAAGTACGCGTAGGCCTGCGTGGCAGAGCGGCCCACGCGGCCCTTGAGCTGGTAGAGCTGCGCCAGGCCCAGACGCTGCGAATCCTCGATGATGAGCGTGTTGGCGGTCGCGTTGTCGATGCCGCTCTCCACAATGGTCGTGGCGATGAGCACGTCGATCTTTTTGGTCGCGAACTCGATCATCACGTCCTCGACCTCGCGCGGGCTCATCTTGCCGTGCGCCACGCCCACGCGCGCCTCGGGCGCGGCCTCGTGCACGCGCGCCACGGCATCGTCGATGGTCTTGACGCGGTTGGACACGTAGTACACCTGGCCGCCGCGACCCACCTCCAGGCGAATCGCCGCGCTCACCACATCGGGGTCGTACTCCCCCACGTGCACGATCACGGGGCGACGCCCGGTGGGCGGCGTCGTGATCAGGCTCATGTCGCGCACGCCGCTCGTGGCCATCTGCATGGTTCGCGGAATCGGCGTTGCCGAAAGCGTGAGCACGTCAATCTGCTCGCGCAGGTTCTTGAGCTGTTCCTTGTGCTGCACGCCAAAGCGCTGTTCCTCGTCGATGATCACCAGGCCCAGGTTCTTGGGGTTCACATCGGCCGAAAGCAGACGGTGGGTGCCGATGAGCACATCGATCGTGCCCTCGGCAAACGCCTTGAGCGCGCGCTTCTGCTGTGCCGGCGTGCGGAAGCGGCTGAGCACCTCGACCTCAAGGCCAAACGGGGCAAAACGCTCAAAGAACGTCTCGTAGTGCTGCTGGGCCAGAATGGTCGTGGGGCAGAGCACCATGACCTGGCGACCGGAGTCCACGCACTTAAACGCCGCGCGCAGGGCGACCTCGGTCTTGCCAAAGCCCACGTCGCCGCACAGCAGGCGGTCCATGGGCTTGGGCGCCTCCATATCAGCCTTGATGTCGGCGATGGCCTCCAGCTGGTCGCGCGTCTCGTCGTAAGGAAAGCTCTCCTCCATCTCGATCTGCTCGGGCGTGTCGGGCGGGCAGGCGATACCGGTAATCGACGAGCGGCGCGTATACAGATCGACCAGGTCGAACGCCAGCTTTTTGGCGTTTTTGCGCGCCTTGTTGGTGGCGCGCGTCCAGTCGGCGGTGTTGAGCCTGGTCAGGCGCGGCTTGTCGCCGTCGGGGCCAACATAGCGTGTGATGCGGTCGACCTGCTCAAGCGGCACGTAGAGCTTGTCGCCGTCGGCATATTCCAGCAAAAAGTAGTCGCGCTCCTTGCCGCCCACTTCTTGGCGCGCGATCTCGCTAAAGAGCGCGATGCCGTGAGTGGCGTGCACCACGTAGTCGCCCGGCTTAAACGGGAAGGTGATCTGCGTAATGTCAACCTTGCGGCGGCTGCGCGCGCGGTTGGCGTCCATGCGGGCGTTGAGGTCGGCGATCGAGAACACGGCCAGGTTGGCATCGGGCACCACCACGCCCTGCGGCAAGGCAGCATCGACAAAGGTCACGCGTCCGCGCGAGATGGTGGGCACGGCGGCACCGGCGGCAGCCTGGGCGGCACCCGCCTCGAGCGAGCGGGCGTTGAGTGCGTCGGCCTTACGCTCGCGAATGGAAGCGTGGGCCTCCTGGCGTGCGGCACGGTCGGCGGAATCCGCCGCTGCCACGCGCACGCGATCGCCGATAGCGCCGGCATTTTCGGGCGCCGCGGTCAGCGATTCCTCAAAGGTAATGCCCTCGTCGCCAAAGGTGAGCTCCATCGACTCACGCGCGCCGCGGTCGGGAATGGCAAACACGCAGGCATAGCGCTTGCCCACGACCTCCTGGATGCGCGTCATAAAACGGTTGTCCGAGCCCGCGATGGCAGGCTGCTCAATCTTGAGCTCGGCCGTCACCGCACCGCCGGCACGAATGAGGCTCACGTAGTTCAGGCGCTGCTGGGCACCAAAATCGAGCTGTTGAGCGCGCACGTACAGACCGTCCAGGCGGTCAATCCCCGCCTCGCCGGCACGGGCCTCGATATCCTCGTAGGCACGCAGGCAGTCGTCGAACAGCGAGCGCGGCTCGGACAAAACCACGAGTGCCTTGCCGCTCACGTGCGCCAACGGGCTCACGGTCTGGCCGTACATCACCGGCAAAAAGCGGTCGAGCTCGGGCGTGACGATACGTGCATCCACCATCTCGAGCAGCGCCGCCAGCTTGCTGTCGTCCTGGCTGGCGCGGTAGAGCGCCACGTGCATGTTGTGGACGGCGTCGTCGGTAAGCGCCAGCTCACGGCAGGGGAAGATCTCGATGCTGTCCTCGTTGCCGATGGTTTGGCCCGTGGAGCTCACCATGCGGCGGATGCGGTCAATCTCGTCGCCAAAGAACTCGATGCGCACGGGCGCCTTTTCCTGTGCGGGAAACACCTCGACGGTGTCGCCGTGCACGCGGAACAGACCGGGCGCGTCGGCGGCGCCGGCATTGGTGTAGCCCATGCCCACCAGGCGCTGCGGCACCTCGTCAAAAGGAATCTCCTCGCCCACCGCAAAAGTGGTGGACTCCCAATAGCGACTCTCGACCGGCGGCACGCAGCGCAGCAGCGCACGGGCCGAGGCAACCATAATGCAGCTGTCGCCGCGCACGATGCGCCCCAGAGCCTCGCAGCGCTGGGCTACCACGGCGTCGTCGGGTGCCTGCTCGCGCCAGGGGTAGTCCTTACGCTCGGGAAAGCGACACACATGCGCCAGGCCCACATAGGCGGCAAGGCTGCGCGCGGCGCGATCGGCCGCATCCTCGCCACTCACAATGTAGACCGTGGGGCGCGGGCGGCGCGCAAACTGGGCGGCCGCCATAAGCGTACGGCCCGACTGTGACACGGCCAGCGTCACGTCCTCACCGGCATCGAGTCCGGCCTCGACGGTCTGCAGGGCCTCGGCAGTGTAGAGCTGCGCGGCTATACGGTGAATGAGCATGCTGTTCCTCCGGCATTGCAACGCCAAAAGCCCGCCGGGGCAAGCTCGGCGGGTATGCGGCGGATTTCATTGCCTGTCATGGTAGCGCATGAGGTGGGCACGCCAGCGCACGCCAAACAGCTACCCCAAAACGCGCATGCTGGGGCAAAGGTCTGCCAGCGGGCACTCGTCGCACTTAGGCTTGCGGGCGTCGCAGATCTCGCGGCCAAAGGTAATCCACTGGTGGTTGACCGATTCCCAAAACTCGTGCGGCAGAATCTTGAGCAGGTCTTGCTCGGTCTTGAGCGGTTCCTTGGCATGCGTCTTGGGACTCAGCATCAGGCGGTGCGCGATGCGGTTGACGTGCGTATCGACCGCGATGCCCTCGACAATGCCAAACCCCACGTTGAGCACGATGTTCGCCGTCTTGCGGCCAACGCCCGGCAGCTTGACGAGCTCCTTCATGTCGGCCGGCACCTCGCCACCGTAATCGGCAACGATCATCTGCGCGGCCTCCACGGCGTGCTTGGCCTTGCTCTTATAAAAGCCGAGCGACTTAATGGTATCGGCCACATCGGCCACGCTCGCCCCCGCCATGGCCTCGGGCGTGGGCCACTGGGCAAACAGCTTCGGCGTCACCTTGTTGACCTGCGCGTCGGTCGTCTGCGCCGAGAGCAGCACCGCGATGAGCAGCCTAAAGGGATTCTCGTGGTCCAAAAAGCACTCGACCGGGCCATAGCGACGGTTGAGGCGCTCGCACACCTCAACGGCGCGCTCGCGTTTGGCGGCATTGGTCTCGCGTGGCATAGCAACTCCTCGGCTCAGCGGCATAACAAACCTATGGGCACGATTGTCCCACGTATGGAGTCTTTACGCCTCCAAAAATGCGCCGGTCTGGCGGCCCCACAGGCTCGCATACTCGCCGCCCGCCTCGACAAGCTGCGCATGCGTACCGTCCTCGACAATCTCGCCGTCCGCCAGCACCACGATGCGATCGAGCGCCGCCACGGTGGACAGGCGATGCGCCACCACAATGGAGGTGCGACCGCGCATCAGGTTCTCGAGCGCCTCCTGCACCAGCGCCTCGGACTCGCTGTCGAGGGCAGACGTCGCCTCGTCGAGCGCCAGGATCGGCGCGTCGGTCAGGATAGCGCGGGCGATGGCCACGCGCTGACGTTGGCCGCCCGAAAGCTTGACGCCGCGCTCGCCCACCATGGTGTCAAAGCCGTTTGGTAGGCGGTCGATAAACTCGGTCGCATTTGCCAGGCGCGCGGCCTCGCGGATCTGCTCGTCGGTGGCGTCGGGGCGTCCGTAGGCGATATTCTCGCGAATGGAGCGATGGAACAGCAGCGCCTCCTGCGGCACGTAGGCAACCTGGCGGCGCAGACTCTGCTGCGTGCAGCGCGAGACGTCTTGGCCGTCCACGAGCACGCGACCGCCCTGTACGTCGTCCAGGCGCAGCAACAGCTTGGTAAGCGTCGTTTTGCCCGAGCCCGATTTGCCCACCAGGCCCACGCGCTGACCCGACGCCACATGGAGCGTCAGGTCGTCGAACACGCTCTCGCCCGCCGCGGCATCACGGTATGCAAAGCTCAAGTGCTCAAAATCAATCGCGCCCTCGCCCACCTTAAGCTCGGGGGCGTTCTCGTCGTCTGCCACCAGACGCGGCTCGTCCAGCACGCGCGTCATCTCGGCCGCATCGCCCAGCGCGCGGTTGATGCGCTGCATCATGGAGCTTACGTAGTTCAGACGCATGGTGAGGTTGTACGTATAGGTAAAGATCATGACGAGCGCACCGGCAGAGATGCCAAACCACGCGTTGCCGCCCGCGACGAACACGCTCACCACGGCCATAGTGATGACGATAAGGCCCGAGGTCGTAAAGTTGCGCTGCATCATGGCGTGCATCGAAACCGTCTCGGCGTCGCGCGCGGCGCGGTCGGCGGTATCGAACAGGTCGCGCTCAAAGTCCTCGCGCCCACAGGTCTTGACGGCCAGGATATTCGTGACCGCGTCGGACAGCACGCCCGACAATTTGTTCTGCGCGGCAGACGTCGCGGCCGAAAGCGGCATGATGCGCTTGTACATAAGCCAGACAAACGCGATGTAGACGACCATAATGCCCACCAGGATCACGGTAAACGTCGGCACCACCGGAGCGAGCGCCGCCACCGTGCAGACAACCGAGGTGATGGTGGGAATGAGCGAATACACCGTCACGTCTACCAGCCCCGTATAGCCGCTCATAAAACGACTCGTCTGGCTCACGAGCGATCCGCCAAAGCGGCTGGTGTGAAATGTCATGGATTGATTGGAGAGCGTGTCGAAGCACAGGCGCGCCAAGTGATAGTTACCCGCAATCTCGAGCTTGTAGACGGTGTAGTCCTGCAGCTTGGAGAGGATCTGGCCCACTAGGTTAACGAGCACGAGCGCCAGAATGTAGGGACCAAAGACCTCGAATACTTGGTCGCCCGCCACGGGACCCGCTTGGACGCGGTCGACGATGAGGGCCATCACGTAGGTGTTGGCAAACGTGAGCAAAAAGATGTAGCCCGCCGACGAGAACACCGAGAGAAAGACGATCAGTGGCTGCGTGCGCGTGACGTCCCAAAAGCGCTGCAGCGTGCGGCGCACGGTGGAGCGTTTGAGCGGACTGGTGTTTCTCTGAGACATGGGCTTCCTTTCGCGTCTGATAGGGCGAAACGCCATTGTTGCACACTAAAGCGCACTTCAGGCAAGTGCGACGCGAAAAGCGCCCGCGTCCCGCGCTTGCGCAGGCGCCCCGCCGTCAGATGCAGCTAGTCCTCGTCTTTTTGGTCTGCGAGCAGCTCCGCAGACGTGAGTCCCAAGATCTCGTCGGCCTCCTCGGCGTCTTCCAGCGCATCGATATCCTTGAGCTTGCGCTCCATGACGTTGGTGCGCGTGGTGATGATGCCCTCGACCGTTTTGCCCGCGGTCTCGATCTGCTGCTGGGCGCGGCGCAGCGCCTTTTGATAGCGCGGCAGCTCGGCCTTGACGGCGGAGAGCACGCGCAGCACGTCGTCGGTACGTTTTTGCAACTTAAACGTCTGATAGCTCATCTGCAGACTGTTGAGGATGGCCGCCATGGTGCTGGGACCGGCTACGTTGACGTGATAGTCGCGGCCCAGGGTCTCGATAAGCCCGGGGCGGCTGACGACCTCGGCGTACAGTCCTTCAAACGGCACGAACATGATGCCAAAGTTGGTCGTTGCCGGCACACTCAGGTACTTTTCGCAGATGTCCTTTGCCTCGCGTTTCACCATCATATCGAGCGTCTTGCGCGCTGCGGCAACGGCCTCCGCATCGCCCGACTCCTGGGCGTCGATCAGATGCTCGTACGCGTCGCCCGGGAATTTGGAATCGATCGGCAGCAGCACGGGATCGCCCTCGTCTACCGGCAGCTTGACGGCAAACTCAACGCGCTCCGAGGCACCGGGCTTGGTGGCGACGTTTTCCAGATACTGGTCGGGTGTAAGGATGTCCGCCAGAATTGCACCCAGCTGCACCTCGCCCAAAATGCCGCGCGCTTTTACATTGCCCAGCACACGCTTGAGGTCGCCTACGCCGGTGGCGATAGATTGCATATCGCCCAGACCCTTATACACGGCCTCGAGCTGGTCGCTCACCTGCTTAAACGATGCCGACAGTCGGTCGTTGAGCGTGCGGGAGAGCTTCTCGTCCACCGTCGCGCGCATCTGATCGAGCTGCACGTTGTTGTCTTTGCGGATGGCGCCCAGCTGAGCATCGACCGTCTCGCGCACCTTGTCCAGGCGATGCTCGATGCCCTCGCGATTGGCGCCGAGCTGTTGGGCCGTCTCGCGGCGCAGGTCATCCATCCGGTCACCAGCTTGCGAGAACTCGCGTGCGATGGTCAGGTAACGTTGCTGCTCCACGGCCGCATCGGTCGTCTGCTGCTGCGCGATGGCATTGGCCGTGCGGCGGGTTTCGGCCAGCGCGACGTTCAGGGCATCGAGCGCGTTGTTGGCCTGCTCGAGTGCTGCCAGCGTTTCCGCGCCACCGTCGCCACGCTCCCGCAACTCGGCACGCAGGCTCTTGAGCTGAAGGGCGCAAGCCGCAGCAACCCCCACCGCCACCAAGGCGATCGCAACAAGCACAATATCAATAGCAGACATAATCTCCGCCCAACAAACCCAATCGAGCACCAATCAAAACCGCGATCAATCTTACCCCGCCACACACACCGGGCGCCCGGCCCCTTCTTGGGTGCCCCTCTCCTCCGCATATTCCATAATGCGGCGCGCCGTTTTCCTGCTCACCTTTGAGTCATCGCCGGCCAAGTATGCGTATACGTTTCCTTTATTCAGGCGCAGAGCACGGCAGAGGCCATAGCGCGTTACACCCGATTCCTCCAATGCTTCCAGCGTTTTCTTTCTCATCAGGGCGTTCACCCTTCTATCGGCCGCCGGCTTTTCCTTCACCGCTCTATACGCACGCCAAACGTTGGCATAACGATTTGGGAGCTCACTTTTGGCGCATAGAGACGCCATGCTACCCGCTTGACCGTACAAGGATAAAACGTCACGGTAATCCCGTTCCATCCACGAGCCCTCGGATAAACCCAGAACGTATTCGGCTTTTCCTTGCGCCAAAGCGAGCAAAAACAGAGGCTCCGCCACGCGCGGCGCATCCGTCGTCGCCTGCTCAACCAATTTTCTAAAACTCAGCGACCGCTGTCCGGATAGCTCTCGGCAATAGCCTTTTAAGAATCCCTCAAAGGTCAGATTCAACCGAGCACCTCCTTTTTGTATTGCCTGTATGCACAGACCATCTCTTGATAACTCCGCTCCGAAGGCGACGACGCCAGCGCCTCTCCCTCGTCGAATATAAGCCGTTCGAGCAACCCCCAATCAAGTCGGTCGACGAATGCCTGACTATGAAGATCGATGATGTCGTTCGGACGACAGGCATAGAGCTTCATTACCGCCAGGTCCTCCAAGGATGGCGTAAAGTACCTGATAAAACGCGCCCCAATATCCAAGGGAATCAAACGATCTTCGTAATTGAACGGCATCTGATTACAATATGCCACCGCCATACCATTCACCTCGGGGTATCGAGCTATGATCTCGCGGAGGCACCTATCTGCCTCAAACACATCAATGTCATGTGTAACCGAACGATTCGTCACATCGTTTAGCATGAAGGCGCTTCCTCCCACCAATACAACGTTCGGCCTGTCGTCTCTTGGACCTATTTCCAGCTCCGCCTCTTCGTCAATGCCCAAAAGAGTCTGTTCTAAATCCTGCTTATACATAACAAATCCTATTATTATTCATCTTCAATAATACTATTCAGTCGCACGACAGGACCCACAGGATGCAAGGATTCCACTCGTGGCGATAATCCCTACACCCTAGAAGTCCTAATGTGACAAACGCTAACTCTCCCAGCCGGCGCGGATTGTTGTTATGACATCGCCTAGGCGCTGGCCGAGGGCTGACAGATGTTGGAGCACTTCGCTGGGCGAAGCACCGTTGAGGATGCAGGTGAGCGCATACGAGACCAAGAAAATCGCCGCAAGTCCTAGCGGAATGAGCACGATCATCGCCAATGTGCGCAGGCGCTGGCCCACGCGGCGACGACGCGCACGACGCTTGTCGAACGCGAGCTCCTGCGCATATGAATCTTGCTGTACGGAATAGGCCTCTGATGCCGATTCGCACCCGGGCACAGCTGCAGGTACAGCAGCGGGCACGACATTTTGCGCAAAGGGCTGGGCTGCCGCCCCTTGCATTTGCATCTCCATGAGTCGTTGCTGCTGACGCAGCATGCGCTCAGCTTGTTGCTGCGGAGTCTCAAGAAACAGATCCATGCTGGCCTCCAAAATCGGAGCATTCGACGCTTACGACCAGCATCCCGCACCGCCATGACCGCGACAACGCAATCGCCGGCAATAGCCACAAAGTTTCTTCTGCTCAAAAGCTGTCGAAAAGCTCAACAACTCCCCTACCAGCACTTTCTCTGAGCTTTTTTCGCCAACAATCTTTTGGCCTTCCACCCTTACGCCAACTGACCAAAATCTAACCAATAGCTTGACGAAAATTGTGGAGACCGGGACCCCACACAAAAAGTGCCGCCCCAAAGGGGCGGCACACAAACTTATTATCAGCTTTTCTGTAACGAGCATGCGACGACTCAACGCCGGGGCGCAGGGCGGGGAAACCTTTGCCTCGCGCGACCCTGCGAAGCCGTGAGCGAGAGGGGAAGGTTTCCCCGCCCTGCGCCCCGTGGTCGGTGAGAACAGACTACATGCCCGCGAGACCGCGGGCGGCGGTGGCGCACATAAATGCCAAGACGAGAATCACGAGCGACCCGGCGATGTCTGCCAGCACGCCCATTACGCGGCGCTCAAACAGCCAACTCTCAAAGTGCGGGGCAACGTTGCGCCAAACACGCCACAGCAAGATGCCCATACCGATGACGCCCGGGATATTGAGCAGTAGGATCTCGGAGCACAAAAGACCGATCAGGTTGCCGGCGGCAAAGCCCGCATCGCCCTCGCAGTATTTGCGATAAATCATGTACAGCATGTACGCCACAAACGGCTGCAGGCACGCAGAAATAAACGTGACCACCATCGAGGGCTCCTGCGAAAAGACCTCGGTGAGCTTATCCACGCTCGTGGCATCCTTAGAGGCCAGGAACAGGCCAATGACCACCACAGGTACCACGCCCAAGATGACCTCGACCATCGTAAACAGCTTGGCGGTCAAGTCCTCACTAGCCGAATTCAAATGGGGCGCCCACTCAGGATGAGCATGCGCACCGACCTTCTTGCCCTTCTCAGCACGATTGGCCTTTTCACCCTCGGCAACCCGACGACCAGGATCCTTGCGAGTTCCCGCCGCAGCAACCCGAGCCCGAGACTTCTTACCCATAACCAACACCTCACAAGAGGAAACGAATAGCCAACGCTACCCAGTGTACCCTCTAAGCAACGTCACCGCCCCAACCGGCCCCCACAAAAACGTGCCGCCCCATAAGGGGCGGCACACAAACTTTTTTATCAGCTTTTCTGTAGCGAGCACGCGACGACCCAAAGCGGGCCGGGAGGGCCGGACTACCTTCCCTCAACGCGACCCTGCGAAGCCGTGAGCGAGGAGGGAAGGTAGTCCGGCCCTCCCGGCCCAGCTCACGCTAGCGCCAAGCGCTAGTAGTTCACCACCTGCTCCTCAAAGTACGCCTTCGGGTGGTTACACACCGGGCACACCTCAGGCGCCTCAGCACCAACGTGCAGGTGCCCGCAGTTCAGGCACTTCCACACCTTTACGCCCTCGCGCTCAAACACCTCGCCCGACTCGATGCGCTCGACGAGTTTGTTGTAGCGCTCCTCGTGGGCCTTCTCGACGGCGGCGACGCCACGGAACTTCTCAGCGATCTCGGCAAAACCCTCCTCCTCGGCGGTCTTGGCGAACTCGTCGTACATCGTGGTCCACTCGTAGTTCTCGCCCGCAGCGGCATCA
Organism: uncultured Collinsella sp.; assembly: GCA_900541055.1. Lineage (GTDB taxonomy): Bacteria > Actinomycetota > Coriobacteriia > Coriobacteriales > Coriobacteriaceae > Collinsella. Next base: position 24,986 of record UQHZ01000014.1, read on the forward strand.
CGCAGATTGTCCAGGGTATCGGGGACGGCGCCGTCGTGCAGATACTTAAACCACAGCTTGGCGTGCTCGGACTCGTTGCCCGCCGTCTCGGCAAAAATATTCGAGATCTGAACGTAGCCGTCCTTTTTGGCCTTGGATGCATAGTAGCGATACTTGGTGTGTGCCTGGGACTCACCGGCAAAAGCGGTCTCGAGGTTCTTCTTGGTTTGGGAGCTCTCAAAATCCATAGGTGTACTTCCCTTCAACGCATGCCGCCCGTAGGCTTCGAGCGGCCCTGTCTTTAGGATGCCCTCATGCCGGAAATCTAAACCTTACAATCCTGTTCTTCAGATTTGCACAGGCTAGATGCTCAGCCAGCGATCGCCCTCGGCTCGGCAAAAGCCCTCACGCTCCAGATCGGCAAGAATACTTGCGACCAGCTCGCGCTCGACCGAATCTCGGCCGGCTGCCGTCTCCATCTCGTTAACGCCTGCAACAGCTTCATCAACCGTAATCCCCGCCGGCTGGCCATCGCGCGCTGCCAGCAACATACGCACGATATGCGCGCGCTTTTGGCGACGCGAGCCCTCAAACTTGGACTGACGACTATAGCCCGCCGAGCGCCTGGACGGATTGGGCAACGTCTTTTTTAGATATGCACCGTAATCTAGCAACGCGTAATACCACGCGCGTGGCGTGTCGGCATCGTCTTGAGGCGCGGCAAAGGGCGCAATCTCGTCCGCCGACGCACCGGGAGCCGCCGGACAAGCAGCCTGGATCAGCGGCACCAGCTCGCGATCGGGAACAGCCGGTACATCGGGAAAGAAATGATGCAAAAAGACCGTGCGCACGTTGGTCTCCAGATACACACCTGGAAGATCAAACGCAAACGACCGGATACCCTGCGCCGTTGCCGGGCCAATACCAGGCAGGGCGACCAGGTCACGCGTCTCGCGCGGAAACTCCCCGCCCCAATCCTCTACGACCCGTTGAGCGGCCCCATGAAGCGCCAGAGCGCGTCGGTTGTAGCCCATGCCCTGCCAAGCGTCCAAAACATCGGAAGGCGCGGCCTGGGCAAGCGCCTGCACAGTCGGAAAACGATCGAGCCACACCGGCATGCGCGCCTCCACGCGCGGCACCTGTGTTTGCTGCAACATAACCTCAGAAAGCCAAATGATGTACGGATCGCGTGTACGGCGCCACGGAAGGTCGCGATAACGCAGGACCCCTTCCGAACGAATCATCGAACGAAAGGGGTCCTGAATCATGGCTATGCTCCTTATGCGGCGCTATTCCTCCCGGTAAGCGCACGCGCAGGTGGCGTACTCGGGAAACGCTTCGCGGTCGGCGAACTTGGGATCGACGGCTGGGAACTGGCGGTGAGCGACGATGTCGCCGAGCGAAACGGAATCGAGGTAGTCGCGCATCAACGCCTGGGCTCCGGCCCACAGGGGATGATAGCAGCACGCGCCCATGCGCGCACAGTCACCATCGGGCGCGGTGCAATCGTTCATAACCATAGGACCCTGAACGGCCTCGACGACCTGGCGGATAGTGACGTCGTCCGGACTAACCTTGAGACGCATGCCACCGTGGACGCCACGCAGGCTCTCCACAATACCGGCCTGGACCAAACCGTGCTGAATCGAGCGGGCAAACGAATACGGGACATTGACCTCTTCGGCAGCGGTGCGAACAGAAAGCAAACACTCCGGATCCTCAGCAAGCATCGCCAGCATACGAAGGGCGTAATCAGTCTTCCTCGATATGTCCATTTTTCCCCTTTCAAGGAATACGAACAGCTCGAACGAGCTCCGGGGCCGAGCTTGTGTCGAGACGCCAAATGACCGCCTGAACAACCAAATTATAAAATGGGTGTTCACTGAATGCCGCACTTGAAGACTAGCTGAATCAGGTACGGCTTAAAGTGCAATTTAGTATAACCGAACCCCCTGCTTCATTGAACAGATGTTGCGCAACAAAACCCCCTGTTTGAACACATATATCAGTAGAGGCCGGCTCGCTCGTTGCGAATGCGGTGATTTGGATAAAGAGGCATATAAGATCGAGGGCCTATTAAACGCAAAAAGCCACGTCCGAAGACGTGGCTTTAATTGCGTTGGCGGGAAGTACGGGGCTCGAACCCGCGACCTCCGACGTGACAGGCCGGCGCTCTAACCAAACTGAGCTAACTCCCCAGGCAGTCGTTCGCGTTTGTTTCCGCTCGCGTGCGCTGCGGGGATTAGTATACACAGAAGTCTGTCCGCCGCGCAACAACTTTTTTGAAAAAGTTTTTCGGTCCCTCCGGGAGGGTCTCCGGGGCCGGCTGGCGCGGGTTGAGTTTGCTGCTCTACAGTCCTGCGCAAGACGGAAAGCACATTAAGTGCTTTCCTTTGCGTGCGGAACTCGCGACAAACTTAATATATTTCGCCGCCCCTCTGCCAAGCTCGGGAGACGACACGTTGATGTCTGCTTAACTCTGCTCGTTCAGGCTAATGACTTTGTTGGGGGTCCACTATTTGCTGGAGGGTGAATTTGCTTTGAAGCGGTTTGCCTTCCGCCTGTGGCTTTTTTGAATTGGCGGCTGACGCTGCCGCGACTTATTGCCAAGAGGACTTCAACACCATCGGCGCTCATGAGACGAGCGGGACACGGCGACCTCCTCAAGGCAGAAGAGGAAGGCCCGCGCTCCAGCTCCATTATCGCGGCATCCCGTTTCGGGGCGAAGAACTAGAGCACCGAGAACCGGATGAAATTGTACGTGCAGATCACGATGATGAGCACGAGGGCGAACACGTAGAGCTTATCGACCGCCGCCGAGTCCATCCGGCGCAGCAGGCGGCGCCCCACGACCGACCCAAGCACCGCCATCGCCGCCATGCCCAGCAGGACCACGGGGAGGAACGCGGGCACGCTGCCCGTGGCCAGCGTGTAGATGAGGCTCGCCGTCTGCGAGAACGCGATGATGAACAGCGACGCCTGCGCGGCGGGCTTGCTCTCCATGGCGAAGAAGAAGACGAGGATGGCCAGGTTGAAGGGGCCGCCGCCGATGCCGAGGAAGGACCAGCACGCCCCGGCGCAGAACCCTATGAGCGCCTGCGCCCACGCATTCTCGAGCTTGAGGCCCTTGATGCGCGCCTTGTTGAGCGTGTAGGCCAGCACGAGGACGGCGAGCACGATGAGCACGGCGGCCTGGACCGCGCCGACGAGCTCGGCGTCGGGGAACACGGACCCCAGCCGGTTGAACAACATCTTGCCGATCACGCCGCCCACCGCGGAGCTGACGGCGATGGGCGACATCGCCCGCGCGTCGATATCAGACTGCCCGCTCGCCGCGTTCTGCGCGAGCGTGGAGAGCGACATGATGAGCACCGACATGCTCGAGAGGAAGCTCACCGTGCTCACGCTCATGACGTTCATCGCGTCGACCACGGGCTTGATGATCACGCCGCCGCCGATGCCACAGAGCGGCCCCAGAAGCGACGCCAGGAAGCATACCGCGAAGACCAAGATGTATTGAGGACCCATCCGAACAAGCTCCTATCGATCGAGCAACACCCTATGCAACGAATTGCAAGCGTTCGTATCATTCAAAACCGCAGCGTATGGTTGTGGACTTTTACATATCTCGAACGCTGCTGCGCGATATGTCCCTATTTACGCCGCTCATGCGGAGCACCGTTGCGCCAAGGGCTAGGCGTCCCCGCCAATCTGCCTGCCGAGTCCATCAATGGCCCGCGCACCGTCTCGACACGCCGCTAGTAGTTAGCGAAGTAATCCTGGTTGAAGATGCACGCGTAGACGACGTCGAGCAGCAGCGCGGTGGAAACGCTCATGGCGAAGTGCCCGATGTTGTCCTCGCGGTGCATCCGGACAGGAAGTTGATGGTCGCCACGTCGGCGACACCCACGGCGTCCATCACGGGCTTAATGATGATGCCCCGCCGACACCGCAGATGGCACTGATGGTAGAGGCGAAAAACGCAATGGCGAATACGATTGCTAGCATATGAAGCGCCTAGACTCTTCCCTACTTGTCAGGCATGGCTGCTGCGAGCGTCCGCTCAGCGCGCTCGCAATAGGACGCGGCGCGCCCCTCGTCACCCTTGTTCTCGTACTGAACCGAGAGCATCTGGCAGAGCAGGGCCTCTTCCATGCCAGCCGCCTCCGACAACGCGCGCTCCATCTCGTCGATATAGGCATACGAGCCCTTGAGGAAGACGTCATAGGTGCGACGGTCGGCACGCGCAGCCTCGCGATCACTGTGCTCCTCGAGGTAGGAGAGCACCTCGCGTGCGTGGGGCTCATCCCCGATCTCCACGTAGAAGGAGAACGCCTTTGCCGCCAGCGCGAGTGTCTGCTCCTCGCTCATCTTGAGCGAACCCATCTCGCGGATGATGCGCTCGGATGCCTCGACGTCATCCATGGCAAGAGCTGCGTTCAAGCGCATGAAAAGCACGTTGTACTTGGGGTACAGCACGCTAGTGAGCGGGCGGTTCAGGACCTTGAGGTAGTTGTTGAGGTCGCCCTCGCGCAGGTACGCCTCGAGCTTGGCGAAGGTTGTGCGCTTTTGGACCTCCATGTAAATGGTGAACCCGACCGCAACCACTACGACCACAATGCCGATCGTCTTCATATCCATGGATAGGCCTTTCTCTTAACGTTGGAGGCGCGAGGGCCGGGGGCGCTCAAGCATAACGGCGGGCGCACGTCCCGCCACCAACTCGCCGTCACGAACATATCCCTCTTCGCGACCAGCGAGCTCCTCAATCAGGCAGGCACGGAGCACGGCGATGCGCGCGGCGCGCTCCGGAGCGTCGATGAGGTCGTGCTCCTCACGCGGATCGGCGTCCAGGTCGAAATACTGCTCCACCCCGGTCCGTGTGAACCAGATGTACTTGTCATGCGGGGTCACGATCCACTGGTTGGACTGCTCGCGGCTGCCGCTGTGCTCGCCGTGCAGGTATGCACGGTTCAGCGGCGCGGCGCCGGTAAGCTCGCCCATGAGCGAGGCGCCCTCCACGCCCTCGGGCACGGGCAGGTCGCACGCCTCGAGGATGGTGGGCATAAGGTCCATGAGTTCCACCGTGCTCTCGCTCACGCCGCGAACGCGCTCGCCGCCCGGCACATCGACGTTTTTGCCCACGTGCACGATGAAGGGGATGCGCGCGGAGCCCTCGTAGGGCAACACCTTGCGAAAGAGACTGTGGTCAAAGAGCATCTCGCCGTGGTCGGAGCAGAACACGATCACGGTGTCGTGGTAGGTCTCGTCGTTCTCGAGCGCCGTGATGAGCCGGCCGATCTGGTGGTCCATATGTGTGATGCAGGCATAATAGCCCGCCATGGCCTCGCGGCGCAGCTCGGCGTCGCGGCAGCCGTGCACGCTGTCCAAGATCATGCCATCGCGCTCGGTGGCATCGGCGTCATCCCAATCGCCAGCGGCAGGCGCGCGCAGCTCCATGTCGCGGTACAGATCGAAGTAGGTCTGCGGCGCGTCGAAGGGCGGGTGGGGCCGCACGAAGCTCGTCATGAGGAAGAACGGGCGCGTGCGATCGCGGGTCTCCAAAAAGCGGATGGACTCGTCCACCACCCAGTTGGTGGGGTGCAGGCGCTCCTCGTAGGCCCAGGGATGGGTGATCCAGGAGTTGTTCTCAACGCCCGAACCGTTCACGTCGGCGAATTCGCCCAGTTCATTTTTGAGGAAGCGCATGTAGTCGTCGGAGACGTTCTGGTGCATCCAGTACGGCAGGTTCGCCTTGCGGTAGTGGCCGATGTAGCCGTCATGCAGGCGCATGTGCTCGAAGCCGCAGCCCAAACGCGGCGGATGCACGTGCATCTTGCCTACCACGGCGGTCTGGTAGCCGCCGTCGCGCATCTCCTGCGCGAGCATATGGTCGTACTCCCACGCGATACCGTCCTGGTAACCCACGCGGCCCGTGCCCGCGGGCGTCTTGCCGCAAAAGAGGGCGGCGCGCGCCGGGATGCAACTCGGGCAGGCGGAGTAGGCGTTCTCGAACAGCATGCCGTCGGCGGCGAGCGTGTCCAAGTAGGGCGTCTGCACGTCCGGATGGCCGTCGATACCCAGGCAGTCGCCGCGCATCTGGTCGCACATGATAAGGAGAACGTTGGGTTGCTGGGGCATAGGGAACTCCAAACTCACGGGAACGGGATGAAGATTGAGTGGTCAAGGCGGGAGGGGCGCAGAGCCCCACACAACTACGACGAGGCAAAACCCGGGCAGGATCAGCGCCGCGTGAACATGCGAGCCACGCGCTGCAGGCCGGGATAGGCGTACTCCAAAAACTCACGCAGCCCGCAGTAGCCCGCATCGTAATAGGCGATGTTCAGGCGCTTGCAGTTGCGATGGCAAATGCCCTCAAAGGGGCAATCGGCGCACCGCGCGCAATCGCGACGCGGCTCGTTCAAAAACATGCGCATGGTCTCACAGGTCGCCATTGCCTCAAGGGAATCGACGCGAATATCGCCCACGCGGTACTCATCCAGCGCATAGAAGTCGCACGGATACACCGAACCGTCGCTTTCCACCACGAACTGCGGAGCGCAGCGGCCGAGCATACCGCACTGCGACGGAAACTGCCCGAGCGCCATCTGCATGACGTTCTCGAACAGCCAGATGCTCACATAGCGCCCAGCACCGAGCTCGCGCCACCACAAGTCGAACAAGCGGCGGTAGAACGAGGAGAAGGCACGCGGGTCGAGCGAGAACGTGTCCCGCTCATCGTCGAGGCCCGGCAGGCACGGGATGAACTGGATATGGGTGATCTTCTCCTGCTTGATGAAGGAGAAGACGCGCTGTGGATGCGCCGCCATCTGCGAGGTGAGGACCGAGAGTATGTTGACGTCCACGCCGCGCTCGCGCAGCAGGCGAACGCCGCTCATGACGCGCGCGTACGTAGCGGCACCGTGCGCATCGGGACGCATCGAATCGTGCAGGTCGCGATAAGCGTCAACCGAGACTCCGATGAGGAACCCGTGCTCGCGGAAGAACTCGGCCCATTCCTCTTCGATCAGGTAGCCGTTGGTCTGCAACGCCCAGCTCACCCGCTGGTTCTCACGGCGCTCCTCCACCCGCGCGACGAACGAATGGAAGAAGTCAAGGCCGGCCAGGGTGGGCTCGCCGCCCTGGAAGGCGAAAGAAATGTGCGCATCACTCGCCACGGCGAGTGCACGGTCGATGATGGCACTTGCCACGTCTTCGCCCATGACGCGGGCGCTCCGCTCCTCGCGATGAGCAGCGACATCGCAGTAAAAGCAGTACCTGCACCGCATGTTGCAAGCACTCGATGCCGGTTTTATCAAAAAGCCAATATGCTTCGCGCACATGGCACATACCCCCCTTCGCACAGGCTAGCCCTCACTCATCGGGCCGGAAACCACCTCCTTACCCGAGGCGGCGCATCCGGCCCGCACAATCACCGCATGAATCTTAGGCCAAGCCCAGGCGCTCCTTTTGCTCGGCCGGGGACTCATGCTCCTCCAGGCCGCGCAGCAGCAGGTCAATCATGCGCTGTTCGGCGTGGTCGTCCTTGCCGGCGAGATTATTAACCTGGCCGTAGTCACTCTCAAGGTCGAACAGCATCGTCTGCTCGACCTCGGCGAGCGGCGTGGCTCCCTCGATCTGGGCCGGCTTCTTACAGGGGATCTTGAACAGCGGGTACTTGGTGCGTTTGAAGTAGCGGCCACACTCAATCTCCTCCGGGCAGTCCGAACCCATCTTTTTGCGGATGGTGTGCGGCAGTGCGGTGTACTCGAAGCACGGCTGGTTGCCGGCGACCGGCGCGCGGAAGTAGGTGTAGCGGCCGTCGGTGACGTTGACGGTCATGGCGTGCACGCCGTACAGGGCGTAGCCACGCGTGGGCGCGTCAGCATCCGTCATGAGCGGCACGAGGGAGGTGCCGCACACATCTGCGGGAATCTCGCAGCCGTGGGCCTCAAGCACCGTGGGCATGATGTCGATTGCCTGAGTGAGCTGGCGGGCATGCTCGCCGGCGCGGGCGTTACCCGGGAAGTGCACAATGAACGGCAGATGCGCGAGCTCGTTATACAGGTGCATGTAGTTTTTGCCCATGTAGTCGCGCTCGCCCAGGAAATAGCCGTGGTCGGTGGTGACCATGACCATGGTATCGTCCAGCATCCCGCGCTCCTCGAGCTTGTCGATGAGCCTACCAAACCAGCGGTCGGTCATGGTGACGAGGGCCTTGTAGCGGCGCTGCAGGTAGTCCTCCGCGCCCTTGTTGACGTCGGTGGCGGAGACGCGCTTGTACTCAGGAATCTCGAAGTAGTCGCGGTCGAGCTCGCCAGTGCCGCCGTACATCTCCATGTACTTGTCGGGCACATCGAAGGGCTCGTGCGGGTCGAAGGCCTCAACCATAAGGAAGAAGTCGTCGGCCCCAGCATTGCCGTCGATCCAGTCGCAGGCGGACTGGAAGGTCTTGGGGCTCGGCATGTCCTCTTCGTTGGGCCAGAGCTGACGGTTCTTCTGGTACTGCTCGCGCACGCGCCCGTAGAAGGTCTCGGGCATGTTATTCGGCTCATCGATGCGGCTGACCCACGGGTCGCCCTCCTGGCCGCGGTAGTAATCCCAGGTGTTGAACTCCTGGAGGTAGCCCTCGCCACCGGTGCGTAGGTAGTGGCAGTGGTCGGTGGTGATGTGGCAGAAGTTGCCGTTCGCGCGCAGGCAGGCCGGCAGCGTCACATCGAAGGGCTCGATGGGGCCCCAGGGGCGCTCGAGGAAGTTGTAGCGACCGGTGAGGATGTCGCGGCGGGCAGGCATGCAGGGAGCCGAGCCGATCCAGTGGTTGTCGAACACGCAGGAACGCTCGGCAAAGGCATCGAGATTGGGGGTCTGGACGTCGGTTGCGGGGTTGTAGCACGACAGGACGTCGCGACGCAGAGTATCCATGAGCACGAGGACGGTTCTCATTGGCATCCTTTCGATAGTTGGATTTGCCAGATGGCGATACGCCAAAGGCACATGGGCATAATGGAGCGCACCCCGATCGCGCACGATGGAGAGCACATGAGACAACGAGGCCCGCGCCCGGCATGCGGGGCGCGGGCATCAAACGATTTGCCTTTTGATAAGCTCGCGATTAGGCGAAGATCTTGAACGCCGGGAAGTAGAAACCGATAGCGGCGAACACAAGGGAGAACACAATCAGACCGATGATGATCTGGGCGGAGTTCTTGCCCTGGCCCTTCTTGAGCAGGCGATAGCAGATGAAAGTCAGAACGACAGGCAGCAGGAAGGGCAACACCTTATCGAGCTGGTCCTGGAGCACCAGCGGGTCACCCTCACCGAAGGCGAACTGCACGGCAAGCTTGAGCTTAACGGTCGTGGCGATCAGGCCGCCGGTGACCATGACGCCCAGCACGTTGGCGAGGTTGCCCAGACGGTCGAAGACCTGGACGCCCGCCTTCTCGACGAGCTCCATGCCCATCTCGTAACCCTTGTGCAGGCCGAAGTACTTCAGCGGCCAGTACAGCAGGTTGATGAGCAAGAACATCACGAGCGGACCCACAATGGAGCCGTTGTCGACGCACATAGATGCGCCGATGGAGCCGGCGATCGGGAACCAGGTGAGGTTCAGCAGGGAGTCACCAAGGCCGGCGAAGGGACCCATGAGGGAGGTCTTGATGCCGACGACGGTGTCCTTCTGATCCTCATCCGTGGTCTCCTCCAGGGCGGCGGTGATGCCAAGGATGAAGGGGATCGCGAGCGGGTGGGTGTTGAAGTACTCGAGGTGGCGCTTCATGGCGTTAACGCGCTCCTCCTTGGGGGCGTCCTTGTAGAGCTCCTCGAGGACAGGGGCAAAGCAGTAGGTCAGGGACAGCGACTGCATGCGCTCGTAGTTGTGCGCGAATTGGCAACCCTGGGTGCGCAGCAGGACCTTGTTCAGGGTGGAGTTGGAGATCTTACCCATTAGAGATCGTACTCCTCGTCATCATCGGAGCCGGCGGCAGAGGCGGCGGCAGGGGCGGGTTGATTCTTCTGGCCCTCGGTAATGACGTCCCACACGCCGGCGGCGGCGCAAGCGGCGAGCGCGATGCCCACGGTCGGGACGTTGAGGAAGGCGGCCATGATAAAGCCGAGCAGCAGGAAGATCCACATGTTCTTCTTCATCATCATGGTGAGGAGCATGGCCAGACCGACGGCGGGCATCATGCCACCGGCGGTGGAGAAGCCGGTGAGGACCCACGGAACCTGGTTCTGCAGGAAGGCCATGATGTCCTCGATCACGAAGGAGCCGATGCCCGTGGCGATGAAGACGGGAACGGCGCGGGTCAGGAAGAAGCACAGGGCGCCGGTCCAGAAGAACTTGTTGACGGCGTTGAACTTACCGGACTCGATGGCCTTGTCGGCACCGTGGACAAGCGAGACGTTAGTGGTCATGACCAAGATGTTCAGCTGCTGAACCAAGGTGGCGGTGGGGATGCCGATGGCGACTGCCAGGGCGATGGCGCTGGCGGTGTCGGTGGAACCCATGATGCCCAGGGCGGCACCGACGATGGTGCCGGAGATGACATCCGGCGGAACATAAGCGCCGATGTTGTTGACGCCGAGCCACATGAGCTCCATGGTCGCGCCGATCATGATGGCGGTCGTCATGTCACCGAGGATGATGCCGACGCCGACGGATGCCAGCAGGGGCTTGCGGAAGCCCAGGTGGGGACCGAACTGGTCCCAAGTGCACAGACCCGCCCAGATGGCGAGCAGAAGTGCCTGAAGCATAAGCCTCTCCTTCCCTATTCGCCCATCGTTCCCTCCGATGGGCACGCCCCGGGTTCACATGCCCGGAGATGGTTACTTACTTAGTAGTTCTTGAGGAGCTCGGACACGGGCTCCTTGGAATCGCGCGTGGTGGTCTGCATCCAGCAGTCGACGCCGAGGCCAATGAGCTCCTCGAAGGCGGCCTTTTCCTCGGCGGTGACGGACATGTTCTTGTGCAGGCGATGACGCTGCTCGTTGAAGCGCATGCCGGAGACGTTCAGGTAGTCGAACGGCAAGCCGTTCTCGTGCAGCTTGAGGGCGTCGATGGGGTTGGTGAAGAGCACCATCGTGGCCTTCTTGAGCTCGGTCTTCTTGAGGACCTCAATGAACTTCTCGACACCGAAGACGGAGACCTTGATGTCGGGGGCGGCGAGGCCGGCGACGGACTTCTGGACGGGGTCGTTGGCGACCTTATCCGAGACAATGATTGCCGATTCGATGCCGAAGTCGGGAATCCAAGTGGTGGCGACCTGACCGTGGATCAGGCGGTCATCGATGTCGACGAGTTTGAGTGCCATGATGTTCTCCTTTTCGTTTGCACGTTCCTTCAGTACCGTTTACGAATGCTCTGCTCGATCGAGGCGCCCACTCGGGGGATACGGGTGAGCGCCACTCGAATCGACGGGCTAACGAGCCTAGAGGTCCAAATCGTCCTCGTCTGCCTCCACGGCCGGAGCGGGAGCCTTGATCTCCTGCTGGGCCCCGGCGTGAGCGGCAGTGAGCTGGGCACGGACCGCGTCGGCGGAATCGAGGCCATCGCGGGTGAGCAGGAGCTCGACCGCAACGGGCATGGACAGGCCAGTGTAGGCAACCATGTTCATGCCGTTGAGCAGGCAGCGGGTAGTCACGTTGAATGGGGTGCCGCCGTAGATGTCGCATAGGGTGACGACGAGTTCGCACTCGGCGCTGAGGGTCTCGTAAGCCTCGCGCATCTCGGACTCGAAAGACTCCAGGCTCTTCTCGGCGGTGAGACCAAGAGCGATGACATCAGGCTGCTTGCCCGCAATCATCTCGACGGCGCCGAGGGCGGCCTGAGCGAACTCTCCGTGACTTGCAAGGATGACACCGATACGCATCTTCTGTCCTTTCATACTTATTAATTCTCTTCGTTCTGTTCGTTCTGTTCGTTCTGTTCGTTCTGTTCGTTTATGTTCGTCTATATTTGTTTATTGGTCAAGAGATGATTTTTGGAATGAGCTCTATTTACCTCCTATTTGATGGTTTTTTCCGTGAGCGTTATGTTTTGACCGGTGAAAGGTAATGTGCCTTCGTGAACGGTTTGCGTTTATTTATGTTGTTCGTTTACATTGAAATAAGAACAAACGCTCGATGAGGGAGTCGGCACTCATGAAATCCGAACGCCAGCAGGCCATTCTCGACTTGCTCGATCAACATCATTCGGTATCGGTAAACGAGATATCTAATACCCTATCTGTTTCGGATATGACCATCAGGCGTGACCTGGCCGAGCTTGCCGACAAGGGCCTTCTTGTGCGCGTACACGGAGGGGCTCAGCTTCCACACTCCGCCCACGGAACAGCCCTTTCACGTTTGACCCCGCATGAGGAGAAACGTCGTTTTCAAGTTGATCAGAAACGTGCCGCTGCTATAGCCGCCGCCCAAACCGTCTCAGCCGGCGATACGATCTTTCTCGGTGGAGGCTCCACTCTCGAGCTCATGTGTTCGTATTTGCCCCAGGAGGACATACGCGTCGTCACCAACAGTCTTCCCGTGCTGAACCTGCTAGCCGACAATCCACATATAGATCTATTCTTTGTTGGTGGCATGATGCGTCACGACACGCGAGTTTTCACCATGCCATACAACGGCCGCGGCCCCTACGGTCTATCCGCTCCCAAGGCCTACGTCTCGGCAACCGGTATTTTTGGAAACGAGGTCTTTGGCTCTCGTCCCGATGCAGCCATGGTCCTCTCAGACGCTCTTTCTCGAGCTCAGGAGCGTTATCTTGTTGTAGATGCTGAAAAAGTCGGAAGGCGCGACTTCTGCCTTTTCACCACACTGGAGGATATGACCGCGGCATTCATTAACGAGGACGCAGACCCCCGGACCATCGAGGCCCTCCGCGCCTATACCTCCGTCATTACCGCATAATCCAATTGGCAAGCCATGCTTAAACCCGAACGTCACGAACAATTACTTGAGCTGTGCGCTCAGCGCGGAATGGTCACTGTTGCCCAAGCCGCAACAATCTTTGGTATATCTGAAATGACCGCTCGAAGAGACTTCGATGAGCTCTCGCGACGCGCTGGCGTCATCCGCGAGTACGGTGGCATCCGACTTTCAAGCGGCTCCCCCATTGCCGAAGAGGTCCCGTTTTTTGAAAAGCTCTCAATCCGCTCCCCTGAAAAAGAGCATATCGCACGCACCGCTGTCAACCTCATCAGAGAGCGCGACACCATCTTCCTCGGACCCGGTTCGACTTGCGCTCTCATCGCCCGTGCGCTGCCGCGCATGCGGCTGCGCGTCATCACAAACAGCATCATCGTGCTGAACATGCTCCAGACGCGTAACGATGTGGAGATCTGGGCCCTGGGAGGACAGTATCGCAAACGATCGGGTTCTTTCGTCGGGCCCATCGCCGAAGATGCTCTCGCCCCGCTCGGTATCGACACTTGCTTTATCGGCACCAACGGCGTACTCGCCCAATCCATCTCCTGCTCTAACCTTGAGGAAGGACGCTTACAGGCGCTCGCTTGCGATCGCGCCGCCAAGCGTTACCTTGTCTGCGATTCAAGCAAGATCGGACAGATGGACTTCTTCGGCTTCTTCAATCTCGATCAAATGGACGCACTCATCACCGATGCAAATGTCAACGACAAACAGCGTTCCATGGTTCTCGAATCAACTCGCATCATCGTCGCAGAATAGGCCTGTTTTGATTTATCTGGACACCACAGCAAAGACCCCGATTCGATAAAGCCGAATCGGGGTCTCATTATTCGCATCAAATCGCAAATAGGTCAGCAGCTACTTCTCAGTGTAGACGCTCTCGCCACCGAGATAGGTCTCGACGAGGGATAGGTCGGGGTTGAGGACGACAACCTCACCCACGTAATCGGAGGTGCCGGCACCGGTGAGCACCACATTGAGGCGACCGTCGCCCATGGCGCGGGCGTCGGCCAGGAACGCCTCGACGGCCTCAAGGTTATCCTTGTAGATGTTCAGCGTGTCAAGCCAAAGCTCGGGAGACGACACGTTGATGCCTGCTTAACTCTGCTCGCTCAGGCTAAAGACTTTGTTGAGGATCGATGATCTGCTGCAAGGTGAACTTACATTGGGACGTGTCGCATTCTTCTTGCGAATCCTCAAAATCAAAGATCATGATGGCGCAGTTGGGGAGCTTTGCTGGGAGTTCGAAGCCCTCTGGGGCGGCGGCTTTGATGAATTGGCGGCTGGCGCTGCCGTGGCTTACCGCCAGGACGGTTTCAACATCATCGGCGCTCATGAGATTAGCGAGCGTGCTTACCATACGCTCTTGCAGCGCCTGACTTCCCTCCCCTCCGAAGGGGATTAAGTCCTCGCCCGGATCCCAGACGTCGGTAGGCAGTGCGTCGTGCGGGCCCCCTTCAAAGGAGCCATAGCAGCGTTCGATGATGCCTTCGCAGGGCTCGACGGCGGCGTCCGGGCCGAGGAGCTCGCCTGCGACGAGCCGAGCCGTGGCCATGGCTCGGCTTAAAGGAGACGAGACTACCTTGTCGGGGGTGACGTCGCGGGCTTTAAGCCATGCGGCGGCCTTTGCGGCCTGCTGACGGCCCAAGTCCGTTAGCGGTGAATCGCAGCGACCCTGGACCAGCTTTTTGACGTTGAACTCCGTCTGACCATGACGAAGTAGATATAGACGCTTCATGCTCTCCCCTTCTGTATAACTAGCTTTACCGGCGCAGCCCTACTCGTGGGTATGGCCGACATAGTCCTCGTCGATCGTAATCTTGGCGACCGACTTGGGATATTCCGATTCGACCCGTTGTGCCAGCGCGTGCTTTACGTCTTCGGCACTCATCTGCAGATCCGAGGGACGCACGCAGTCAAAGATCACGTTGGTGTGCGTAGGACCCGGCACACAGCGCAGGTCATGAATCGAGAGGCGGCTATCGATTTCCTGAGCCATGGCGTGAATGCGCAAGCGCATGCTCGCCAGCTTGGGATCATCGGTCACGATGGGATCGTAATGGAGCGTGACGATCATGCCGTCCTCGTCCCTAAATGCCTGCTCGATGTTATCGAGCGTGTCGTGACTTTCCAGCGGGCTGGCCTCGGCCGCCATCTCGGCGTGAGCGCTTGCGAACTTCCTGCCCGGGCCGTAGTCGTGAACCATCAAATCGTGAACGCCCAAAACGCCGGGATAGCTCATGATCTTGCTGCGGATATGTTCGACGAGCTTGGGATCGGGCGTCTGGCCCAAAAGCGGGCTCACCGTATCCTGGATGAGTTCAAAACCGCTCCAGCCAATATAGGCGCCAACGGCAAGGCCGACCCATGCGTCAAGATTGATGTGCGTCACCTGCGAAACAATCGCACATGCCAGCACGGCGCCTGTGGCAAGGACATCGTTCTTGGAATCCTGCGCGGTCGCATGCAGCGTCTCGGACTCAATGCGATCGCCGAGCTTTTGGTTGAGGGCCGCCATCCAGAGCTTTACGACCATCGAAAGCGCCAGGACTGCCACCAGGGCAAGCGAGAACTCGACAGGTTCGGGGTGGATGATGCGCTCAACCGAGGACTTCACCAGCTCAACGCCGATCAGCAGCACGAGCGCCGCCACGACCAAACCCGAGAGATACTCGTAGCGACCGTGGCCGTAAGGATGCTCGGGGTCGGCCGGCTTGCTCGCCAGCTTAAAGCCCAGCACGCTCACAATGTTTGAGCTGGCATCGGACAGGTTGTTCATGGCATCCGCCACGATCGAAACCGATCCCGACAGCACGCCAATTGCGCCCTTCGCAGCGCATAGTGCCACATTGGCGAGAATACACACCACGCCCGTCAACGTGCCCACGCGCGCACGGTCGCCCTGCGCACGCTTAACAATCCACTCGACCATCTACATCCGCCCCCACGGTGCTATCTATATATCTATTGCTCAAACGGATTGTAGTGTAGCCACTTTGTCCCCCAGATACAAAAAAGGCCGCAACCCACACGGGCCACGGCCTTGGAATATGGCAAAGGAATCGTCCTTGTGTCGCACAGGTTTACGCGCTTGCTTCGGCCACGCTCTTCGAGGTTTCGGGTGAATCGGCCCCGTCTTCTGCCGCCTGTCCCTGCGCCGGCACCACGCCAAAGCAGTAGCTCAGCGCCGCAGACACCGCAAATGCAACACCGCCGGCAACGCAGCACCACAGCAGGTTCGAGATGCCGCCCGTGGCAAAGCCAATGACCATAAGGACATTCGTCATGCCGATGGTATAGGCCGTAACGTGGCCCACGGCCGCAACAAGGCCTCCGACGGCGCCGCCAATGGCCATGCACGTCAGGCACCTGCCATATTTAAAGCCGCAACCGTACAGCGCCGGCTCGCTTACGCCGCCAAGAACACCCGAGATTGAATAGCCCAGCATGAGCGCCTTCTCGTCCTTATCCGCAACGCGGAGCGACGCGCCAAAAGGCATGCCCCAAACAGCAAACGTTGCCATCGTCGCGGCGATCAGGATGCACGAATCCGTTCCCACACTCATAAACTGCGCGTAGGCGAGCGATAGGACGACGTTGCTGACGCCTGCAATCTTAAGAAACTCCCAACCCGCGGCAAGCCCCATGAGTGTGAGCATCGACACGATGCCACCGGAATTGCCAAGCATAAACATAAGCTGGCCCAACAGCATGCCCAGATAGCTGCCCGCCGGCGCCGTGATACACAGCGAAACCGGAACCATGACAAGCATGGTTGCAAACGGAACAAACGAAAACGCCACGGCCTTAGGGATAACGCGCTTAAAGAAACACTCCACTCGCCATAGCACGGGCACCGAGATGAGAACCGGAATAACAGTCGTCGTGTAATCGTTGACCGGCGCGGGAAGCAGACCATACACGGAAGTCATCGATGCCCCCGTCGTCGATGCGGCATCGACGAGCTTAAGCAGATCGGGCGCAATCAATACGCCGCCCAGCATCATGCCCAGCTGCTCCGAGCAACCGAGCTGGCGGGCGGCCGCCCAACCAAGATAAATGGGCAAAAAGTAGTAGCCGGCGTTATAGAGCCAACTGTAGAACAGGCGATAGATATCGGAATCGGCAGACCACAGGCCCAGCATGCCTTCGCCCATAATGACAGCGACGGTGCGGAACAACGCCGCGCAGACAATAAACGGCAGCGCCGACATCATGCTTTTGGACAGATAGTCCACCACGGCCATGGCGTTTGATGAAACCGACGTTGTAAACGAGGTGTTAGAAACTTGTAGCATGGAACGCCTTTCCCAATATGACATGCGGGCTGTCCCTTTGTCACATCGTGCGGTACTGACCGATTGCGCGGTACTTTTCGTAGCGGAGGTTTGTGAGGGTCGCGTCGTCGAGCTGCCCAAGCGTATCGAAGGCATCAAATGCCGAGGACATGACGGCACCGGCGATCTCCTCATGCGACAGGCCCCTATCGTCAACAATGCCGTCGATGATGCCGAGCGCCAGCAAATCGGGGGCCGTGAGCTTAAGCGCCTCGGCGGCCTCATTCGCGCGCTCGGTATCCTTCCACAGGATCGACGCACAGGCCTCGGGGCTCACGACCGAATAGGCCGAGCTCGAGAGCATCAGGATGCGGTCGGCCACGGACAGCGCCAGCGCGCCACCAGAGCCGCCCTCGCCTGTCACCACCGAGACAATCGGCGTCTTGAGACCGCTCATCTCCATGAGATTCTGGGCAATCGCCTCGCCCTGGCCGCGCTCCTCGGCACCGATGCCGCAAAACGCGCCCGAAGTATCGACCAGACACAGAACCGGTCGACCAAACTTTTCGGCCTGGCGCATAAGGCGACGCGCTTTGCGGTAGCCCTCGGGATGTGCCATACCAAAGTTGCGACGCATGCGCTCTTTGGTCGTGGTGCCGCGCTCGACGGCGATAACCGTCACGGGTCGCCCATCTTTCCAGCCAATGCCAGCCACCACGGCGGCGTCGTCGCCAAAGTAGCGGTCCCCGTGCAGCTCCACAAATCCATCCAGGCCCAGCGAGATCATCTCGCCTGCCGTGGCGCGATCTGCCGAGCGGGTCTGCTTGACAATCTCGAGCGCGGTTTTTGGTGCGGCCGAGCGCTTGAACAAGTGTCCCAACTTTTTGCCGCGGCGACCCGTATGCACGATCTCATGCGGTGCCCCCAGGCCGGGCGCGTGCCCTTCGTGCAGCGCCAGCAGCTCGCCTACCGTGAGCGCAATCTCGCCACGCGGAACAACGGCATCGCAAAAGCCGTGCTCCAGCAAAAACTCGGAGCGCTGGAATCCCTTGGGCAGGCGCTTGTGCATGTTCTGCTCGATCACGCGCGGGCCGGCAAATGCCGTCAGGGCATCGGGCTCGGCCAGGATAATGTCGCCCTCCATGGCAAAGCTCGCGGTTACGCCTCCGGTCGTGGGGTCGGTGAGCACCGTGATATACAGGCCGCCCGCCTCGCTATGGCGCCTAACCGACGCAGAAATCTTGGCCATCTGCATAAGCGATGTCACGCCCTCTTGCATGCGTGCACCGCCCGAAACGGTAAAGCCAACGACCGGCAATCCCAGCTCGGTCGCATGCTCAAATGTGCGACAGATCTTCTCGCCCACCACGGAACCCATCGAGCCCATCATAAAGTTGGCGTCCATAAAGAAGAGCGCGGCATCGCAACCGCAGATTTTGCCCCTGCCGCACACAACGGCGTCGCGCTCGCCCGAACGCTCGCACACGCTCTTGAGCTTGTCGGCATAGCCGGGAAACGAGAGGAAGTCCTCCGACGCCAGATTGGCATCCCATTCCTCAAACGTGCCCTCGTCGACCGTCATGCGCATGCGCGCGCGACCGCTCACGCGAAAGTGTTTGCCGCAACGAGGACAGACCTCGAGGTTGTCGTGCAGGCGTGCCTCATCGATCACACGGCGGCACTCCGGGCACTTGATAAACACGTGGCGTGCGGGAAACTCGGCGCACGACTCGGTTATCGGCCCCTCAAGGACATTGACCGTCTTCGCTTTTCTATTCATCAGCATAGAGATGCCCCATCAGATCGGTGTGGTACATGCCCGACAAGAACTCGTCGTTTGCCAGCACGTCGAGCTGAAGCTCGCTGTTTTCGCTCACGCCCTCAATCACGAGCTCGCCCAGGGCCGAGCGCATCTTACGAATAGCGCCGTCACGCGTGGGCGCACACACGATGAGCTTGCCGAGCATAGAGTCGTAGTACGGCGGAACTTTCGCACCGGTAAACATGGCGGAATCCCAGCGTACGCGCGGACCGCCCGGCACACGCAACGCGGTGACCGTTCCGCAGGACGGCAGAAAGTCCGGCGTTTCGGCATTGATGCGGCACTCCATGGCGTGGTTGCGGACCGGCATGTCCTCCTGCTCAAAGGGCAGGGACTGGCCGGCTGCCACGCGCAGCTGCCACTTGACCAAGTCGGTATCGGTCACAAACTCTGTAACCGGATGCTCCACCTGCAAGCGCGTGTTCATTTCCATAAAATAGAAATTGCCGTCGTCCGAATACAGAAACTCGATGGTACCGGCTCCTTCGTAGCCGACGGCACGAGCCAGGTCACGCGCTGCCTTGTGCATGCGAGCACGAATGTCGTTGTGTCCGTCGAGGCACGGCGCGGGACTCTCTTCGATCAGCTTTTGGTTGCGACGCTGCACCGAGCACTCGCGCTCGCCGAGCGAAAATACATGGCCCTGCTTATCGGCCATAATCTGCACCTCAACGTGGTGCGCCGGCGCGACGAACTTCTCCATGTAGCACTCGCCGTCGCCAAAAACGGCCTCGCCCTCGGCACGCGCCTCGATGAACGCCTTTGCCGCATCTTCCACGCGCTCGACCTTGCGAATGCCGCGACCGCCACCGCCCGCGCGCGCCTTAATGAGCACGGGACAGCCAATGCGCTCGGCCTCGGCCGTCGCCTCCTCGGGACTTTTGAGCAAATCGCAGCCCGGCACGATGGGCACGCCCGCCGCGGCAGCCGTTCGGCGTGCGGCGTCCTTGTCGCCCATGCTGTCGATCACCTCGGCCGAAGGACCGACAAAAGCCAGGCCATACTTGTCGCAGTCGCGTACAAAGCTCGCCTTCTCGGAAAAGAAGCCGTACCCAGGATGGATCGCCTTTGCGCCCGACTTTACGGCACAGGTGAGTACGGCATCGTCGTTGAGGTAGCTCTCGGCAAGACGCGGGCCGCCGATGCAATACGCCTCGTCGGCAAGCTGCACGTGCAGCGCGTCCGCATCGGCCGTGGAATAGACGGCGACGGTCTTGATGCCCATATCGCGGCACGCACGGATAACACGCACCGCGACTTCTCCGCGGTTGGCGATGAGCACTTTGTCGAACATGAAGCCTTCCTTAACTTTCGTGCATGAGTGCAAAGGACATATCGGCGCGGCAGCAAACCTCACCGTTGACGCTTGCGGTGCCCGTCGCAAAGCGGAACGGCCCGCGCGCACGCGTGATGGTGCACACCAGATCAACCGTCTCGCCCGGGCGCACCGGACGCTTAAAGCGCACCTTGTCCAGACTCGTGTAGAACGGCGTCGCGCTGCGCGCCTCCTCATCGCCCATCAGCAGCACGCAGCAGTTCTGGGCGAGCATCTCGCACTGGATCACGCCGGGGACCACCGGGTTTCCCGGAAAATGCCCCTGCAAAAAGTATTCGTCGCCCGTAATCGTGATCTTGCCGTGGGCCTCGTCGCCCACCAGCTCGGCTTCGTCGAGCAAAAGCATCGGCTCGCGATGCGGTAACAGCTTCTTGAGCTCTTCTTTGTTCATGGATATCACCTATCCGATCCTCATGAGGCAGCTGCCGAACTCCACGAGGTCGCCGTCGGCCACGCAGATCTCGAGCACCTCGCCATCCGCCTCTGCCGTCACCTCGTTGAGAACCTTCATGGCCTCGATGATGCAGAGGGTCTCGCCGGCCTTGACCTTGGAACCCACGTGCACAAACGGCTCGTCGCCCGGCGCCGGGGCGGCATAGAAAACGCCGACCATGGGAGCGGTCACCTCGGTGCCCTTGGGCTCCGGTGCGGCGGCAGGTGTCTGCGCGGCGGGCTCCGGTGCGGCAGGCGCGACTGTGGGAGCTGCAACTGGAGCGGCCATAGCGCTCGGCATGGGCATGGGCACGGCAACCGGCTGTGCGGCGCTCGCGCGCTCGAGTTCGACCGCGGTGCCATCGGGCTCCTCAACGCGCACGCGCGTGAGGCCGCGGTCCTCCATAACATCGGCTATCTCGGCAAGTCTTTTGGAATCCATGCTCTAGCTCCTCGTATATCTACGCAGCGCGATGGCGGCGTTGTGTCCGCCAAAGCCCAGGTTGGTCGAAAGCGCCCAGGTAAGGTCGGCGCGAACCGCGCGATTGGGCGTGTAGTCAAGATCGCAGGCGGAATCGGGCGTGTGGTAGTTAATGGTCGGCGGCACCACGCCCTGCTCGAGCGCCATGGCGCAGGCCATGACCTCGATGGCGCCCGTGGCACCGATCATGTGGCCGGTCATCGACTTAGTCGACGAGACGTGCGCGGCGCGCGCCGCGTCCTCGCCGAGCGCACGCTTAATGCCCGCCGTCTCGGACGAATCGTTGAGCTTGGTCGAGGTGCCGTGAGCGTTGATGTAGAGGCCTTCGGATGGCTTGACGTCGCCCTCGGCAACCGCCAGCGATATCGCACGGGCGATACCTGACGCGTCCGGGTCGGGACTCGTGATGTGGTAGGCGTCATCGGTGTTGCCGTAGCCCACGACCTCGGCGTAAATGTGCGTACCGCGGGCCTGTGCGTGCTCCATACCCTCGAGTACGAGCACGCAGGCGCCTTCGCCCATCACAAAGCCGTCGCGGTCTGCATCGAACGGGCGGCAGGCCGTCGCGGGATCGGGGTTGGTGGTCAATGCGCGACAGGACGTAAAGCCCGCAACGGCATCGGGGATAATGGCCGCCTCGGCGCCGCCGGCGAGAATCGCATCGGCATAGCCATGCTTGATGGCGCGGAACGCCTCGCCCACCGCATGGGCCGAGGTTGCGCACGCGGTCACGACGGGCAGGGTCGGGCCCTTTGCCTTATGGCGAATTGCAATGTTGCCCGAAGCCATGTTGGGGATCATCATCGCGATCATGTAGGGCGATGCGCGACGAGGCCCGCGATCGGCAATCGTATGAACGTTGTCGACAAGCGTCTGCATGCCGCCCACGCCCGAACCCACGTAGACGCCCAGGCGCTCGCGATCGATGGCTCCTTCGACATCAAAGCCCGCATCGTGCATGGCTTCGTCCGAAGCCGCCATCGCAAACTGAACGCAGGGGTCCAGATGCTTTGCATCACGCTTGCCAAAGTACTCGTTGCCGTCAAAGCCCTTGACCTCGGCCGCCACCTTGACGGCAAACGCATCGGTATCGAAGTGCGTGATCGGGCCGATGCCGCACGTGCCGGCGCACATGGCCGCCCAGGTGGCAAGCGCCGTGTTGCCGAGCGGCGATACGGCACCGATGCCGGTGATTGCAACTCTCTGTTCCATCATGGTCTCCTCATCCAAGCCGTTCTTCGGCCCTGGTTTCTACATCGCCATTCCGCCGTCGACGCGTACGACCTCGCCCGTAATGTAGGCAGCCGCATCGCTCGCCAAAAAGCGCACCACGCCGGCCACTTCCTCGGGACGCGCCATACGCTTAAGGGGAATCTGCTCCTCGCACGCCGCACGCACCTCATCCGATAGCTTTGCCGTCATATCGGTCTCGACAAACCCGGGTGCGACCGCGTTCGCTCGTACGCCGCGGGGCGCAAGCTCACGCGCTACCGCCTTGGTCAGGCCGATCACGCCCGCCTTGGAGGCAGCGTAGTTGGCCTGCCCGGCATTGCCCATCAGGCCCACAACCGAGCTCATGTTGATGACGCAACCGCCGCGCTGGCGCATAAAGGTCTTGGTGAGTGCGCGCGTCGTGTTAAACGTTCCTTTAAGATTGACATCGAGCACGCGATCGAAGGCGTCATCGCCCATGCGCATGAGCAGGCCATCGCGGGTGATGCCGGCGTTGTTGACGAGCACCCAAATGGAGCCAAAGTCGTTGAGGACCGCTTCCACGCACGCGTTGACGGCAGCGGGGTCGGCCACGTCGCATTGATATGCGCGTGCCGCGGCGCCAGCCGCCTCGCAGGCTTCGCACGTCTCGCGCGCCGCATCGACGCTGCCGGCATAGACGACGGCGATATCGTAGCCATCCTCCGCCAGATCGATAGCGCAGGCGCGGCCGATGCCCCGCGAGCCGCCCGTGACCAGTGCCACGCGACGTGAGTCGTTGCGCTCGAGCGCGCCATTGTTCAAGTTGCCCATGTCATTCCTTTCGGGTTACAGCCCTGTGGACTATGCGAGCTCGTCGGCAATAGCTGCGACCTGCTCGGCCGTCTCGCACGAATACACACGAACGTCGCTCAACGTACGCTTGACCAGGCCGGACAGCGTTTTGCCGGGGCCGACCTCAATAAATGTGTCGATGCCTTGATCCTGCAGAGCATGCAGCGTATCGACCCAGCGCACGGCATGGCTCACCTGATTGGCCAAGACATCCGATGCCGTCTGGGGGTCCGCCGGATAGGGCGCCGCCGTCATGTTTGCCATGACCGGAATCAGCAGCGGAGACGGCGTGTGGCCGGCTTGGATATACGTCGCCAGCCCCTCAGTCGCCTCTGCCATATAGGGGCTATGAAATGCACCCGACACCGCGACCTTCATGGCGCGGCCGCCAGCCTCTTTTACTAGGACGTCGAGGGTCTGCAGCGCATCGGGCGCTCCGGCCACAACCGTCTGCTGGGGACTGTTGTAGTTGACCGGCCAGCAATCCTCGCCGGCCTGTTTTGCCAGGCCCTCGACGTGCGCAGCATCAAGTTTGATGACGGCGCGCATGCCGCCGGGGTGACGCTCGGCCGCCGTGGCCATCAATGCCGCGCGCTCACACACAAGCTCAAAACCCGCTCGCGTATCGAATGCCCCCGCAAAGGTGAGTGCAGCGACCTCGCCCAGCGAGAATCCCGCACAGGCGGCAGGCACCACGCCGCGCTCGCGCAGGGCGACGGCGACAGCCAGGTCGTGCACGAACACGCAAGGCTGCGTGTTCTCGGTCTGCGAGAGCTCCTCCTTGGAGGCGCTCCGGCACTGCTCGCTCGTCCCCGGGCGCACCTCATCGGCAATGGCGAACACCTCGGCAGCCGCCGGCGATGTCTCGATCAAGTCGACGCCCATCGCGGGGTGCTGGGCACCCTGGCCGGCAAACAAAAACGCTACGCCACCCATGCGCACGCACCCTTCAGGACGTGCTCGGCGCCATCGACCAGGTCGTCAACGATTTCGCGTGCGCTCTGGCGCTCGTTGACCATGCCGGCAATCTGTCCACACAAAAACGAACCCTCTTCGTAGTTGCCGTCCTTGGCGGCCTTACGCAGCGCACCGGTTCCCATAGCACCGAGCTCCTCGGCACTCGCACCGGAACCCTCGCTCTTGGCATAGGCGTTGGTGAAGGGGCTCTTGAGGGCGCGCACCGGATGTCCCGTCGAGCGACCGGTCGCACGCGTCGAAGTGTCGTTGGCCTTCAGGACCATCTCTTTGTACTGCTCCGAGACGGTGCACTCGTCTGCGACCAGAAAGCGCGTACCCACCTGCACGCCGGCGGCGCCCAGCATAAAGGCGGCCGCCACGCCGCGGCCGTCGGCAATACCGCCGGCAGCCACGACGGGAATGTCGACCGCATCGACGACCTGCGGCACCAGTGCCATCGTCGAGGTCTCGCCAATATGGCCGCCCGATTCGGTGCCCTCGGCAACAACCGCCGTGGCTCCACGACGCGCCACGAGGCGTGCCAGCGCCACCGAGGCAACGACCGGGATGACCTTGATGCCCGCCTCGTTCCACGCCTTCATGTACTTGGTGGGATTACCGGCGCCCGTCACGACGACCGGCACTCGCTCGTCAATCACAACCTGCGCGACCTCGTCGGCAAACGGGCTCATGAGCATGACGTTGACGCCAAAGGGCTTATCCGTCCTGGCGCGCAGCTCGTGAATCTGGTCGCGCAGCCAGTTGGCGTCGGCGTTCATGGCCGCGATAATCCCCAAGCCGCCCGCCTCGGACACTGCGGACGCCAGCGAGGCGTCGGCAATCCAGGCCATACCGCCCTGGAACACGGGCTTTTCGATGCCAAGCAGCTCGCAGAGAGGAGTCTTGAGCATCTCTACTTCTCCAATGCCGCCTCGACCGTATCGGCGAACTCGCCGACCGTCTTGGGGTTCTCCTCGGTATCGAGCTGGATGCCAAACTCGTCCTCGACGGCGACGAGAATCTCGACGGTGCCCAGACTGTCGAGACCAATCTCCTCGAGCGTGGACTCTGGCTTCATCTCGACGTCGTCAAGGCCGGCGGTCTCACGGATAACGTCGCAAACGCGCTCGAAGGTCTTCTGATCTGCCATGGTAGTTCTCCTTTGTTTGTGCCCTAGGGGCGTTTTTATTTCCTATGTGCGACTACTTCCAACGAAGCAGATAGCCACCTATATCCAGGCCGGCGCCAAATCCAACGAGGGCGATGGTGTCGCCCGCATTCAGTGCGTCGGTGCGTGCTAGCCGGTCAAGCGCAAAGGGAATGCATGCGCTCGAAATGTTGCCGGTCTCGTGCAACGTGCGAACCACGCGCTCGTCCGGCACGCCCAGGCGCTTGACCGCC
This sequence comes from uncultured Collinsella sp., assembly GCA_900541055.1. Classification (GTDB taxonomy): domain Bacteria; phylum Actinomycetota; class Coriobacteriia; order Coriobacteriales; family Coriobacteriaceae; genus Collinsella. Next base: position 50,638 of record UQHZ01000014.1, read on the forward strand.
TGGCTCAGGATTCGTTCGTTAGCCTGATGGAATACAAAATGATCGATGTCTTCGACCGAAATGCCCGCATCGATCGCAAGCTTATGGACCGTGTCGCAGATGGCGTTGACGCCGAACTTGAACACGCGGCGGCCATTCATGGACAGCACGCTCGCGCTATCTGCGGAGGCCTTAAACGGCGAGGTGCCGACCAGGCCGGGAACGCGCAACGTCTCGACGTCGGGTGCCGTCGAAAGCTCAACGGCAAGGGGGCTGTCTCCCCCAGCCCCAATCACTGAGGCGCCTGCCCCATCGCCAAAGAGCACGCAGGTGGCGCGGTCGGTCCAGTCGAGCGCGCGCGTCATCTGCTCGGCTGCAACGACCAGCACGTGCTCGGCACGACCGCGGGCGATATAGCCCTCGGCGACATCGAGCGCAAATACGAAGCCGGCGCAGGCCGCCGAGACATCGAAGGCAGGGCACGTCGCGCCAAGTCGCTCAGCAACGGCACACGCCTCAGCGGGAACAAGGTGGTCACCCGTCGTCGTCGAACAGACGATCAGATCCAGCTGGCTCGCGTCGATTCCGGACACCTGGAGTGCCCGCTCGCTCGCCGCTACGGCAAGGTCGTCAAGTGACTCGATGGTGCAGACGTGGCGGCTCTTGATACCTGTGCGGGTAAAAATCCACTCATCCGAGGTATCGAGGAACTCAGACAGCTCGTCATTAGAAACACTGCGCTTAGGAAGCGCCGAGCCTGTTCCAAGAATCGTGAAACCCATCACTAACCTCCTTTGGATTGTTGACGTGTTTACATCGACCAAGAGAGGATAGCGCATTTTAGTCGTTGTTGACGTGTTAACATTAAATTGTCCAAATGCGACAAAGGCTTCACATAGTGTCTATCTCTCGACACCATTACGCGATTGCCTTATTAACTTAGGAGGTAGCAACCGTTATGAATGCCCAATTAACGATAGTCGACGTAACCGGATCGACCAACGATGACCTGCTCGAAGCAGGAAAACAGGGAGCGCCGCACGGCACAGGACTTGCCGCCCGGGCTCAAACAGCAGGACGCGGCCGGCGCGGCCACAAGTGGGATTCAACCGCCGGAAATCTATTACTTTCGATTGTGTTGCGTCCACGCGTTAATCCTGCAAAGTACTCTGGTCTTGCCGCCGTCAGCGGTCTAGCGGTGCTCGAGGCGCTCGAAAAGCAGGGTGTTGCAAACGAGATTGGCCTCAAATGGCCCAACGATCTGGTCGCGCGAGGACGCAAGCTCGGCGGTATTCTGGTCGAGGCCGCACGCGATAACGAAGGCAACACCTTTGCGGTCTGTGGCATTGGCGTCAATGTGAACTATGTGCCCGCGGAGGTGCCAGATGACGGCCTGCCGGCAATCGGCCTGTCAGACCTCAATGAAAATGTTCCCGCCGTCGATGTGCTACTCAAGGAGGTCTATCACGCCGTCTTAAACGCTGTGGACGCGTGGGCAGATCTGCTCAACGCCATGGAAGAAAACGCTGGACCGCTCGTGCCCGTCCACGGCGAATATGTCGCTCACCTCAATTGGATTGGGGAGCACGTTATCGCCCGCTCCCCCGCAGGAGACGAACTGGCGCGAGGCGTCTTTAAAACCGTCGATGCCTTTGGTCGCGCATGTATCGAAACGGAAGACGGCTTGCGATCCTTCCATTTTGAGGAGGCATCGCTGCGCCCCTTGAGCGAATAGGACGCCGCAGCCACCTACTCGGCAGCATTACCCGGCAGTCCAAACCATCATTCAAAACAAAAGAGCCCCGCTACCGTAATGGCAGCGGGGCTCTGTAAGCTATGAGCGATATCGCTTAGAGCTTGATGTCGATGTCGACGCCAGCGGGGAGGTCGAGACGCATGAGCGAATCAACGGTGCCCGAGGTGGGGTCGAGGATGTCGATGAGGCGCTTGTGGGTGCGCATCTCGAACTGCTCACGGGAGTCCTTGTTCACGTGCGGCGAGCGGATAACCGTGTACAGGTTGCGCTCGGTGGGCAGGGGGACAGGACCGGAAACGCGAGCGCCGGTCTTCTGAGCGGTCTCGACGATGAGCTTCGCGGACTGATCGACGACCTCGTGATCATAGCCCTTGAGGCGAATGCGGATCTTCTGGGTAGCCAACTTAAACCTCCAAAGAGTGCGAGAGATGTTCTCGCAGGATTACGTAACAGGGAGCTCGAACTTAGGCGTTCTTGCTCATGACCTCGTCCACAATGGACTTGGGCGCGGGCTCATAAGAGTCGAACTGCATCGTGTAGGATGCACGGCCCTGGGTCTGGGAGCGAAGGTCGGTAGCGTAACCGAACATCTCGCCCAGCGGCACCTTGGCACGGATGAGCTTGCTGTTCTTGCGATCCTCCATGCCCTCGATCTTGCCGCGGCGACCGGAGAGGTTGCCCATAACGTCGCCCATGTACTGCTCGGGGGTCTCGACCTCGACAGCCATGATCGGCTCGAGCAGCTGCGGATCGGACTTCTTGAGGGCGTCCTTGATAGCCATGGAACCGGCGATCTTGAAGGCGGCCTCGGAGGAGTCGACCTCGTGGTAAGAACCGTCGAACAGGGTGACCTTAACGTCGAGGACCGGGAAGCCGGCGATAACACCGGTGTTCAGGGCCTCCTGGATGCCCTTGTCGATGGACGGGATGTACTCCTTGGGCACGACGCCGCCGACGATAGCGTTGACGAACTCGTAGCCGAAGCCCTCCTCCATCTTCTCGAGCTTGATGACGGCGTGGCCGTACTGACCGCGACCGCCGGACTGACGGACGAACTTGCCCTCAGCCTTCTCGACGTCGTGACCAGCGGTCTCGCGGTAGGCAACCTGGGGCTTACCGACGTTAGCGTCAACCTTGAACTCGCGGAGCAGGCGGTCGACGATGATCTCGAGGTGCAGCTCGCCCATGCCGGCGATGATGGTCTGACCGGTCTCGTGGTTGGTGGACACCTGGAAGGTCGGGTCCTCCTCGGCGAGCTTGGTCAGAGCAAGGGACATCTTGTCCTGCTCGGCCTTGGTCTTGGGCTCGATGGCAACGTCGATAACGGGCTTAGCGAACTCGATCTTCTCGAGGACGATCTCCTTGCCCTCGGCGCACAGGGTGTCACCGGTGGTGGAGTTCTTGAAGCCGACGCAAGCGACGATGTCGCCGGCGGCAGCGTCGTCACGGTCGATACGCTCGGCGGCGTTCATCTCGAGGATGCGGCCGAGGCGCTCGCGCTGACCGTTGGAAGCGTTGACCACGTAGGAGCCGGACTCGGCACGGCCGGAGTAAACGCGGACATAGGTGAGCTTACCGACGAACGGGTCGGTCATGATCTTGAAGACCAGGCCGGAGAAGGGCTCGTCGAAGGAAGGATGACGCTGAATCTCCTCGCCGGTGTCCGGATCGGTACCGGTGACGGCCTCAACGTCGAGCGGGCTGGGCAGGTAGTCGACGACAGCGTCGAGCAGCTCCTGAACGCCCTTGTTCTTGTAGGCGGAACCCACGAAGACGAGGTTGAGCTCGTTGGCCAGAACGCCCTTGCGCAGAGCAGCCTTAAGCTCCTCGACGGTGAAGTCCTCCTCCATGAGGATCTTCTCCATGAGCTCGTCGTCAAAGCTGGCAGCAGCGTCGAGGAGCTCCTCGCGCTTGGTGGCAGCGATGTCGGCAAACTCAGCCGGGATCTCGTCCATCGGCTCGGGGTAGGTCATACCCTTCTCGTCGGCCTTGAAGTCCCATGCAGTCATGGTGACCAGGTCGATGACGCCCCAGAAGTTGTCCTCGGCGCCCATCGGGACCTGAGCGGCCACGGCGTTAGCGTCGAGACGATCCTTCATGGTCTCGATAGCGTTGAAGAAGTCAGCGCCCACGCGGTCATACTTGTTGATGAAGGCGATGCGGGGGACGTTGAAGGTAGAAGCCTGACGCCAAACGGTCTCAGACTGGGGCTGAACGCCGGCAACAGCGTCGAAGACGGCAACAGCGCCATCGAGGACGCGCAGGCAGCGCTCGACCTCGGCGGTGAAGTCAACGTGGCCCGGGGTGTCGATGATCTGGATGCGGTAGTCCTTACCGTCCTTGTTCCAGAAGCACGTGGTAGCAGCGGAGGTAATGGTTACGCCGCGCTCCTGCTCCTGAACCATCCAGTCCATGGTGGCAGCGCCCTCATGGACCTCACCGATCTTGTGGGTCTTACCGGTGTAGTAAAGAATACGCTCGGTCGTGGTGGTCTTACCGGCATCGATGTGGGCCATGATGCCGATGTTACGGGTATCGGAAAGCTTGTACTTAGGCTTAGCCATGTTAGTTCCTTACCTTAACTTACCAACGATAGTGAGAGAACGCGCGGTTGGCCTCGGCCATCTTGAAGACGTCCTCACGCTTCTTGACGGAAGCGCCCAGGCCGTTGGAAGCGTCGAGGATCTCGTTGGCGAGACGCTCGGCCATGGTCTTCTCCTTGCGAGCGCGGGAGAAGTTGACGATCCAGCGGATACCCAGAGCGGTGGAACGACGGGAGTTGACCTCCATCGGGACCTGATAGGTAGCGCCACCGACACGCTTGGGCTTAACCTCGAGCGTGGGCTTGACGTTGTCCATAGCCTTCTTGAAGGTAGCGAGAGCGTCGCCACCCTCGGACTTCTCGGCAACGATCTCGAAAGCGGTGTAAACGATGCGCTCAGCGGTGGCCTTCTTGCCGTCAAGAAGGACCTTGTTGATAAGCTGAGTCACCAGGCGGTTGTTGTAAACGGCGTCAGGCTGAACCTCACGACGATTAGCTGCTGCACGACGCGGCATGTGAAATCTCCTTAAGTGTCTACCGTGCGGCGCTCAAGACGGCACACGGCGAAAGTATCAAAACGTTATCTGGCTTATTTAGCCTTGGGGCGCTTAGCACCGTACTTGGAACGGGCCTGCATACGGTTCTGGACCGGAGCAGCGTCGTAGGCGCCACGGATGACGTGATAACGGACACCAGGGAGGTCACGGACACGACCGCCGCGGACGAGCACGATGGAGTGCTCCTGCAGGTTGTGGCCCTCACCCGGGATGTAAGCAGTAACTTCGATGCCGTTGACGAGGCGAACACGGGCAACCTTACGAAGAGCCGAGTTCGGCTTCTTGGGGCTCGTGGTGAAGACGCGGGTGCACACGCCGCGCTTCTGGGAGTTGTGCTGCAGGGCAGCGTTCTTGGACTTCTTGGGCACGGAACGACGGCCCTGGCGAACCAGCTGGTTAATAGTAGGCAAAGCGTACTCCTTCTCGAATGATTCCAGCTTTCTGTAAAGTGCAACGGCTTGAATCGAGGGGTCAGCATCCCCCTACGAAACACGCAGTTCGATAGGATACGTGGCGTTAGCTGTGCCGTCAACAGACCACGCCGCCGGGCGTATCCCAAAATTGGCATATTTCCGCAAAGCCTACACAATAGGAATCCCCTCCTGTGCGCGGGGGCGGATTCCTGGGCCGGGCGGCACAGGGGTTAAGTTTGCTGCTCTACAGTCCTGACTCGCACGGAGAGCACATTCTGTCTCTTATACACATCTGACGCTGCCGACGAACTCTAGGG
>UQHZ01000015.1 GCA_900541055.1 uncultured Collinsella sp.
CGAGATCATGCCTAGTCTCGTGGGCTCGGAGATGTGTATAAGAGACAGGTATACACGTTGTACTTTGGGACCTAGCTCCCCCGTATGTGCTCTTACTGTTTGGCTGTATTTTGAGTCCATCTAGTGTATTTGAGCGATAATTACTCGCATTGGCGTTAGGGAGGGCTTGATGTTTACCGTATTTGTCTTGGGCAATATTGCTTCGGGTAAGTCGACTGCCTGCCGCTATTTCGAATCTCGTGGCGCTATGCTTATCGATCTGGATGAGCTTGCAAAATCGCTGTATGTGCCGGGCTCTGATATCGTCAATACACTCGCGGATGAATTCGGTTGGGACATTTTGGATGAGGAAGGCGGCATTCGCCGCGGCATCCTCGCTTCTCGAGCTTTCGCTTCTCCTGATTCGGTCGCACGGCTCAATGACATCGTGCATCCCATTCTGATTGAACAGCTTTCGCTTAGGATTCTCGATCCGGTTTGTTGTACGGTTTCATCTCCCCGTTATCCTTTTGCGGTGGTCGAGGTTTCTGCTCCGACTGGTTTTGAGGATGCATTTGGCTTGGCTGATGAAATTTTGGTCATCAGCGCCCCTTTGTCAGTTCGTCGCGAGCGCGCTATTCAACGTGGCATGGAGCCATCTGATTTCGATGCCCGTTCTGCTTGCCAGCCCGAAGAGTCTGCGCTGTGCAATCTCGCTGCAACTGTGATTGACAATGCGGCAGACGATAACTCGCTCTTTGAACAACTGGACGCATGGCTTTCGCGCCATGGGTTCGGGGATGTAGTGGAAAAGGAGGAGGCCGATGCCTAAGACACGTTTCCTTACGTGGTATCGCCTTATACCGCTGGCTGCCGTTTTTGCCTTCGGCCTTATCTCATTCGTTTACTCGTATGCTCCTGCCGCTTTCTTTAAGCCGCTGTATCCGATTGACTACGAGGCGTATGTAAAGCAATCCAGTATTTCGCATAATCTGGATCCGTATCTGGTGTGCGCTGTCATTAAGTCTGAATCGAATTGGGATTCCGAGGCCGAGTCGAATCAGGGTGCTCAGGGATTGATGCAGCTGATGCCCGAGACTGCCCAGGATATGATCGCCAAGGGCCTTGTCGACGGTGGCGAGTATTCGGCCGACAACCTTAACGATCCGGCTACGAATATCGAGTTTGGCTGTGCGTATCTTTCGTATCTTCTAGCGTATTTTAACGGGTCGACTGACAGTGCCATTGCCGCCTATAACGCCGGCATGGGCAATGTCGACGGATGGGCGCAGCAGAGTACGTCGCTTCATAATGCAATCACCTTTCCCGAGACGCAGGCGTATCTGATTCGTGTCAATAATGCCTGGGTTCGCTACAAGACTCTCTATCCCGATCGGTTCGTATAGGACTATGCCTGCCGCCTGCGTATACTGCAGATATATGAGTTAGGAGTATCCATGGCGGAATTTGAAGTAGAACGCGTTGGTGGTGAACTTAAGCGCTTTGGCGTTGAAGGCTCTGACGTGCCGTTTAAGGTCGTGTCTCCCTATGAGCCTGCCGGTTCCCAGCCTAAGGCCATTGAGTCGCTTGTGCAGGGCGTGAGGGACGGAGACCGCTATCAGGTTTTGCTGGGCGTGACTGGTTCGGGCAAGACCTTCACGATGGCAAAGACTATTGAGGCCCTGGGAAAGCCGACGCTGGTTATGGCTCCGAATAAAACGCTCGCCGCTCAGCTTGCGAGCGAGCTCAAAGAGTTCTTTCCCAACAACGCTGTGGTCTACTTCGTCTCGTACTATGACTACTATCAGCCCGAGGCGTATGTGCCGCAAAGCGATACATATATCGAGAAAGACTCCTCGATTAACGAAGAGGTCGAGATGCTGCGACATCAGGCGACCGCATCGCTGCTCTCTCGACGCGATGTGATCGTTGTCGCATCGGTCTCGTGTATCTATGGCATTGGCTCTCCTGAGGACTATGCGGGTCTGGCTCCAAACGTCGACAAAAAGGTGCCGCTCGAGCGCGATGACTTTATCCATGCACTTATCGACATTCAATATGATCGCAATGACTATGACCTGGCACGTGGCACGTTCCGCGTGCGCGGCGATGTTGTCGACGTGTATCCGCCTTATGCCGAGCATCCGTTGCGGTTTGAGTTCTTTGGCGACGAGGTCGAGCTGATTGCCGAGATCGATGAGGTCACCGGTGAAATGCTGCGTGAGTACGAGGCCATCCCCGTATGGCCGGCATCGCACTACGTGACCGAGAAGCCGAAGGTCAAGGCGGCTCTGAAATCGATCAGCGAAGAGTGCGAGAAGCGCGTCGCGGAGCTCAAGGCGACCGACAAGTTGCTCGAGGCGCAACGTCTGCAGCAGCGCACCGATTATGATCTTGAGATGCTCGAGACGATGGGCTTTTGCAACGGCATCGAGAACTACTCGCGTCATCTGGACGGTCGCAAGCCGGGTGAGCCGCCGTTTACCCTAATCGATTACTTTCCCAAGGATATGCTCTGCATCATCGATGAGAGCCATGTGACGGTGCCGCAGATTCGCGGTATGCACGAAGGTGACCGCTCGCGTAAGGTGACGCTGGTGGAACACGGTTTTCGCCTGCCCTCGGCGCTCGATAACCGCCCGCTTCGTTTCGATGAGTTTGAGGCGAGGATTCCCCAGTTCATCTACGTTTCGGCAACACCGGGTGACTATGAGCTGCGGGTTAGCCAGAACGACGTTGAGCAGATTATTCGTCCGACCGGTCTGCTCGATCCCAAGATCGATGTGCGTCCGGTTCGCGGTCAGATTGACGATCTTGAGGACGAGATTCGCGAGCGCGTTGCCCGCAAGGAGCGCGTGCTGGTGACCACGTTGACCAAGCGCATGGCCGAGGACCTGACCGACCATCTGCTCGACGCGGGCATTAAGGTCAATTACATGCACTCTGATACGGCGACAATGGACCGTGTCGAGATCTTGCGAACGCTGCGCGAGGGCAAGATCGATGTCCTCGTTGGCATCAACCTGCTTCGCGAGGGCTTGGATCTCCCCGAGGTCTCACTGGTGGCAATTCTCGATGCCGATAAGGAAGGCTTCTTGCGCAACCGCCGTTCGCTGATTCAGACGATTGGCCGCGCGGCCCGTAACGCCGATGGCGAAGTCATCATGTATGCGGACGTTGTGACCGATTCGATGAAAGAGGCCATCGAGGAGACGCGGCGCCGCCGCGAGATTCAGATGGCATATAACGAAGAGCATGGCATTGTGCCCAAGACGGTGCGCAAAGCCATCAACGACATCTCAAGTTTTATTGCCGAGGCCGAAAAAACCGTGGGTTCCAAGGGGCGCTCGAAGGGCGACTCCCTTGGCCATGGCGCATTCTATACGCCCGATGAGTCGGGCGAGGGCGGCGTGCCGGAAACGGTGGCACCCGAGCAGACACTTGCGGAGCAGTTGGAAGAACTGCCGCATGACGAGCTTGTGCGGATCGTCGAAACCATGGAAGAGGATATGCGCAACGCTTCTGCCGCCATGGACTTTGAGGAGGCGGCGCGCCTGCGCGATGCCGTCGTTCAGATTCGGGCGATGCTCGAGGGTGCGTCTGAGGACGAGACGATCGAGCGCTTACGTTCGCAGGCCCGCAAGGGTTCCACGTTCGCATCGGGCAGAAAACGCCAGGGTGCACGGTTTAAGAAATAGCGAACAGGCCCCGAGTTCCCTATGGAGCTCGGGGCCTGTGTCTTTTGCGTGCTGGAATTCGTGCGCTAGAGGTCTGCGATCAGGGCTTCGGCACAACGAATGCCGTCGGTGGCCGCGCTCATGATGCCGCCGGCATATCCAGCTCCCTCACCGCAAGGGTAGAGTCCCGGGGTCGACACGGCATGGCACGTTCGGTCTCGGGTGACAGTAACCGGTGAGCTCGAACGAGTCTCCACGCCGGTAAGAACGGCATCGGGGCGGTCATAGCCTCGTAGCTTTCTTCCGAGTAGGGGAAGTCCCAGGCGGAGCGACTCGATGATATGCTGCGGCAGGGCTTCGTCAATTGCCGTCCAGGTCACACCGAGCGGATAGGTGGGCTTTACCTTTCCGGGCGCCTTGCTGGCGCGTCCTGCGAGGAAATCTCCGACGAGTTGTGCCGGTGCGTTCCAGTTGGAACCACCCAGGCGATAGGCGGCCGCCTCGCAGGCACGCTGGAGCTCGATGCCGGCGAGCGGGTCATCGTTGGGAAGGTCCTCAGGCGTGACGTTAACGAGCAGGGCGGCGTTTGCGTTGCGTCCGTCGCGGGCATTGAGGCTGGCGCCGTTGACGCACAGGTGGCCCTGCTCGGAAGAGGCGGCGACAACCTGCCCGCCGGGGCACATGCAAAACGAGAACACGCTGCGGCCGTTGGGAAGATGGGCGACGAGCTTGTAGGGGGCTGCTCCGAGGGCAGGATGTCCCGCCGAGGCTCCATATTGGGCTCGGTCGATGTCGCGCTGCGGATGCTCGATGCGAACGCCCATGGCAAAGGTCTTTTGTGCGAGGGCCACGTTGTGGTCCTTAAGGAGCTCAAAAATATCGCGAGCAGAATGCCCGCAGGCGAGGATGAGGTGCTTTGTCTCAATTGGCTCGTAAGCGGCGTCTTGGGACGATTGGACATCGATACCGGTGATGGCGCCAGACGCGTCGATGCGAATGTCGACGAGCTTTGTTCGATAACGGACGACACCTCCGAGCTGCTCGATGCGCTGGGATATAGCGGTGACAACCGTGGGAAGGATGTCGGAGCCAATGTGCGGCTTGGCATCCCACAGAATATCGCGGGGCGCACCTGCCTCGACGAAGGTTTCGAGGATAAGGCGATGGGCGGGATTTTTGGTTCCCGTATTGAGCTTGCCGTCCGAGAAGGTCCCCGCGCCGCCCAGGCCAAACTGGATATTGCTCTCGGGGTCGAGGATGCGCTCCTTTAGAAAGAGATCGATCGCATGCGAGCGGCGAAATGCTGGGTCGCCGCGCTCGATGAGCAAGGGCTTAAGACCCGCTTCGGCAAGGGTGAGCGCAGCGAAAAGGCCAGCGCATCCGGCGCCGACAACGACGGGGCGCTCTTTGGATGCGTCGGAGACGGGGGAGGGGAATGAAGACCCATCGTCTTCTATCGCGCGTACGCGCGAGCGGTCACGTTCGGAAACGCTGTCGACCGCTTCTCGCTCGAGGTGGGGACTGGTCAGCTCAACACGAAAGCTCAGGATAAAATGGACGTCTCGTTTTTTGCGAGCGTCGATTGACTTGCGGTGGAGCTCGATGGACTTGATCTCGGAGTCCTTGCAACGTAGGACGCGCTTGGCGACTCGCTTGCCAACAATGAGGCAGGCATTTTCATCGCCGGCTTCATCGAGCGAAGCGTTGACTTGGGTGATTTCGATCATCGAGGTCTCCTTAGAGGCAAGAAAGAGGCCGTCCGGTATCCCAGACGGCCCGAATGCGTTTTTGATTATAGACTGCGCGGCTACAGGCTGCTTGCAGCGCGAATGCCCGAGAGCCAGGCCCACGCAAGGTTAAAGCCTCCACAATCGGCGTCGATGTCGAGCGCTTCGCCGCAGACGTAAAGCGGGGCGTCGACAGCGCTGCTCGCGCGTAGACTGGGTGTTGAGATGCTCTCGACAGATATGCCACCACGCGTGACCTGCGCCGAGCGCTCCTCGGCGGTTCCCTCGACGAGCAACTTAAAGTGCTTGAGGATCGAGACCAGGTGGATGACATCGTTGGAGCCTGGATGGCACTGCTCGAACGCTGTGCAGACGACGCGGGAGAGTTGCGGGGCAAGCATACCGTCGAGCCAACGGGGATTGCGGGGCGAAAAGCCGCCGAGCAGTTCAACGCGCCAGTTAAGCATATCGAGCAACTCATCTTTAGAGAGGTCGGGGAAAAAGTCGAGCAGGATCGTATCGCCGCGCTGTATACGACGGGAGAGGTTGAAGACAGCGACGCCCGAGATACCGAAGGTTCGAAACAGGACTTCACCGTCTTCGTGCCAGAGCTCATTATGATTGCGGGCGAGCGTCAAGCGGGCGCGGACGCGCAGGCCATCCAACGTCTTGAGTGCCGCCCGATCGCCGACGACCGTTGCCGATACGGGGCAGAGGATGGGGCGCAGCGAAGTGAGGGGGAGGCGAAACGTATCGGCGATACCGGTGGGGTTGCCGCCCGTGGCGATAATTACGGCATGTGCCTGCAGGGCCTCGTTCTTGCGAGGGACATCGGCGAGCGCTTTCCGAAGCGAGCGGAGCTCCGATTTTCGGTCGTCGTGCTTTTTTGCCTTGAGCGCCCGCGCTGGACGGTCTATTTGGAGTGCCCAGCCTTCGGAAGCTTTGTGTGCCGAGGCAACGTTGGCTCCGCAGATTAAGGTGATACCCAGGCGGTTGCAAACATTGAGAAGTGCGTCGCGCACCGATTCGGCGCGAAGGGAGCGCGGGTACAGCCGGCCTTCCTCGGAGGTTGTCATGATGCCCAGCGAGGAGAAGAAACCCATAAGCTCTTGTTCGGGCTGGGGGCCCATGACGGATTCGACGAATGCGGGGTGGTTATACCGCTGAGGATCAATCGATTCGTTGGAGAGGTTGCAGCGGCCGTTACCGGTCGCAAGGAGCTTAAGGCCACAGGCGACATCGCGCTCAACGATGCAGACGCTTTTGCCAGCGCGTGCGGCCGTAATGGCGGCGGCGAGGCCTGAAGCCCCGCCGCCGATTACCAGGACGTCATAGAAGGCGCTCGCGTTCACTTAGGCCTCGTCGGTCTCGTGCGGGGTAATAGCCTCGACGGCAGAGACTGCCTTGGGCAACATGCCATCGGGCAGCGCGGTCTCGACCTCGCCCTTATCGCAGGCCTCGGCGAGTGCCGGATTAATGGGAAGCTGGCCCAAGATGTCGAGGTTATAGCGATCTGCGACCTCGGGGAGCTTGCTTTTGCCAAAGACCTCGATCTTCTTGCCGCAGTCGGGGCACTCGATATAGCTCATGTTCTCGACAATGCCCAGAATGGGGACGTTCATCTTCTCGGCCATGTTGACCGCCTTGGCGACGATCATCGAGACCAGATCCTGCGGGCTCGTGACGATGACGATGCCGTCGACGGGCAGCGACTGGAAGACGGTGAGCGCGACATCGCCTGTTCCCGGAGGCATGTCGACCAGCAGGTAGTCGATGGGGCCCCACGAGGTCTCGCTCCAGAACTGCCTGATGGCGCCTGCGATGACCGGACCGCGCCAAAGGACGGGGTCGGTCTCGTTTTGGAGCAGAAGGTTGGAGCTCATGACCTTGACGCCGTGCTCGGAGATTTCAGGCAGCATGAGGTTGCCAAGGGCATGGACGTGGCGTCCGCTCATACCGAACATCTTGGGGATAGAGGGACCGGTGATGTCGGCATCGAGGACGCCGACCTTGTGGCCGTGACGGGCAAGCTCGGTGGCGATGGCACCGGTGACAAACGACTTGCCGACACCGCCCTTGCCGGAAAGCACGGCGATGACGCGTTTGACCTCGGACAGCGTATTCTCCTCAAATTGCGACGGCGACGTTTGTCCGCCGGCGGCCTGTGCGTGCTCGCAACCCATGTATGACTCCTTTGTATATGTTGGGGCCGGGGCCCCGTGATGTGACACGAGCGTCATTGTACCCTCGTTTGCGAGCGGGAGTCATTTACGATGCATTTGGGCCGAGCGTGCTTGCAATACGATGGGTCCAAGCGAATGGGCGGGCTTACTGAACTTTGCTGGCGAACTCGAGGTATTGCATGCGCTGCAGCTTGTCGATCGTCGAGGCGTATGGGCTGTCTTCAGATTCCAAGTCGTAGCGCAGCCCGTCGGCACCAAGGTAGCCGGCGACATTGATGGTGGGCACATCTGACCTTGTTGCAAGCAGAGCCTTTTGATAGTCGGTGAGCGGGGCGCCGATCTTATTAAGGGTAATGGCTGCAATCTCGTTTGCCCCGACGGTGTCGTAGACGTTGAGCTCGGTATTGCCGGCGATTTCATAGTTAGCCCAGACGAAATATGTCGACTGATAGATACGGAAAGCGTGGCTTGCCGTATCTTCCTGAGGGTACAGCTCGTCGTTGAGAGTCGTTGCGGCGCTCGGCTGATGGTCGCCAAAAAAGACAAGGACAACCGGTCTGCCGATATTGCGGAGCTCGTTGATAAAGTACTCGAGGTCCCGGTCGGATGCGTTGATGCAGGTGAGATAGGTGTTGAGCGCGCTATTGGCGCCCTCGCTGGCTCCCTCGACCCAATAGTTTGTCAGCTCTTCGGCGGGAACGGTGCCGACATCGTATCCGCCATGGTTTTGCATCGTGACATCGAAGATGAACTGCGGAGCGTCGTCGGTCCTCAGCAGGTCGAGTATCTTGTCATAGGTGGCGTAGTCGCATACGCCGGCATGGTAACAGGGCGCACCTTCGAAATCGCCGATCGAAAGAAAGTCTCCAAAGCCCAGCTGCTGATAGATTTTATCTCGATGGTAGTTGACGGGGTTTTGCGGGTGCATAGCGGTAGCGGTATACCCAAGCTCCTTAAGGTCCTTTGCCAGACTGTTGACACCATTCATCTGATATAGCTGATAGGGGATTTTGCCTAATCCGACAAAGGCCGTTGTCGCTCCGGTCAAAAATTCGAATTCGGAGTTCGCCGTTCCGCCACCGGCGACCGAAGCGAGCATGGTGCCGCGAACAAGTGTGTCGGGAAGCGAGTTGTAGAATGCGGGGCCGGTGTACCCGGCCGCCTGGAGCTGCTCAAAGCACGAAAGGTCGCTAAAACTCTCGTTCATGACGGCAACAATCGTCGGCTTGATTTCATTGAACTGGGCAACGGCCGCCGCGCGCTGCTCGCTCGAGCCATACGTGCTGTCGTAGGTGGCGGAGAGCTCCTGCTCGATGCTCTGCGCCTCATCGGGCGTATAGTCTTCGGGCTTCTCAATGGGCAACTCGTTGACCATTTCGGTGAACGAAGTGATAAAACCCTGAGACGCATACGTGGTGATGGGCTGCCAACGGTCAAATCCAAAATTCAGCGCCTGCTCCAAGTCGATGCTGGAAAAGCCCGAGAGCCCCACAACGGTCACTAGCAGAAAAGCGCAGAGGTTAGCGGCGATTGCGGGGAAGACATGGGTGGGCGTACGGAGCTTTCTCGGTCGGATAAGCGAAAGAAGCCCCAGGGAAATCTCCAGCAGGGCGAGAGAGGTTACGATTCCGGCGGTAAAGGTAAACTCGTATCCCTCGCTCACTTCCATTGCGGTGCCAAGGGCCAAGATATCGCTTGGCAGGATGGCCTCGCCTTTAAACGTTATGACGAAGTGCTCGGCAATGCCAAGGATGCAACAGGCGACGGGCACGAGGGCCATGACGCCTCCATGACGCTGTCCCAGCAAATAAAGGGAGAGCAGAACCGTCGCGAGCAGCCCGACGGAAAACCCGAATGAGTTGGCGGGAATGCGATAGAATGTTTCGTTACAGGCAATTTCGAGTGAAACGAACGAGAGCGCTGAAACAGCGGCGATGACAAGGATGTCACGGCAAATACAGGCAACCGTTCCCGTCGCAAGATCGGTTTGGTCGATAAGTCCCGAAACCAAGGGCTCGACAAGAAGTATGACGGCGGTAGCACCGAGCGCCGAATAAGAAAGGACCCATAGGGAATTGTCCTCATTTACGAGCAATTGATTCGTAATCCATGCAGCTACCATGCCGAGCGGGATGAGGAGCGTCGCGCACCAAAAGACGCGGGCAATGGGCGGCTTTTCATTGTGTTTGATTGAAAAATATACGCGCACCACGACGATGGCCACGATAAGGACGGCGATGAATATGGGCAGATTGGCCATGTCGCTCGAAGTGATTTCAAGGGGGATATCTTCGGTCATGGACGTTCCTCTGTTACGGCAAATTAAGTTCAGTATTAGATTACTGTAACCTTTCCACGGCATTTCGAGAAACAAAGCGCCCGATACGCAAAGCTAAAGGTCTGCGAATCTTGTATTACGAACATCTGTGCGCGTCGAGTGCGCTAAACTCATCGACAGTATGATTCGATGCAATAGGAGGCAAGGAGCTTCCATGTCTGATTCTTCTATCGTTATTCGCGGCGCTCGTGAGCACAACCTCCGTGATATCGATGTTTCCATTCCGCGTGACCAACTCGTGGTCATTACCGGTCTTTCTGGCTCGGGCAAGAGTTCGCTGGCATTTGACACTATCTATGCCGAGGGCCAGCGTCGATACGTCGAGAGTCTTTCGAGCTATGCGCGCCAGTTCTTGGGCCAGATGGACAAACCCGACTTGGATTCAATCGACGGCCTTTCGCCGGCGGTGTCGATTGACCAAAAGACGACGTCTAAAAACCCTCGCTCGACGGTTGGCACTGTAACCGAGATTTATGACTATCTGCGCCTGCTGTTCGCCCGTGTGGGCACCCCGCACTGTCCCGAATGCGGCCGCGTCATTGAGCGCCAGACGACCGACCAGGTTGCCGACAAGGTCTTGGCGGCGGGGGAGGGCCGCCGCGCGTTTGTGCTGGCACCGGTGGTGCGCGGGCGAAAAGGCGAGTACACCAAGCTGTTTGAGGACCTTCGCGCCGAGGGCTTTAGCCGCGTGCGTGTCGACGGCGAGGTTCGCTCGCTTGATGACCCTATCGATTTGGATAAGAAATTCAAGCACGATATCGAGGTCGTGGTCGACCGCATCGTGATTCGCGAGAACTCGCTGGGCCGTATTGCCGAGTCCGTTGAACAGGCGACTGCGCTGGCGCACGGCAATGTGAACGTATACTTGCTGCCCGACCGCGACGCTCCCGAGGGGACCGAAGGCGAGTTGCTGGAGTATTCGCTGGCGTTAGCGTGCCCGGAGCATGGACACTCCATCGATGACCTGCAGCCGCGTGATTTCTCGTTCAACGCGCCCTATGGCGCGTGCCCCGAGTGCGATGGCCTGGGCTTTAAGAAGACGGTCGATGCCGAGGCCCTAATCGAAGACCCCTCGAAGTCGATCGCCGACGGGGTCTTTGGCAGCCTGTTTGGCAACTCTAACTACTATCCGCAGATTTTCGCTGCGGTCTGTAAACACTTCAAGGTGAGCGTCGATACGCCGTGGGAGGATCTGCCTCCGCGGGTGCGTCGCGCGTTTTTAGACGGCATGGGCGACCAGAAGATTTCGGTCGACTATCAAAAGCTCGATGGACGCCGCAGCCAGTGGGACACCAAGTTCTCGGGCGTGCGCAATATCCTGTACGAGCGCTATACCGAGACGACGAATGAGAACACCAAGGCGCGCTTGGAGAAGTACATCCGCGAGGAGCCGTGCTCGAGTTGCCACGGCGCTCGTTTGCGCCCCGAGATGCTCGCCGTTACCGTAGGCGGTAAGTCCATTTACGAGGTCTGCTGCCTATCGTGCCGCGAGTCGCTCGAGTTTTTTGAGGGTTTGGATCTTACCGAGCGCCAACAATTTATCGGCGGGCGCATCGTTAAGGAAATCCTGGAGCGCCTGCGCTTTCTGGTCGATGTCGGACTTGACTATCTGACCCTCGACCGTGCCTCGGCGACGCTTTCCGGTGGCGAGGCACAGCGTATTCGACTGGCAACGCAGATCGGCGCGGGTCTCATGGGCGTGCTCTATATTCTGGACGAGCCCTCGATCGGTCTTCATCAGCGTGACAACGAGCGCCTGATTAGGACGCTCGAGCGCCTGCGCGATATCGGCAATACCGTTATCGTCGTCGAACACGACGAGGACACAATCCGTGCCGCCGACTACGTGATCGACATGGGACCCGGCGCCGGCGTCAACGGCGGACACGTAGTCGCGGCGGGAACGCCTGCCGATATCATGGCGTGTCCTGAGTCGATGACGGGCGCTTATCTGACCGGCAAACGAATGATCCGGGTGCCTGATGAACGGCGCAAGCCCGGTCGCGGCTGCCTTAAAATTACGGGCGCTCGAGCCAACAACCTCAAAAACGTTACCGCCAAGATCGAGTTTGGTACGCTTACGGTTGTTACCGGCGTGTCGGGATCGGGCAAGAGCTCCCTGGTTACCGACACCATTGCGCCTGCCCTTACGAATGCCATTCACCGCTCGACGCGCCCCGTGGGTCCGTATAAGAAAATCGAGGGCATCGAGTGTATCGATAAGGTTATCGATATCGACCAGTCGCCGATTGGCCGCACGCCGCGTTCCAACCCTGCTACCTATATCGGCCTGTGGGATGATCTTCGCGCGCTGTTTGCGAGTACGCCGGAGTCGAAGGCGCGCGGCTACTCGCCGGGTCGTTTCTCCTTTAATGTGAGTGGCGGGCGCTGTGAGGCGTGCAAGGGCGACGGGCAGATCAAGATCGAGATGCACTTCCTTCCCGATATCTACGTTCCCTGCGAAGTTTGCGGCGGTAAACGCTACAACCGCGAGACACTCGAGGTCACCTACCGTGGCAAGACCATCTCGGACGTGCTCGACATGAGCGTCACCGAGGCGCTGGCCTTCTTTGGGAATATCCCGCAGATTAAGCGCAAGCTCCAGACGCTGTACGATGTAGGCTTAGGCTACGTGAGCCTGGGCCAGCCCGCCACGACGCTCTCGGGCGGCGAGGCGCAGCGTGTGAAGCTCGCCAAGGAGCTTCATCGACGCCAGACGGGCAAGACGTTCTATATTTTGGACGAGCCGACGACCGGCCTTCATTTTGAGGACGTCCGCCAGCTGCTCGATGTGCTGCAGCGCTTGGTCGATGCGGGCAACACGGTGCTGGTGATTGAGCACAACCTTGATGTCATCAAGGTTGCCGACCGCCTGATCGATATGGGTCCCGAAGGCGGTAACGGCGGCGGAACCGTCGTGGTTTCGGGCACACCGGAGCAGGTTGCGGACTGTCCGCAGAGTTATACGGGCAAGTTTTTGGCGCCGTTGCTCAGGCGTGACCGGGAGCGTCAGGCTCAACTTGATGCTTAATAAATAGGCGATTCAGTTTATGGGCGCCATCGACTCCTTGTGATTCGATGGCGCTTGCTGTGCCGAAGTGACGTATGCAGTCGAATTGGACATATACTTAATCCTTGCGTCCGAATGCGAGGGAAAGGATATGTCATGGCAAAGGCTGTAAAGACGCCAAAAACCAATGCGATGCGCGAGCTGGAAAGCGCCGGCATTTCCTATGTTCTACATACGTACGAAGACGATGGTGATGAGTCGGTGGGCCTGGGGGTCGCGATTTCGGAGCAGCTTGGCGAGGAGCCCGGTCAAGGATTTAAGACCTTGGTCTGCGTGACGCCGTCCAACGACTATGTCGTGTGCTGCATCCCTGTTGCCGATGAGCTCGATCTAAAGTCCGCCGCGCGTGCCGCGGGGGAGAAGTCCTTGGTCATGATGCATGTGAAGGATTTGCTTGCGGCGACTGGCTACGTTCGCGGCGGCTGCAGCCCGGTCGGTATGAAAAAACGCTACCGGACGCTCATTGATGAGACGTGTGTCCTTTGGGATACCATTTTTATTTCGGGAGGCAAACGTGGTTATCAGCTCGAGCTTGCCCCCGATGATTTAATTGCATTTTGCGGGGCGACGGTTGCCGCGATTACGAGAGAGGACTGAGCGATGCCGCAGGAAGAATTGAAGCGCGGAGCTCATTTTGCAAAAGAATCTGCGCCTCAGACACCCTCATCCGAAGCTTCTTCGTCGCGAGATGACACTGACGACATGGGCTCGTCGGACTACTCCACGGTTGGTCGTTCCGCCGGGCTTATGACCATCCTGACTATCGTGTCTCGCGTCACCGGTTTTATCCGCACGTGGGCAATGGCGGCCGCTATCGGCATGTCGCTACTCTCGTCCTCCTATCAGGTCGCCAACAACCTGCCCAATATGCTCTACGAACTCGTGATGGGTGGCATGCTCGTGACGGCGTTTTTGCCCGTGTACATGGGCGTGAGGCGTGAGCAGGGTCGCGAGGCCTCGAACGAGTACGTGGGCAACCTGCTCGGCATTCTGCTTTTGGTGCTGGGTGGCATTTCGTTGCTGGGGACCGTGTTCGCCCCGGGCTTTATCTGGACGCAATCGTTCCTTTCGGGTGACGGCGGCAGCATGGATACCGCTGCGTTCATGTTCCGTTTCTTTGCCATCCAGATTCTGTTTTATGGTTTGGGCTCGGTGTTCTCGGGCGTTCTCAACGCACACCGCGACTACTTCTGGTCGACGTTTGCCCCGGTCCTCAACAATGTGATCGTCATTGCGAGCTTTATGGGTTTTGCGCCCGTGTCCGCACAGTTTGGCGAACGTGCCGGCATCATCTTGATTGCGGCCGGTACGACCCTCGGTGTCTTTGTTCAGATGGCATGTCAGATCCCCGCGCTTGGCAAGCACGGCGTGCATCCCCATATCCATATCGACTTTAAGGACCCCGCACTGCGCCAGACGATTGCGCTCGGTATCCCGACGCTGCTCGCCACGGTGTGCATGTTTGTCTCGACTTCTATCACCAACGCTGCCGCGCTGGTGGTCCAGCCCGAGACGGGTCCTTCCGTCATCGCCTATGCGCGCCTGTGGTACACGCTGCCCTACGCGCTGATTGCCGCCTCGCTTTCGACGGCGCTCTATACCGAGCTCTCTCACGACGCACAGGAGAAGGATTACGACAGCGTTCGCACGGGCATTTCGCGTGGCGTCGCCCAGATGCTGTTCTTCCTGATTCCGTTCGCGCTGTACCTGATTGTCTTCGCACGTCCGCTCAACATGATCTACTGTGCTGGCAAGTTCGATGAATCCGGCGTGACGCTGGTGTCCGAGTACCTTGTCTACCTGGCGCTCTCGCTGCCGCTCTACGGCGTGGTCGTGTTGATGCAGAAGAGCTTCTCTGCCTTGCTCGACATGAAGCCCTATAGCCGCTATTGCCTGTATTCCGCCATCGGCCAGGCCGGCTCGGTTCTGCTGTTTGGCGTTGTGCTGGGCTTCGGTATGCCGGCAATCGCGCTTTCGTATGTCGTCGACTACGTGATCTTGGTCGGTTGTTCACTGTGGTGGCTGCGTCGTCGTCTGCGTGGCCTTCAGGTCAAATCTATCCTGCATGGCGGTTTCTTTGGCCTTTTGCTCGGCGGCCTGGGTGCTGCCGCAGGCGCCGGCGTCATGTGGGCGCTTGAACACTTTGTCGGGGCACTTGGCGGCTCGATTCTGATTACTCTTGGCTACGTTTGCGTTGCGGGTGTCGTCTCGCTTGCTGTTACCTTTGGCCTTGCCGTTGTCCTTAAGATGCCCGAGGTCTCGGCGCTGCTTCGTCGCAAGTAGGTGCGTGTGGCCGGTCACGACAACATTCCAACACTCGCCGAGCAGGTTTCGCGCGTTCCCACGCAGCCCGGATGCTACCTTTGGAAAGATGCCAAGGGCGATGTCATCTACGTTGGCAAGGCGAAAAACCTGCGTTCCCGTATGCGCCAGTACGTGACGCTGCAGGATGAGCGCCAAAAAATACCGCTCATGATGCAATTGGTTGCGAGCTTTGACTACATCGTTGTCGAAACCGAGCATGAGGCGCTTGTACTTGAGCGCAACCTGATCGGCCAGTACCATCCGTACTTTAACGTCGACCTCAAGGATGACAAGAGCTACCCCTTTATCGCCATTACAAAGGGCGACCTGTATCCCGCTATCAAATACACGCGTGAGCGTCATAAGCCGGGAACGCGCTATTTTGGACCCTATACCGATAGCCGTGCGGCACGTGAGACGATAGATACGCTGCGCAAGGTTATCCCCATCTGCTCTGCATCCTGTGCGGAGTGGCGTCGTTGTCGCCGTATCATCGAGTCCCACAAGGGCGAGGAAGACATCGTCAATATGATTTGCGCACAAAACGGGCGTCCCTGCTTCGACTACCATGTCGGGCGCGGGCCGGGCGCGTGTGTCGGCGCGATTTCCCCGGCAGACTATGCCAAGAACGTCAAGCGTGTCGAGCGCTTTTTGTCGGGCCATCGCAAGGATGTCGTCGACGAGCTGACTTCCGAGATGGCGGATGCCGCCGAGGCACTCGATTTTGAGCGCGCGGCACGCGTCAAGCGTCGTTTGGAGGTCATCAGGGGTCTGGACGACCGTCAGCAAGTCGTTTTTCCCTCCAGTGTCGATATCGATGTCATCGGTTTCTATCGCGAGGAGACCATCTCCGCCGCTTGCGTCTTTGTCGTGCGTGAGGGTCGAACGGTTCGAACCTGCGAGTTTATTCTCGATAAGGGTTTGGATGTCGACGAAGAGGAACTTCAATCGGGCTTTCTTAAGCGCTATTACGACGAGACGGCTGATATTCCAGCTGAGATAAACCTCTCTGTCGAGCTTGAGGATGCGGAGGCGCTGGGGGAGTGGCTTGCAGGCAAGCGCGAGCGTTCCTGCCATCTCCATAGGCCGCAGCGTGGCGAAAAGCACCGTTTGCTCGATATGGCATCCAAAAATGCGCGCCATGCCCTCATGCGCTACATGATGCGAACGGGGTACGCTGACGACCGCACCAATCAAGCGCTCCTGGAGCTCGAAAGCGCGCTGGCGCTGCCGGCGCCGCCGATGCGTATCGAGTGCTTCGATATCTCGACGCTGCATGGAACCTTTACCGTCGCCTCGATGGTGGTGTTTACCAACGGACGCGCCGACAAGAGCCAGTACCGTCGTTTTAAAATTCAGGCCGAATTGGACGAGGCAAACGACTTCGTGTCGATGTCCGAGGTTTTGGGACGACGCTATGCTCCCGAGCGCATGGTCGACGAGCGCTTTGGCTCGCGCCCCGATTTGCTCGTTGTCGATGGCGGTAAGCCGCAATTGACCGCTGCGATCAAGCAACTTGAGGCTCTTGGGCTCGATATACCGGTTTGTGGCTTGGCGAAGGCCGATGAGGAAGTTTTCGTGCCTTGGGACGAGACTCCCGTCGTGCTGCCGACCGGGTCTGCTTCGCTCTATCTAATTAAACAGGTTCGCGATGAATCGCACCGTTTTGCCATCACGTTCCATCGCGAGTTGCGCGATAAAGCCATGACGGTTTCGGTACTCGATGACGTTCCAGGCGTGGGACCCACCAGAAAACGTGCCCTTATGCGCCATTTTGGCTCGATGAAGCGTTTGCGCGCGGCGAGCGAGCAAGAGATCGCGGAAGTTCGCGGCATACCTGCCGATGTTGCCAAGGCGGTCCACGAGGCGCTCGTTGCATGGAATGCCGAGCGCGCCGAGGCGGCGGCTGGCCATTCCGATAGCTAAACACGAGCCTAAACTACTGATATACATGATTGCGTGATTTTCAACCATTTATTTCGCCATGATTGCCTGCTGGTTTCGGGTTTTATTAACGCTAAAACGTTTGACTAGTCATGGTGAACAACCCTGCTATCCTGCGGGTTGACGAAGACTGATATCTCACCTCGTCGATACATACTGTCTGGCGAATCGTTTGTCAATGAATTCGGTGAACGGTAGTAAATACCGTTCAAGCGTATGTATGTATCGGTCGCCGAGCGCGGCACCTCAGTTGGGTCCGTCGGTAGGTAAGGTATATATCGTCCGCAAGTTGCGCGGGGGCAAGTCTAGGTGCTCCCGGGTAAGATTCTCTATTGATAGGAGAAGACATGGCCATCATCAACAAGGGTATGTCCAGGCGTTCGTTCCTCGGCCTCACCGGCGGCGTCGCTGCTGTCGCAGGGCTTGGTCTCACCGGCTGCGGTGGCAGCTCTAGCGACGAGGGTTCCGCTTCCGGTTCCACCGATTCCGCCAACCGTGGCGGCGGCGTGATCACCGCTGGTTCCGCTTACGCTCCGTCCAGCTTCGACCCCGCCAGCACCGGCTCCGCTGTGGGCCTGGGTGCTAACTGGCACGTTATCGAGGGCCTCTACGGCATCGATTACCACGACTACAGCACCTTCAACGAGCTCGCCACCGACGATCCCAAGTCCGTGGACGACACTACCTTCGAGGTCACCATCCGCAAGGGCGCCAAGTTCTCCGATGGCACCGAGGTCACTGCTGACGACGTCGTTGCCTCCTACACCGCTTGTGCTGCTTCCGCTACCTATGCTCCGTTCTTCCAGCCCTTCGAGTCCATCGAGGCCAAGGACGCCAGCACTGTAACGGTCAAGACCAAGGTCCCCAACTTCTCCCTGCTCAAGGATCGTCTGGCCATCATCCGCGTTACCCCGGCTACCCAGGCCGAGGAGGAGCGCGCCAAGCAGCCGATCGGCTCCGGCCCCTGGATGTACGACTCTATCTCCGATACCGAGATCACTCTGGTTCCCAACCCCGAGTACAACGGTGAGTATGCTGCCGAGGATAAGAAGATCCAGTACAGCATCCTGACCGACCCCACCGCTCGCGTTACCGCTCAGCAGGAGGGCTCCACGCTCGTTATGGAGCTCGTCACCGCTGACGCCGTCGACCAGCTCGAGAGCGCTGGCTGCAAGATCGATAACGTTCAGGGTTTCGGCACCCGCTTCATCATGTTCAACGTCGCCAAGGAGCCTTGGAACAACGTCAAGGTCCGTCAGGCCGTCATGTACGCGCTCGACACCGAGAAGATGATCACCAACACCTTCGCCGGCCTTGCCACCGCTGCCAGCTGCTACCTGCCCAAGAGCTTCACCAACTATCATGAGGCTTCCACGGTGTACAAGACTGACACCAAGAAGGCCAAGAAGCTCATTGAAGAGTCTGGCATCACCCCGGGCGCCATCACCCTGCGCACCACCGACAACGAGCAGATCAAGGGCATGGCCGCCCAGGTCAAGAACGACCTCGACGCTCTCGGCTTCGATGTGACCATCCAGACCGATACCTCGCCGGCCACCTACGCTGCCATCGACGGCGGCGAGGCCTACGATATCCTCCTTGCCCCTGGCGATCCGTCCTGCTTCGGCGCCGACCCCGACCTGCTGCTCAACTGGTGGTACGGTGACAACGTCTGGATGCAGACCCGTTGCCCGTGGAAGGATTCCGCTGAGTGGGGGAAGCTCCACGGTCTCATGGACGAGGCTCTTGCCGCCGAGGGCGACGAGCAGCAGAAGAAGTGGAACGAGTGCTTCGATATCATCGCTGACAACGCCGTTCTGTACCCCGTTGTCCACGTCAAGACCGTCTCCGCTTCCTGGGACGATCCGTCCACCGCGCCCAACGGCGAGGCCCTCGATGGCTTCAAGGGCATCGGCACGACGAGCATGTCCTTCAGGGGCGTCGCGACCGTCAAGGCCTAAGACTCGCTTGAGTCATATGTAGGGCGTCGGTCGTAAGGCAACGTCCTCAGAGTTGAAACAAAGACCCGGGCGGCCTCGATGTCGCTCGGGTCTTGTAATGAGTATCCATACTCATATACCAGTTGGTCCTACCGACAAAAGAAAGGGGAGAGAACGTGAACAACTTTCTACGTTTGATTGGAAGGCGTCTCGTGGCGCTGCCGATCATGGCATTGGGCGTCACCGTCCTGGTGTTCTTCCTTATGTCGTTCTCCAAGACCGACCCCGCCTATACGGCGTTGGGTGACGGTGCCTCGCCCGAGGCGGTTGCCGAGTACCATGAGAAGTATGGTCTGGACGACCCCTGGCCCGTGCGCTACGTGCGCTACATGGGCGATTTGATCCATGGTGACATGGGCACCTATGGTGCTGCTCGCAACTCCGTTGCCAAGCGCATCTCCACGGCCCTGCCCGTCACGATGCAGCTGACCTTCATCGGTCTTGCCATCGGCGCGGTCGTCTCGTTTTTGCTCGGCGTCATCGCGGCACTGTATCGCGATAAATGGCCGGACCAAGTGATCCGCGTCTTCTCCATCGCCGGCTTGGCAACCCCGTCGTTCTGGCTTGCCGTTCTGTTGATCCTGCTGTTCTCTTCCTACCTTAAGGTGCTTCCGGCGTCCGGTGCTCTGCCTCACTTCACCACCAACCCGGGAGGTTATTTGGCGCGCATGATTATGCCCGCTATCGCTCTGGCATTCCCGCTGACGGGCCAGATGACTCGTATCGTGCGTACGGCCATGGTTGAGGAGCTCGATAAGGACTATGTCCGTATGGCTCGCGGCGCCGGCGTTCCCGAGAAGGTCGTCGTCGGCATCAACGTTTTGCGCAACGCGCTGATCACCCCGGTCACCACCCTCGGTCTTAAGATCGGCTACCTCATGGGCGGTGCCGTCGTCATCGAGGTCATCTTCAACCTCCCCGGCATGGGTACCGCGATCCTGCAGGGCGTTCAGGGCAACGAGGCGAACCTGGTTCAGGGCGTCGTCATCGTCGTTGCTCTTGCCTTCATCATCATCAACATCGTGGTTGACATGCTCTACCTGCTCATCAACCCGCGCATCAGGACGGTGTAGATTATGGTAAAGATTCGAGAGAAGCAAACCGAGCAGCTCGAGAAAGCTGCCTCCAAGGGGCTCAAGCTCGGTGGCTGGAAGAAGATGACGCTGTCTTCTAAGATTGCCGCCGTCGTGCTGGCGCTGGTCGCCCTGACCGCGATTCTGGCGCCTCTTCTTGCCCCCTATAGCCCGGTCGAGATTTTCACTGCTCGCCAGGCTCCCGGCAACGGATTTATCTTCGGTACCGACGATAAGGGTCGCGACATTCTGTCGCGCATGCTCTACGGTGGTCGTTACTCGCTGATCATCGGCTTTGGCGCCACTGCCATGGCTCTGGTCTGCGGCTCGGTCGTGGGCGCCCTCGCTGCGGTTTCGCGCAAGTCCGTTTCCGAGGCGATCATGCGCATCCTGGACATCATCATGTCCATCCCGGGCATCGCCCTCGCGGCCGTCTTCGTCTCCATCCTGGGCAATTCCGTGCCGTCGATCATCTTCGCCATCGGCTTTATGTACACTCCGCAGATTGCCCGTATCGTGCGCGCCAACATCGTGTCCGAGTACGGCGAGGACTATGTCCGCGCGGTCATCGTTTCCGGCGCCAAGGCTCCGTGGATTTTGATTAAGCACGTCCTGCGCAACTGCATCGCCCCGATTATGGTCTTCACCGTTACCCTGGTAGCCGACGCCATCATCTTCGAGGCCTCGCTGACCTTTATCGGCGCTGGTATTCAGGAGCCTACCGCTACCTGGGGCAACATCCTCGCCGACGCCCGCGGCGGCGTGCTCGCTGGCCGTTGGTGGCAGGCGCTGTTCCCGGGCCTGGCCATCATGATCACCTGCCTGGCGCTCAACATCCTGTCCGAGGGTATTACCGACGCCATGGCCGCTGCTCCCTCCGCCGCCCTGGATCCGACCGACTCCTCCAAGCGCCGCGAGGCCGACCTGCTGGTCTCCGACCCCGTTCGCGCTTACAAGGAGCAGGCTCAGTCCCTGTCCGCCCGTCTTGGCGCCCTGCGTGATGTCGAACTAAAGCGTAACGACCGCCATGTGCCCGATGAGTCCGTTGAGCCGATCCTTTCGGTCCGCGATTTCTGCATCCAGTTTGAGCACCACGGTGACATCAACGTCGTCGACCACGTCAACTTTGACGTCCGTCCCGGCCAGACCATGGGCCTGGTAGGCGAGTCCGGCTGCGGTAAGTCCATCACCACGCTGGCCATCATGGGCCTGACCGACGATGACGAGCACCTTTCCGGCGAGGTCCTCTGGGAGGGCCGTGACCTGCTCAAGATGAGCAAGAAGGAGTGGTTCGGCCTGCGCGGTACCGATATCGCTATGGTCTATCAGGACGCCCTGTCCTCGCTCAACCCCTCCATGCTCATCTCTGCCCAGATGAAGCAGCTCACCAAGCGCGGCGGAACCCGTAGCGCCGAGGAGCTCCTGGAGCTCGTCGGCCTCGATCCCAAACGCACGCTCGAGAGCTATCCGCACGAGCTTTCCGGCGGCCAGCGTCAGCGTGTCCTGATCGCTATGGCTCTTACCCGCGACCCCAAGCTGGTCATCTGCGACGAGCCCACGACCGCTCTGGACGTTACCGTCCAGAAGCAGGTCATCAAGCTGCTTAACGACCTTCAGGCCAAGCTCGGCTTTGCCATGATCTTCGTTTCGCACGACCTGGCACTGGTCGCCGAGGTCGCTCATAACATCACGGTTATGTACGCCGGCCAGGTTATCGAGCAGGCGCCCACCAAGGAGCTGCTCACTAACCCGATCCACGAGTACACCCGCGGTCTTCTGGGTTCCGTTCTGTCCATCGAGAGCGGTTCGGGTCGCCTGCACCAGGTGCCCGGCGCCGTTCCGAGTCCGCGCGATTTCCCCAAGGGCGATCGCTTCGCGCCCCGCTCGAGCCATCCGCGTATTGGCCTGGACACCCGTCCGGTCTTCAAGCGCGTGCCCGGCACCGAGCACTTCTATTCCGAGCTCCCCGATGAGGTGCTCAAGGCAAATGGTTTGACCCCTCACGCGGAGGTGATGTAGATGAGCGAGACCGCAGTCAACGGCGTCGAGCCGATCATCTTCCTTGATGACGTCCACGTCACCTTTAGGACCCGTACCGGCTCGATTCTGCACCCCAACCTGGTTCACGCCGTCCAGGGTGTAACGATTAAGCTCATGCCCGGACAGACCATCGGCATCGTCGGCGAGTCCGGTTGCGGAAAGTCCACCACCGCCAACGTCATGTGCGGCCTGCAGGCCCCCACGAGCGGCAAGGTCTACTTTAAGGGCAAGGACGTTACCAAGCGTACCGCCGAGGACCGTCGCCACATGGGTCGCGTCATCTCGGTCGTGTTCCAGAACCCGGCCACGGCGCTCAACCCCCGCATGGTCGTTCGCGAGCAACTGCTCGACCCCATGCGCGTCCACAACTTGGGTACCGAGGCCGAGCAGGAGAAGCGCGTCAAGGAGCTCTTGGAGCTCACCGGTCTGCCCAGCTCCGCCGCCGAGGTTCTTCCCGGCCAGCTTTCGGGCGGCCAGCGCCAGCGCGTCGCAATTGCCCGTGCCCTGTCGCTGAACCCCGATGCCATCATCGCCGACGAGCCCACCTCGGCTCTGGACGTTTCGGTCCGCGCGCAGATTCTGAACCTGCTGACCGACCTTAAGAAGGAGCTCGGCCTGGCCATGGTGTTCATCAGCCATGACATCCAGACGGTCCGCTATATCTCTGACGACATCATCGTTATGAATGGTGGCAAGATCGTCGAGCAGGGCGAGGCCAAGCAGGTCTTCCAGCACCCTCAGGACCCCTACACCAAGATGCTGCTCGGCGCTGCGCCGTCGCTGCTGCATCCCAAGCTCGGCGAGTAGCCTCGCTTTCCCTCCCGTGCGCCCGGTTCCCTTGCCGGGCGCACCTCCGTTGCGATTTCGAAAGGCTGGGTTCACGAGCCATGCCAAGTGCTCAGGAGCTACAACAGCAATTTGGTGAATATCGAGGCGCTATGCCCCGTCCATCGGATTTCGATCTCTTTTGGAAGGACCGCATGGCCGAGGCCGACGCCGTCGAGCTCGACTACGAGATTGAGGCGGCTTCGGTTGCGGATTCCGCGACCTGTCGGTTTTTCGACCTCTGGTATACCGGCATGTGTGGTGCACGCCTGCATGCCAAGTACCTTAAACCCGTCTCGGACGAGCCTGTGCCATTGGTACTTCAGTTCCATGGGTATCCGGGTGCAAGCCGCAGCTGGTTTGAGCAGGCGTCGTTTGCGGGCATGGGCATGGCGCTCATTGCTCTCGATTGTCCTGGCCAAGGAGGCCCCTCCGAGGACATTGGTGGATTTGAGGGCACGACGGTCGCGGGCCATATCGTCGCCGGTATCGACGGCGACCCGGCCAACCTCTACTATGTCCGCCTACATCAGGATATTCGCATTCTGTGCCGTATCGTTCGCGAGCTCGAGGGCATCGATCTTACCCGCGTGTATGTGAACGGCGCATCGCAGGGCGGCGGGTTGGGCATTGCGACCTGCGCGCTTAACAGCGAGCTTATCAATCGCGCCGCCATCCTCTATCCCTTCCTGTCGGATTTCCGCCTGGTTTGGGATCTGGACGCCGACGATATTGCCTATGAGGGCCTGCGCTATTGGTCGCGCTGGTTTGACGAGGACTCGACCCGTATCGAGGAAGCCTATGCCAAGCTGGCGTACTTCGATTCCAAGAACTTTGCCCCCATGGTCAAATGCCCCGTTCTGTTTGGCACGGGCACAGCCGATATCGTCTGTCCGCCGGCGACGCAGTTTGCGGTGTA
Source organism: uncultured Collinsella sp. (assembly GCA_900541055.1). Lineage (GTDB taxonomy): Bacteria > Actinomycetota > Coriobacteriia > Coriobacteriales > Coriobacteriaceae > Collinsella. Next base: position 24,080 of record UQHZ01000015.1, read on the forward strand.
CAACAACCTGTCCTGCGACAAGCGTCATGAGTTCTTTGAGGGCTTTGGCCACGAGGAGATTCAGGACTTTGATGATTTGATCATTCCGTTTTTCTGTGAGGGAGGGGAGGCTCATGTCTAAGTGCGAGAGCAATGTTGACGAGCTGATTGTCCCCGGGCTCGTGGGAATTCCTGGAACGGTTTCGTCAAGGCTCGCAGACTATCGGGACTGGCACGGTGATGTCCAAGCAGATGTTTCTGATTTAGAGACATGCGCTCCGAATCTTGAGATTCAAGGCCTGGCCATTACGGCGATTGACTTTGTTAACCCCTGCGCCCGTTACTCGGAGGTTTCCTTTGAGCTCGGTGACCATGCGGTCCACGCTCGTTTGATTGAGCCTGTCGGTCGTGCCCGAGTATCTGAGCGCGTGCCGCTGTGCCTGATGTTCCACGACATCGATCGGCCTGTGCGCGGCTGGCATCACATGACGAGATTTGCCGCCATGGGATATGCCGTGCTTGCACTGGACGACGGTGTTGCTGGTACGGACGACCTGCAGCGGGGGATTGCTTCGCCCGCTTTTGTCGAGCGCGTCCGTTGGGGCTGCGCGTTGGCGAAGGTCGCGCGCAATCTTGACGGCGTAGACTCCGATCGCATTTTTGCGTGGGGCGAGGGCCTTGGCGGCGGCGTCGCGCTGGCGGTTTCCGCTCTGGACGAGCGGGGCCTTGCCTGCACGGCGGTTGCCAATCCAATCCCCGGTGGCCTTGAGGCTCTGTCGTCTCGGGTGCGCGGATCGGTGCTCATGGGCACATCGCTCATGGATGCCGTGAGCGATCCCAAGGGCCAGTTCGCCGTATTCAACGGTCTTGAGTGTGACCGGAGGCATATCATCTATGCCAAATACGCTCACGAGCGCATCAATGCGTTCGAAAACGAAGTCGTCGACTTCTTGAACCAAACGTTCTACCCGTGTTCTTTGGCCTAGACGGCCTGGACACTGCCAACAAGAGTGGGTGGCATAGGGCCGCCCGCCAGACAACTAAGGAGATTCTTGTGGCAACTCAGAAATTCACCGGCGTTATCCCTCCCGTCGTTGTTCCCGATACCGAAGACCACCAGCTTGATGTTGCCTCCTTTGAGCGCAGCATCAACCGCATGATCGATGCCGGCGTCGATGGCCTGTTCTTCCTGGGCTCCTCGGGCGAGGTCGTCTTCTCCACCGACGAGCGCCGTCGCCAGATTGTCGCCGAGGCCGTGCGCATCGTCGACCACCGCGTTCCCGTTCTGGTCGGCATCATCGATACCGAGACCGAGCGCATGATCGAGCATGGTAAGGTCGCTCAGGAGCTGGGCGCCGATGCGCTTGTCGCCACCTGCCCGTTCTATGCCCTGCAGGGCATGACCGAGGTCGAGGAGCACTTCCGCATCCTGCACGAGGAGCTCGACCTGCCCATCTTCGCCTACGACATCCCCGTGTGCGTCCACACCAAGCTCCCCTGGAAGCTCCTTGCCAAGCTCGGCGCCGAGGGCGTCCTGGCCGGCGTCAAGGATTCCTCGGGTGATGACATCTCGTTCCGCTACCTCGTTCAGGAGAACGAGAAGAACGGCCACCCGATGAGCATCCTCACCGGTCACGAGGTCGTCGTTGACGGTGCCTACCTCGGTGGCGCCGACGGTTCCGTCCCGGGTCTCGCCAACGTTGAGCCCGAGGGCTACGTGCGTCAGTGGAAGGCCGCTCAGGCCGGCGACTGGGCTGCCGTCAAGGCCGAGCAGGATCGCCTCAATGAGATTTCGCACATCTGGGATGTCACCTCGGGCGTCCAGGGCTATGCCGGTGGCGTCGGCGCCTTCAAGACCGCTATGAACCTCATGGGTATCTTCGACAGCCCGACCATGCCGCGCCCGGTGAAGGCCATGACCGGCGAGAACGTCGAGGCGATTAAGAAGGTCCTCCAGGACAACGGTCTCCTGTAAAGCTTCCCCGGGCACCCGATCTTGGGGCTCAAGCGGTCGAGCGTGACCCATTAGGTCAACGCCCGACCGCTTTCACCCCAACCTCGGGCACCCGGGAAACCTTTACCAAGCTGCGGCGATAACGCAGCCTTCATTTCCTGTAGTTGTTTTTTATCTCCTAAGGAGAGCGACATGGAGAACAAGTACGTTTGCTCTGTCGATATCGGCGGAACTAAGATCGCGACTGCCATCATGGAGTACCCGGCTGACGGTAGTGTGCCCCATCCCGTTTTTGAGGCCGAGGTTCCTACCGAGGCCCAGGAGGGCGGCGAGGCCGTCTTCCAGCGTATCGAGGCGTCCATCAAGGCCGCTCTTGAGGCGAATCCCGATGTCGAGGTCCTCGGTGTCGGTATCGGTGCCGCAGGCGTCGTCGATCCCAAGACGGGCGCTATCGCGTATGCCAACGAGATCATGCCCGGCTGGTCCGGCGTTCAGTTGGGGCCGCGCCTGCGCGAGGACCTTGGTCTTCCCGTTGCCGTTGTGGGCGACGTGCAGGCTCATGCTCTGGGCGAGGCCCACTGGGGCGTCGGCAAGGGCAAGTTCTCCGTCTTGTGTCTGGGCATCGGTACGGGCATCGGCGGCGCATATGTCGAGAACGGCCGCGTGATGCAGGGCTTCCATGGTGCTGCCGGTCATATGGGCCACATCGAGTGCTCGGCTGCCGCCGGCATTCCCTGCGCCTGCGGACGTTCTGGTCATCTTGAGTCGGTTGCTTCGGGTACTTCCATTGGTCGTATGTACGATGAGCGCTTTGGTCGCGTCGACCCCAGCCGTCCTTCGGTCGGTCGCGATGTGAACGACCTGTGCCGTGCGGGCGACGCAAAGGCGACCGAGGTCATCCATGACGCCGGCTTTGCGCTGGGTGCCAGCTTGGGCTCGCTCGCTAACATCCTGGACCCCGAGGTCATCGTGCTTTCGGGTGGCGTGATTCACCAAGGTCCCGATTGGCGTTCACAGACGTGGAAGGATTCGGTGCACGAGGGCTATGCCAGCCAGGCGCTCGATCCGCTTCAGGACACGCCGATCCTCATCGGTTCTCTGGAGGGCGATGCTCCGCTCATCGGTGCCGCCGAACACCTTCTTGCATCGTTGAAGTAAACATAACTACCAAGTGCGCCTTCTGAGGTGCCGCAGATTGACGTGAAAGAGGAGCGAAGCGTACTTCGGTACGTGAGCGACGGTTTGAACGTCAAGGTGCGGTGTCTCAGAAGGCTGTTTTTAGAAAGGTTGAGTCGAACATGACCGTCGATCCTTTGATTCAATCCCTGAAGGGTAAGCTCGTCGTGAGCGTTCAGGCGTATATGGGCGAGCCGCTTCGTACGCCCGAGACCATGGCTCAAATGTCTCGTGCTTGCGAGCTCGGCGGCGCCGCCGCCATTCGCTGCCAGGGCCTTGCCGACATTGCCGCCATTAAGGGTCGCTGTGAGGTTCCTGTTATCGGCCTGTGGAAGGATGGGCACGAGGGCGTTTACATCACGCCGACGCTGCGTCACGCCCGCGCCTGCGTTGCTGCGGGTGCCGATATCGTGGCGATCGACGCCACCGATCGTCCGCGTCCCGACGGCAAGTCGGTCGAGGATACCTTCCGCCCGCTGCACGAGGAGGGTGTGCTCCTGATGGCGGATTGTGCCACCATCGAGGACATTCGCCGTGCGGTTGATATGGGCTTCGACCTTGTATCTACCACGCTTTCTCACGGTGTCGCTGCCATCGACTGCACCATGGCCGATGGCCCCGATCTGCCGCTCCTGCGTCAGGCGACCGAGGAATTCCCCGGTCTTCCCATCATCTGCGAGGGCCGCGTGCACACGCCCGAGGAGGCTCGCGCCGCGATCGATGCTGGCGCCTGGGCCGTTGTCGTCGGCACCGCCATCACGCACCCCACGAGTATTACGAGTTGGTTCAAGGCTGCGCTTGAGGCGTAAGACAGGCCTCGTATCCGCTCGGGGCGGTATACTCAATATAGGCAATTGACCGCGCGGGATCCGGGTTGCTGGGTCCCGCGCTTGTTTTCGGGAGGCAGCACATGCAAAAGGGAGATGCCATGGATGCGGCGGAGCGCTCGGAGCGCATCCCCGATATCGTCATCATCACCGGAATGTCCGGATCGGGCCGCACGCAGGCCATGCACGTGTTCGAGGACATGGGCTATTTTTGCATCGATAACCTGCCTCCACGTCTCATCGCCCAGCTTGCCGAGCTCGTCGGCATCAATACGGGCGTGGGCAGGCATCTCGCCGTCACCTGCGATTTGCGTAGCCAGGGACTGTTTGACGAGTTGCTCGATGCGGTCGCCGCGCTCGAAGAGCGCGAGATGAGCTGCGACATCGTGTTCCTGGAGGCTTCTGACGAGGTGCTGATTCGTCGCTACAGCGAAAATCGCCGCCGTCATCCCATTGCCAAGCCGGGGGAGACTACGGCCGATGCCATTCAGCGCGAGCGCCTTCAGCTTCAGGGCGTGCGCGACCGAGCCGATATGATTATCGACACGAGCCGTCTGCGCACCTCTGCGTTGCGCAACAAGCTACGTATGGCATTTTCCGAGCTGTCCGACCAGCAGCTCATGGACGTCCACGTGTTCTCGTTTGGCTTTAAGCACGGCATGCCCGTCGAGGCGGACATTATGATCGACGTCCGCTTCCTGCCTAATCCGTTCTACGATCCCGAGATGCGCACGATGACCGGTCTCGATAAAAAGGTCTCCGATTTTGTTCTGGACCATCCCAAGACGCAGGAGTTTTGGAAGGCTTGGACACAGCTGCTCGATACGGTGATGCCGGGCTATATCGCGGAGGGTAAGCCGCAGCTTTCTATCGCCATCGGCTGCACGGGCGGCCAGCACCGCAGCGTTGCCATTGCCGAGGCCACGGCCCGTTACCTGGAAGGCGCTCAGTATCATGTGAGCATCTCCCACCGCGACCTGTCGCGCGCCAACACGAAGGCATAGGCCTGCATGTCGTTTACCGCTGAGGTGCGCGACGAGCTTGCGCGCTGCGAACCCGAATGTGAATACTGCGACTTGTCGACGCTTGCCGCCCTCACGCGCGTGAGCGGTACGCTCTCGCTTGCCGGCTCTGGGCGGTATCGTTTGACGGTTGCGACTGAGACGGGAGCCGTCGCGCGCACGATGATCACGCTGACGCATCGTATCCTTAAGCTCAAAACGGAGTTCACCGTCCGCAAATCTGTCTTGCATAAGGTTCGAAACTACCTCATCACCTTGCCTGATCAGCCCGATTTGGATAAGGCTCTGGTGCTGCTGGGCATTCTCGACCGTAGGGGAGGGCTCGTCGCAGGTGTGCCGCGTCACATTGTCGCCCGTCCTTGCTGTAGACTTGCCTATATCCGCGGCGCGCTCATCGCGGGCGGCTTCGTGGCCGATCCACGCGGCGATTTTCATTTGGAGATCGCTGTGCAGGGCGAGCAATATGCCAAGGGACTTTGCGATCTGTTGGAGCAGATTGGGGTCCATGCTCGTGTTAATGTACGGCGGGGGTCATATGCCGTGTACATTAAGAGCGCCGAGGAAATCGAGCATCTATTAAAGCTGATTGGTGCCAAGCGCAGCGTTGCCGAGATTGAGGAGGCGCGCGCGGTCAAGTTGGTTAAGAACGATGTGAACCGTCGCGTGAATGCCGAGCTCGCCAACCAGACCAGAAGCGCCGGTGCTGCCCAACATCAGCTTGCGCTTATCGATGAGCTCGAGCAGCGTGGCCTTCGCGATGCGCTTCCGGATGCCTTGGCGGTCTTTTGCGACCTGCGCGAGCGCTATCCCGATCTGTCGCTGCGTGATTTGGGGGAGATGGCTGACCCTCCCTTGTCGAAGTCTGCCCTGTACCATCGCGTTTTGAGGCTTGAAAAGCTCATTGAAGCAAACAGGTAGTTTGAAGTATCGACTTATATACGGATTTAGCTGCTATTTTAGTCTTTAAAACGTTTTAACGTAAATTTGATTTTCAATTTCGAGCATTCTCGTGAAATTCAAGTCAAAAAAAAGGTATATTAGGCGAGTGGTTAGTTTGTGGGCCTCAACGGCGGGCGCTGTAGCTCGCGGGGGCCTTACGAAAGGAGACACAATGGCAGTAAAGGTTGCTATTAACGGCTTCGGTCGCATCGGTCGTCTGGCTTTCCGTCAGATGTTCGGTCATGAGGGCTCCGAGATCGTCGCTATCAACGACCTCACCTCTCCCGATATGCTCGCTTACCTGCTGAAGTACGACTCCACGCAGGGCAACTACGCTCGCGATCACGAGGTCGTTGCTGGCGAGGATTCCATCACCGTTGACGGCAAGGAGATCAAGATCTACAAGGAGGCCGACGCTAACAACCTGCCTTGGGGCGACCTCGACGTCGACGTCGTTCTCGAGTGCACCGGCTTCTACACCAGCAAGGCTAAGGCTCAGGCTCACATCAACGCTGGCGCCAAGAAGGTCGTCATCTCCGCTCCGGCTGGCAGCGATCTGCCCACCATCGTGTACAACGTCAACCATGAGACGCTGACCGCTGAGGACAACATCATCTCCGCTGCTTCCTGCACCACCAACTGCCTCGCCCCGATGGCCAAGGGTCTGAACGACTTCGCTCCCATCGTGTCCGGCATCATGACCACCATCCACGCCTTCACCGGCGACCAGATGCCGCTCGACGGCCCGCAGCGCAAGGGCAACTTCCGTCGCTCCCGCGCCTGCTCCGAGAACATCGTCCCGAACACCACGGGCGCTGCCAAGGCCATCGGCCTGGTTCTCCCCGAGCTCAACGGCAAGCTCATCGGTGCCGCCCAGCGCGTCCCGACGCCGACCGGCTCGCTGACCAACCTCTACGCCGTCGTTGACAAGAAGGTCACCGTCGACGAGGTCAACGCTGCCATGAAGGCCTACGCCGAGACCATCCCCGATACCTTCGCCTACAACGAGGACCAGATCGTCTCCCGCGACATCGTCGGCGAGACCCACGGCTCCATCTTCGACGCCACTCAGACCATGTGCTCTGATCTCGGCAACGGCCAGACCCTCGTTCAGGTCACCTCTTGGTACGACAACGAGAACTCCTACACCTCTCAGATGGTCCGCACCATCAAGTACTTCGAGAAGTTCGTTGCTTAATTTAGCTTTTAGCGAATAGCTCGTTGAGCGTCTAAAGAAGGGCGCGGCCTCATAGGGCTTACACCCTAGGGTCGCGCCCTTTTTATAAGAAATCGTCTGCCGTAATGGGAGGCAGACACGTACGAAAGGTAGAAGCAAACATGGCCTTTACCAAGAAGACCGTCCGCGACATCGATGTCGACGGCAAGCGCGTTCTCGTCCGCGTTGACTTTAACGTGCCTATCAAGGATGGCGTCGTTGGCGACACCACCCGTATCAAGGCTGCCCTGCCCACCATCAACTATCTCGTTGAGCACAACGCTCGCGTCATCCTCATGAGCCACCTCGGCCGTCCCGATGGCACCGGCTTCCAGCCCGAGCTGTCCCTCGAACCCGTCGCCAAGAAGCTCGCCGAGCTCTCTGGTCTCGACGTTACCTTTGTCGCCGACACCTACGGCGAGAAGGCTGCTGAGGCTGTCGCTGCCGTCGAGCCGGGCAAGGTTCTCGTTCTCGAGAACGTCCGCTTCGACAAGCGTGAGAAGAAGAACGATCCCGAGATCGCCAAGAAGCTCGCTTCCTATGGTGACGTCTTCGTTCTCGATGCCTTCGGCACCGCTCACCGCGCCCAGGGTTCCGTCGTGGGCCCCGCTGCTTACCTGCCTGCCGTCGCCGGCTTCCTGCTCGAGAAGGAGGTCGACACGCTGACCGGTATCTTCGCCGAGCCCGAGCGTCCCTTCGTCGCTATCGTCGGCGGTTCCAAGGTTTCCTCCAAGATCGGTGTTCTCGATCACCTCATCGACTCCGCTGACACCCTGATCATCGGTGGCGGCATGGCCTACACCTTCTTCCTGGCTCAGGGCCTGTCCGTCGGTCAGTCCCTCAAGGAAGAGGACTGGGTCGAGCGCGCCGGCGAGATGCTCAAGAAGGCCGAGGAGAAGGGTGTCAAGATTCTGCTCCCCATCGACAACCGTGTTGCCGATCACTTTGGCGAGGACGCTGTCCCCGAGGTTGTTGCTTCCGACGCTATCCCCGACGATCGTGAGGGTATGGACATCGGCCCCAAGACCGAGGAGCTTTATGCCGAGGCCGTCAAGGGCGCCAAGACCGTGTTCTGGAACGGCCCCATGGGCGTCTTCGAGTTCGACAACTTCGCTCACGGCACCCAGGCTATCGCCGAGGCTGTTGCCGAGGCCGACTGCACCTCGATCATCGGCGGTGGCGACTCTGTCGCAGCTGTCAACAAGTTCAACCTGGCCGACAAGATGAGCTGGATCTCCACCGGTGGTGGCGCTTCCATGGAGCTCGTCGAGGGCAAGGCCCTGCCCGGAGTGGAGGCGCTTCTCGATGCCTAATCGCACCCTTCTTATCGCTGGTAACTGGAAGATGAACAACGACGTCGCCGAGGCCGCCAAGCTCGCCGACGAGCTGGCTCAGGCTCTGCCCGAGGTTCCGGCTGGCGTCGAGGTGCTCGTCTGCCCTCCGACCATCGACATCACCACGGTTCATGACCGCATTCAGGCTGCCCCCATCGCTCTCGGTGCACAGAACGTGTACTGGGAGGCCAAGGGTGCCTTCACCGGTGAGTCCTCTTGCGACATGCTCAAGTCCGCTGGCTGCACCTACTGCATCATCGGCCACTCCGAGCGTCGTGACTACTTCCACGAGACCGACGAGGACCAGAACAAGAAGGCCAAGGCTCTCGTTGCCGCCGGTCTTGTTCCCGTCTTCTGCTGCGGCGAGTCCCTCGAGGTCCGCGAGGCTGGCACCTATGTCGAGCACGTCGTGAACCAGGTCAAGGCTGGCCTTGCTGGTCTTGAGATCACCTGCCCCAAGCAGGTCGTCGTCGCCTACGAGCCCATCTGGGCCATTGGCACCGGCAAGACCGCTACCGCCGAGGACGCTCAGGAGGTCTGCGGCGCTATCCGTGAGACCCTCAAGGAGATGTTCGGCGAGGAGCTCGCTAACGGCATCCGCGTTCTCTATGGTGGCTCTGCCAAGCCTGGCAACATCGCCGAGCTCGTCGCCAAGCCCGACGTTGACGGCGCCCTCGTGGGCGGCGCTTCGCTCAAGGCTGCCGACTTCGCCTCTATGGTCGTCAAGGCAGGCGAGTAGGACATATGGCACAGCGTCATCTTCCTGCACTCCTGATCATCATGGATGGCTGCGGCCTTGCTCCGGCCGATGGCGAGAACGCCGTCGCCGCTGCCAAGACGCCCTTCCTTGATAGCCTGTACGAGAAGTACCCCCACACCACGCTCGGCGCTTCGGGCGAGGACGTGGGTCTTCCCGATGGCCAGATGGGCAACTCCGAGGTGGGTCACCTCAACATCGGTGCCGGCCGCATCGTGTTCCAGGAGCTTTCGCGCATCAACAACGCCATCAAGGACGGCTCTATCGCCAAGAACGAGGTCTTCGTCAAGGCTATGGACGACGTCAAGGCTGACGGCAAGACTCTCCACCTCATGGGCCTTATGAGCCCTGGCGGTGTTCATTCTCACATGAACCACGTCGAGGCCCTGGTCAAGATGGCTGCCCAGCATGGCGTCAAGACCGTTCGTGTTCACGCCTTTATGGATGGCCGCGATGTTGACCCGCAGTCCGGTGCCGGCTACATGAGCGAGTTCTGCGCCTTCCTGGCGAAGATCTCCGAGGAGACCGGTTGCGACGCTCGCGTTGCTACCGTGTCTGGCCGTTATTGGGCCATGGACCGCGATAACCGTTGGGAGCGCATCCAGCGCGCCTACGACGTCATGGTCAATGCGTCCGATGCCGATGTCGACCCCGTTGCCGGTATCAAGGCCTACTACGAGAAGGATCCGCGCGGCGACGAGTTCGTCGAGCCCTTCGCTGCCCACAACGAGGGCATCCACGAGGGCGACGCGGCCATCTTCTTCAACTTCCGTCCCGACCGCGCCCGTCAGATGACCCGCGTGTTCACGGACAAGGAGTTCGACGGCTTTGAGCGCGAGCAGATCAAGCTTTCGCACTTTGTGACGATGACCGAGTACGATCCGACGTTTGACGTCGAGGTCGCCTTCCCCAAGACGTTCCCCGAGAACGTCCTGGCCGACGTTATCGCCGCCAATGGCCTGAAGCAGCTGCACACCGCCGAGACCGAGAAGTACGCCCACGTGACGTTCTTCCTCAACGGCGGCATCGAGGAGCCCAAGGAGGGCGAGGAGCGCGTGCTCGTCGCTTCCCCCAAGGTCGCTACCTACGATCTGCAGCCCGAGATGAGCGCTCCCGAGGTTACCGAGAAGCTTGTCGCCGCCATCAACGAGGATCGCGCTGATTTCTACATCGTGAACTTCGCGAACTGCGACATGGTTGGTCACACCGGTGTCTTCGACGCCGCCGTTAAGGCCGTCGAGGCTGTTGACGATGCCCTGTCCAAGGTTGTCCCGGCGATTCTCGCCAAGGGCGGCTTTGCGCTGATTACCGCCGACCACGGCAACGCCGATCACATGTTTGACGTTGCTTCCGACGGTTCCAAGCATCCGTTTACGGCTCACACCACCAACCGTGTGCCGTTCATCATCGTTGATGAGAAGGCGCAGCTCACCGGTATCGAGGACGGTCGTCTTTCCGATATCGCTCCGACCATGCTCACCATGGCTGGTATTGAGCCTTCCGCCGAGATGACGGGTCGCGTGCTCGCCACCGAGGCCTAAGAGAAAACAAATACCGTTTTCTAGCAAGGGGGTTGTCCATATTCGGGCAACCCCTTTTTTGGTATTTCTGCCATTTCTACCCCGTCCCCGAGTGGCGGGTAGGGGAGAGCGGGGGTTGTGGTACAGTACTGGAGTTTGAATTGTTCTATTAAGGAGCTTATCTATGGGTCCGTTCCAGATTCTTCTGTTTGTCGTTTGGGCTGTCTCTGCCGTGGCGCTGACGATTCTCGTCCTGATGCATTCCGGTAAGGGCACCGGCGTTTCGGATATGATCGCTAGCTCGCTGTATAACTCCAGCTCTGCCACGGGCGTCATGGAGCAGAACCTCGATCGCCTGACGGTAATTATGGCCGTCGTTTTTGCCGTGTGCGTCGTGCTGTGCATGTTCTTCTTCCCGCAGGGCATCGTCGGCTTCTAAGCACGAGCCGCATAAATACTTGAAAAGGGTCCCGCATGTGCGGGGCCCTTTTTGTTTACATATTTGTAACAGAGTCAAAATATCCCCACATACTTCGCCCAACTAAAGAAATTCTTGACCGTTGACCGGAATTAGCCCCAAATCGTGCATAAAATGCGCTACTGTATTGCGAAACGTTGGTCCGTTGTGCATAACCAGCCATAGCGGCGGGCGGCGTTTTAATCGTTCGGATCGGATTGTCTCGACATGTTTCCGACTGAACATTTCTTTGTCCTATCTCATAAGGAGGATGGCATGGCTGATTCTATGTTCCACCAGCCCGTTATGGGTCGTCGCGCCTTTGTCGGCGGCACCCTTGCTGCGAGCTCCATGGCTTTTCTTGCCGCATGTGGCAAGAAGGGCGGCGACGCTTCCGGTTCTGAGTCCGGTTCGACGCTGAACTTCTACATCAACAACCCGGTCTGCATCGACCCCTACAACGTCCAGGAGGACCAGGGCACTCAGGTCGAGTACCAGCTCTTTGACGCTCTGACCTCTTATGACGCCGAGAAGGGCAAGATCGTCCCGCTGGCTTGCGAGTCCTTCGAGGCCAACGACGACGCCACCGAGTTCACCTTCAAGATCAAGAAGGCCAAGTTCCACAACGGTGACGACGTTACCTCCAAGTCCTTCAAGCTCGCTTGGGAGCGTCTGGTCAACACCAAGTCGGCCATCGCTACCGAGTACGGCCCTTCCGAGGTCTCCTATCACCTTTCCATGGTCGAGGGCTATGACGACCTACTTGCCGGTAACGCTACCGAGCTCAGCGGTGTTACTTGCCCCGACGATGAGACCCTCGTCGTCAAGCTGTCTTCCGCTTACGCCGACTTCCCCTTCGTTGCCTCTCACCCGGCTCTGTCTCCGGTTCCCGAGTGCGCCGAGTCCGATGTTAAGAGCTTCTACCTTGCCCCGATCGGTAACGGCCCGTTCATGATGGACGGCAAGTGGGAGGATGGTCAGGAGATCAACCTCAAGAAGTTCGACGATTACTATGGCGACAAGGCCAAGATCGATGGCATCCACTTCCAGGTCATCAAGGACATGGAGACCGCCTACAAGGAGTTCCAGGCCGGTAACCTTGACATCTGCGACGTTCCCGTTGCTCAGATCGACGCCGCCAAGAAGGATCGCGGCGTGTCCAAGGACGGCTACACCATGGGTGACGGCGAGCGTATGCTGCTCGGCGCCGAGCCTTCCACCTACTATCTGACCTGCAACAACACGGCCGAGCCGTTCAACAACGCCGACCTGCGTAGGGGTATCTCCCTGGCCATTAACCGCGAGGCCATCTGCAAGACCATCTTCAAGGGTACCCGTACTCCCGCCGACGGCATTGTTCCTCCGGGCATCGATGGCTACAAGGAGGGCGCATGGGAGTTCTGCGAGTACAACGTTGATAAGGCCAACGAGTACCTCGACAAGGTTGCTCCCGCTGGCGCAAACGGCGATCGTGGCATTAGCGTGACCCTTTCCTACAACCAGGACGGCGGTCACAAGGAGATCATGGAGTCCATCATCGGCGACCTCGCCAAGGTTGGCGTTACCGCTGTCTCCGATACCCCTGAGTGGTCTGCCCTGCTCGAGCAGTACCAGAACTTCAACTATCAGTTCGGTCGTCTGGGCTGGATTGCCGACTACCCGATCATGGACAACTTCCTGTATCCGCTGTTCCACTCCGACTCCCTCGGTGGCGACAACCGCTCTGGTTACAACAACCCCGAGTTCGACGCCAAGGTCGACGAGGCTCGTACCACGGTTGACGACGAAGAGCGCGTCGCTAAGATGCAGGAGGCCGACGCTATGGTCGCTGCCGACTGCCCGGTCATCCCGGTGATGTTCTACACGCACACCATCGCCGGCTCCGATCGCATCAAGCACCTCTATGTCGATCCGCAGAAGCACGCCGATCTGGGTACCGCTGAGCTCGCCTAAGAGTTTGCAGCTTCCGTGAGGGTCAAGTATTTACGTAGACCTCATGGGAAACATACAGTTCTCCCTAACCTGGGGTAAACTGGCTGATGGTAATTTTGGGATGCCGGTCTGGCGATCGGCATCCCATTTAGGTTAATCCCTAGATAGGGGAGTGGTATGGGTAAGTACATCGTTAAACGTGTGCTTCAGTTCATCCCGGTGTTTTTGGGCGTTACGCTGATTTTGTTCGCCCTCCAGAATATCGTGCCGGGAGATCCGATCAAGCTGATCGGTGGAGACAAGGCTCTGTCCCCCGAGGTGGAGCTTCAGCTTCGCGTCCGCTATCACCTGGTCCAGTCGGACGAGGACGGCAACGCGATCCTTGACGAGAACGGCGACCCCGTTCAAACGTCGCTCGTGGACCGTTACTTGTATTACATGAACGGCCTGCTTCATGGCGATCTGGGCAATTCGTATCAGCGCAAGCTGCCGGTTACGGAAATCTTTGCCCAGAAGTATCCGTATACGGTCAAACTTGCCGCGTGCGCCATCGTGCTCGAGGCAATCATGGGTATCGGTGCGGGTATCATTTCGGCGGTAAAGCGGTATTCCTTCTGGGATATTTTGGTAACGCTTACCACGTCGATCCTCGTTGCGGTCCCGGCCTTCTGGCTCGGTATGTTGCTGCAGCTGTTCTTTGGCGTCATCCTCAAGGACGCCACGGGCGGTGCAATCTCCATGCCGATCTCGGGTGCCGGCGGTTCCAGCTCTCAGTATCAGGATTGGATGCACTATGTGCTTCCGACCATTACGCTGGCTTCGGTTTCGACCGCTTATGCTGCGCGCATCATGCGCTCGCAGCTGCTTGACGTCATGAACCAGGATTACATCCGTACAGCAAAGGCCAAGGGTCTCTCCAATCGCGCGATCATCGTCAAGCATGCGCTTAAGAATGCACTCATCCCCGTCGTTACCTATATTGGTGTCGACTTTGGCGGCATGCTTTCGGGCGCCATCCTGACCGAGACGGTCTTTAACTGGCCCGGTATCGGCTATGAGGTCTATCGCGCCATTAGCATGCGTGACTGGCCCATCGTTATGGGCGGCGTTACGCTCATCGTTGTCGTCGTTATGGTGATTAACCTGCTCGTCGACATTAGCTATGCATTCCTCGACCCGCGCATCCGCCTTGGCGGTCCGTCGGATAAGGCCTAAGGGAGGTACGTCTCATGCAGGAAACTGATTCTCAGTCTCAGGAGCAGGCTACCGCCACCAAGGCCGCATCTGCTCCCGCCAAGTCCCGCACGCTGTGGGGCGACGCTTTTAAGCGTCTTCGCAAGAACAAGCTTGCCGTTATCGGTGTCTGCTGGATCATCATCGTCGTTGTGGTTGCACTGACCGCAGATCTGTGGGCTAAGCCCTGGCTCGGTTCGCCGACGGCTTCCGACTCGACCACCATGGCCGAGACGTCGCTGCTGGCTCCGTGTGCAGAGCACCCTTTTGGCACCGACGCCCTTGGTCGTGACATTCTCGTCCGCGTTATCTACGGTGCGCGCGTTTCGCTGTCCGTCGGCATTATGGCCACCGCGATCTCCACGCTGATCGGTCTGGTCATGGGTGCTCTGGCGGGTTTCTACGGCGGCATCTGGGATACGATCATCATGCGCTGTGCGGACATCTTCCTGGCGTTCCCGTACGTGCTGTTCGTTGTCGCTATGATCGCCGTTATCGGCCGTGGCCTTCAGAACGTCTTTATCGCCATCGGTATTCTCGGCTGGCCTTCGATTGCGCGCGTCTTCCGCTCTGCAATCTTGACGGTCAAGGAAAACGACTATGTTGATGCTGCGCGCGCGATGGGTGCATCTGATGTTCGTATCGTCGTGCGTCACATCTTCCCGAACTCCGTCGCCTCCATCGTGGTCTACGCGACCATGAACATTGGTGGCGCCATTCTGACCGAGTCCGCTCTGTCCTTCCTCGGCATGGGCGTTATTCCGCCTACGCCTTCGTGGGGCTCCATGATTCAGGACGGTCAGCAGTATCTTCTGACCGCTCCCTGGATGATGATCATGCCCGGTCTGGCAATTCTCTCGACGGTGCTCGCCTTCACCCTGTTGGGTGATGGTCTGCGCGACGCCCTCGACGTCAAGATGAAGGACGCATAAGGATGAAGAAGAACAAGAACTATGTGGACCTGAAGGACCAGCCGGTTCCTGAGGGCCAGCATCTGCTCGAGGTCGATGACCTTAAGATGTATTTCCACACCGAGGATGGCGTCGTTCGCGCTGTCGACGGTGTCTCCTACACGCTCGATCGCGGCGAGACGCTGGGCGTCGTCGGTGAGTCCGGCTCCGGTAAGTCCGTGACCGCCATGACCATCATGGGCCTTATCTCGATGCCTCCGGGAAAGATCGAGGGCGGCGACGTTCGCTATCGCGGTCGTTCGATCCTCGAAATGACCGAGGAAGAGATGCAGCACATTCGCGGTAACGACATCGCGATGATCTTCCAGGATCCTATGACCTCCTTGAACCCGGTCTATAAGATCGGCAAGCAGGTGGGCGAGGGCCTTCGTCTGCACCGTGGCTACTCCAAGCAGGAGGCGCTCAAGCGCGCTACCGAGCTTTTGGACCTCGTGGGTATCCCCGAGCCCGAGAAGCGCGTCAATGAGTATCCGCACCAGTTCTCCGGCGGTATGCGTCAGCGTGTCATGATCGCTATGGCTCTTGCCTGCGATCCCGATATCCTGATTGCCGACGAGCCCACGACGGCTCTGGACGTTACCATTCAGGCTCAGATTATCGAGCTCATGCAGGAAATGCAGGAGAAGAACGGCAACGCCATCATCATGATTACCCATGACCTGGGCGTCGTTGCCGATATGGCCGATAAGATCATGGTTATGTACGCCGGCCGTCCCGTCGAGTTCGGTACTGCTGAGGAAATCTTCTACGAGAGTCGCCACCCCTACACCTGGGGCCTCATCCGCTCCATCCCGGAGCAGGCCATCGAAGAGAAGAAGCCGCTTACGCCGATTCACGGCAACCCGCCTTCGCTCATGAACCTGCCTGAGGGCTGCGTCTTCTCTCCTCGTTGTCCCTATGCGACGGACAAGTGCCGCAAGCAGCGCCCCGAGCGCGTTGTCACCGAGTCTGGTCATTACTCTGCGTGCCACTACTCCGGTGACCCCGAGTTCCTCAAGAACGCTCCTGAGACGTCCCGTACGCGCAAGGATTCCAAGAAGGGAGGCGAGGCGTAATGGCAGATACCAACGAGCGTACTCCGCTGCTGAAGGTCGAGCACCTCTCTAAGGAGTTTCCCGCTGAGTCCGGCATGTTCGCCAAACGCTTCTCCAAGCGCGTCGTCTCTGCTGTAAATGACATCTCTTTTGAGATTTATCCGGGCGAGACCTTTGGCCTGGTCGGCGAGTCTGGTTGCGGTAAGTCCACCACGGGCCGTACCATCATGCGCCTGACCAAGCCGACCGCCGGTAAGGTGTTCTTCCAGGGTAAAGATGTTGCCGAGATGAGCAAGCATGAGATCAAGGACATGCGTCGCGAGATGCAGTTTATCTTCCAGGATCCTTACGCTTCGCTGAATCCCCGCATGACCATCGGCGAGATCGTCTCCGAGCCCATGACCATTCACGGCGTGGGCACCAAGGAGGAGCGCATTGAGCGTGTCCGCGAGCTTCTCGACGTTGTCGGACTGAACCCCGAGCACATCAACCGCTATCCTCATGAGTTCTCCGGCGGTCAACGTCAGCGTGTCGGCATTGCCCGCGCGTTTGCTCTGAAGCCCAAGCTGATTATCTGCGACGAGCCGGTTTCCGCTCTGGATGTGTCCATTCAGGCCCAGGTTCTGAACCTGCTCAAGGAACTGCAGGACAAGTTCGGTACCGCGTATCTGTTTATCGCTCACGACCTGTCCGTCGTGCAGCACATTTCCGATCGCGTTGCCGTTATGTATCTGGGTAAGATGGTTGAGGTTTCGGACTGGAAGACGCTCTATAGCGAGCCTCACCATCCGTACACGCAGTCGCTGCTGTCTGCCGTGCCGGTTCCCGATCCGGATATCCAGAAGACCCGTAAGCGCATCATCCTCGCCGGCGATCCGCCGTCACCGCTGGATCCGCCGACCGGCTGCCGTTTCCACACGCGCTGCCCGATCGCGCAGAGTATCTGCTCTGAGAAGCTTCCCGAGTTTAAGGAAGTCGCACCGGGTCACTGCTGCGCCTGCCACTTCGCGGAGCCGTTCCCGATTAAGGAATCGCACATCGACTTGTAGCCGGTTGTTATCGTCCGGGCCCGCCCTGAAGTTACTTTTCAGAACGTCCTCGGACATGCAAGAAACCCCCGCTGCGCACTTCGTGCGGCGGGGGTTTCTTGCGTCCTGCGGAGTGTTCTGAAAAGTAACTTCAGGGCGGGCCCTGGGGTAACTCGGCAGGGAGAGTGCGATTCCTCGATCGCTCACTTAATCAAATGGAAAAGTTAGTGAGGCCGGAGCTTTGGCTCCGGCCTCCTCATATAAGGGCTCGGCAAAGCCGAGCCACCAAATTTGCATCAGCCCCCAGAACATGTTTGAGAACTGTGCACGGAGTACATACCCCTAGGGCCGGAATGAGGTTGCTTTCCAACGCATTCCGCAGGGGGCGGCATTATTTTGTAGCGCGAAGCGCGGAGCAAAATAATGCCGCATGCCCGAGGACGCGTTGGAAAGCAACCTCATTCCGCCCCGAACAGGTCCGTCTACCTGCACATCTACAAATTCGTAAACTTTTTTGAAAAAAGTGCTTGCACAGTTCTCGAATCATAGGTTATTATCTTCCTCGTTGAACGCGCGGGTCCAACAAAACGAACCGTGAATCAACAACATAGCATGTCGGAGTGGCGGAATTGGCAGACGCGCTAGCTTGAGGTGCTAGTGACCGCTTTTTGGTCATGCGGGTTCAAGTCCCGCCTCCGACACCATCGCATTTGAGAAGCCTCTTCGGAGGCTTTTTTGTTACCGATAGACGGTGGGGTCCACGATGGAAACGCTTGAACGCAACGAGTGGGCAGACGTTGCCCAACTAGTCGAGATCACGAGCGATGCTGTCATCATCTGCGAGCTCGACGGAACAATTCTGCATGTGAATAATCGCTTACTTGGTTTGATGTGCGAGGAACGCGCCGACGTCATCGGTGGAGATGTTAAAGACGTCCTGTACTCATCCGCTTTTGAACGTGCGACGGAACATCGTCTGCCATTTGAAACTGATGGCTCCGAGAACGAACTGATGCTCAAGCTGAGTGACGGCTCCTTTATCCCCGTCTTGGTTCGTGCGGGCTCCGTAACGCCTCCACGCATCTTTGGGCGCCGCGCGCCACGTGTCCTGGTGGCGCTCCATAGCATCGAAGAACAGTATTCGCACGACCGTCAGCTCAAGCGTGCGCTTTCGGAGCTTAGAGTGGCGAACAAGCGCCTCTCTGGCACGCTCTCGGTCATTATGAGCACTGTGGGCTCCGATGAGCTACCCAGCCTGCTTGATACCGTTTTAAATCAGCTTGTCGGAACGCTCGATGCCTCTGGAGCTGCGATTTATTTTTCGGAGAGCGGCGGCTTTAAGCTCCGCGGTGTTTCTAAGGAGCTTGAGGATAGCTATCTGCCCGAGTTTATGCCGTATGGCGCGGGCATCCCGACGTATGTGCTTCGCGAGTCGCGCGCTTGCCGCTTGTCGATTCAGCAGGACCTTGAGGGCGATCGTGTTGCCTCGGGCATGTTTATGGACTTGGACAATCGTTCTAAGCACCTGTTGCGCGTGCAGGATATGCCTCCGTACCGCAGCGAGATCTGTCTTCCCGTTTTTTACGGTACGCAGATCCTTGGCGTGCTGGAAGTTGGTTGGAAACGCCCCCAGGCACCGCTCGCCTATGACGTTAATGTACTCGAGGTCATTTGCGATTACTTGTCTATCCAACTGGTCGGCATGGCATCGAGTCTTCGCTCTCGTCGCACGGCCGAGCTTGGCCGCTCACTCAATGTCTTACGCGATGAGCTGTTTACCTTTCTAGACGATTCCGCCGCGGCTACCCAGGCGGTATCGACCGAGATCTGCAATATGCTCAACTGCCATTTTTGCCCTGTTGAGTATGACGCCAGTCTGGATTCCTACGTCATAGATTTTGAAGGCGGCAGTCGCGTTGCTTTGCCGGACGATCCCGAGAAGCTTTTCTTTTCTACGACGGCGCCGGCGGCACGTCTGGGAGCTGGCCCTGACGGCTTTGAGGCATCTGTTTTGGGCGGCACGAGTGCCGAGGACCTTAAACACGTCCGTATAACTCGCGTTGACGAATCGATGCCTATGGGAGGCTGGCTTAGGGCGCATGGTCTGCCTTGTCAAGGTCTCTACGTCGACTCCGGCATCGAGGCGGGGCACCCGCGCTCTGAGGGCGATGGCAAGCACAGTAACGACGCGATTGTTCCTGCTTCTGTTGCGAAGAGCCCGACGACGCGCGCGCTGCTGCTTCGTGATGGTAGCCAAGAGCCGATTGATGACCTTGAATATGACTACTTGGTGCACTTGGCGCATGACTTTGAACTGATCTACGAAGGCGAATCTCAAAAGCGCGAGGAGCGCCATATCGCTCAGACGCTCCAGATCGGCATGAGAAATTCCCTGGGGGATGTTCCGGGTATCGCAACCGATTCGGTGTACCTGTCGGCCACGAATTCGGCGTTGGTCGGAGGCGATTTCTATACGCTCATTCGTCTTCCCGACGACTGCGCCGTCATGATTCTGGGTGATGTGTCTGGCAAAGGCATCGAGGCCGCATCGATGTCCGCGCTCGTCAAGACGGCCCTGACGGCATATGCCTGGGAGGGCGCTGGACCGGCCCGCATGGCACGCTCCCTTAACAGCATGCTCATGGGCTTTTCGAGGGTCGAGACGTTCGTGACGGCCTTTATCGCCAAGATTGACCTTAAAGCCGGACGCGCAACGTATTGTTCGGCGGGCCATCCTCCGACCATGGTCATCAGGCCAGAGTCGATGCCGCTGGGTGGCGGCGAGGCCCGTGGGGGAGAGGTTGAGCTGCTTGGATGCCAATCGGGCGTAATCGGTGCCTTTGAGAGCATGGTGTACGAGACAGGCGTGTTTACGTTTGCCCCCGGCGACATGCTCTTCATGTATACGGATGGAACGATTGAGGCCCGCGACCGCACCGGAGCGTTCTTTGGCGAGCAGCGCTTGCGCGACCTTCTGCTCTCTGTCTCGGGTGAGGGCGTATCGGGCATTTGCGGCAAGGTCTTGGGCGAGCTTGACCGATTTACCGAATCGGCGCTGGACGATGACATTGCATTGGTGTCCCTTGAGTTTTTAAGGGGTCGTTCATAGACGACGCTGGGCGGGCTGAATCCGTACGGTTGGGGAAACGAATGCATCGAGTGGGCTTTTTTGGGGAACCATGGTCGTATGAATGAGTGGAATGACATAGCGGTTTTGACGCCACCAGGCGATATCGACATCGCCACGGTGCCTGCGCTGCGTCGGCGGTTGGATGCTTTGATTGGCCGCGGCGTGCGTCGTGTCGTCATCAACTGTCAGGCTGTTAGCTTTATCGATTCTACGGGCTTGGCATTCCTGCTTACGCGCGCTCGTGAGCTTATGAGGCGAGAAGGCCTGCTTTCGCTCGTCAATGCATCAGGTGAAGTTGTTCGCTTTTTGGAGATTGCTCGTCTTGTCGATATCCTTCATGTCGTGGGGCCGGCACGGGAGTCAATTCCTGCCATTCCGGTGGGGGAGCTGCCTCGCTGGAGTAAGAGCGTTGAGGTCCGTCAGGGTATCGAGAATCTTCCATACTACCGACATCGCATCGCCGAACTCCTTGAATCGCTTCCGTTGCGCCGTGACGAGCGCTACGATGTCGCATTGGCGTCGGGGGAGGCGCTGGGTAATGCCTATGACCATGCGGGCGGTATCGGGTGCGTCCTGACGGTTCAGGCCTATGGCGATCGCGTTGTGGTTGAGGTGCTTGATCGAGGTGCCGGCTATTCTATCGATGAAACGAGCGAACCGGTCGCATCCGAGGAACGCGGCCGTGGCATCAAGCTTATGCGTATGCTCGTCGATAACGTGGAGGTTGCTCGTCGTACGGACGGCGCCGGCACGCGCGTGCAGATGGTGAAGCTGTTTAGCGGAGCGCTGGAATCGTGTGCCTAGCCAATCGCTTTAGCGCGTTTAGCTACTAAGAACATGCGGCAGACAAGTTTTTTGAAAAAAGTACTTGCGTCTTTTGGACAACTCGCGTAAATTAATAACCCGCAAGCGGACATGGCTCAGTTGGTAGAGCACAACCTTGCCAAGGTTGGGGTCTGTCTCTTATACACATCTGACGCTGCCGACGA
>UQHZ01000016.1 GCA_900541055.1 uncultured Collinsella sp.
TTTTTTCAAGCAGAAGACGGCATACGAGATCATGCCTAGTCTCGTGGGCTCGGAGGTTTTGCGACGCTTGGGGGTCTGGCCGGATGGTGCCGGTGCTGGTACAAGGTCTCGTGCCGCGCGCCGCAGCTCGATAAGGGCGTTATCGAACATGACGGTTTTAGAGTCGCGAAGCAGCTTGGGGTCGAGCCCGTGGAACACGGCGTAATCCTGCAGCCACACGCGTGCAAATCGGTCGATGCCGGGCTCGAAGGCGCGATAGACATCCCAAAAAGCCTTGATCTTGTTAAAACCATCGAGCGGGTCATCTACGCCAATGCCGCAAATCAGCTCATAGAGATACAGAAAGGCAAAGGACGTAGACGTTTCCTCGACGGTTCCGCGGCGCACTTGGGCACGCCAGGTAAAGTAGCCGCGCAACTGCCGGTCGCTCATGGCGTTGTAGGTGGGAAAGTACGATTTAAAGGTGCCGTTGTAGGGACAGTCGTCCTCAAAGTCGGCCATCAGCAGGCCCTGGCGGTAGAAAAGCTCGGCTTCCGAAAGCCAGCGACCTGCGCCGCCTTTGGGGTCATCCTGCCAGCGCGATATCTCGCGCATTTTACGGTACTGGTCGGGGAGGAAATTCTGCATCTGTCGGCCGGTTTTGAGAATCGGCTCGTCTGCGTAGACTTCATGTGAGAAGCGGGCAGACTGATGGGTCCGGGCCTCGGCCATAATGCGCTCGATGAGCATCTTGATGTCCTGGTCGGCCACCGCTCCTCCTCTCGAACGCAGCTACGGTGACCTCATATCATAGCACAGCATCAAACAGGTGTTCGAGATACCGCTGCGTAGATAGATTTAGAACAGGAGGGCGTAGATGACGGCGATGACGACGGAGGGGAGCATATTGGCCGTGCGGAAGGTCTGAGGACGGATGAGGTTGACGCCGACGCAGAAGATGAGCATGGAGCCTACGAGCGAAAGGCTGTTGAGGGCTGCTGTGGTCATGATGGGGGAGAGCGCGCCGGCAAACAACGTGATCGTCCCCTGGAACACGGCGACGGGCAGGGCGGAGAAAATGCAGCCGCGGCCAAGCGACGCCGTCATGGTGCAGACGATGATGCAGTCCAATGCGCCTTTCAGGGCAAGCGTTGACCAGTCACCGAGCAGACCGTCCTGGATCGATCCCACAATGGCCATGGCGCCGATACACACGGTGAGTGAAGTCGAGACAAAAGCGTTGGTGAACTCGTTATCGCCCTCGCTGCCGGTTTTGCGCTTGAGCCATTCGCCAAGGTTCTCGATGGCGGCTTCCAAGTTGACGGCCTCGCCGATGAGCGAACCGAGCGCAAATGAGACGATGAGCATGGTGGTACCGGTGGTCGCTAGCGCCTTTCCATCGATGATGAGCATCTTTTGCATGGTGCCGCCCAGGCCGATAAACAGGACGCACAGCCCCGATGCTTTCATGAGCGTGTCTTGGATGCGCGGTGTAATGAAGCGGCCGCCCGCTAATCCTAAAAGACCGCCCGCAACTAAAAGCACAACGTTGATGATTGTTCCCAAGCCCGGCATGAGCCCTCCTGTATTGATGCCAACGTGGCAATCGTAGCAGAACGAAATGCGGGGCACATCGCAACCCATCTAATACGTTATATAAGTGGTATTAGGAATGATGCGCAGCATTTAAGCCTCAGGTGGTTGTCGGGACATAGGGATAGTATTCAAAGCGCAGTGTCATAAGCCGCTGCGGGGATTCAATAGCCGCGGCGATGATATTGGCATCGCGGGCACGATCAAACCCTTCGAGCTCGATCTGGTACGAGACGTCTTGCATAATGTCCAGACGTCGCCAGGTTAGAAGTGTGTCGCCATCGAATTCCAGGGTCTTGCTTCCGTTTGCGGCAACGGCGTATAGACGCAGCTTGGCGGTGGTTGCAGGGTCGACAACTGTGACCTTTTTAATTTCGTTTCGAGTATTCTTGGCGCCCAACAAGGTGAGCAGTGTTGGGGCCACGACCTCGCCCGATGGCAAAAAGACGACTTCGATGGATTCAGGAAATGCGATGATAGCCGACTTGCGGACGGGCTGATTGGCGGCGGCAACTTCGATGTTCGCAGCGTCGATGACCTCTGTGTGGTCGAGCGCGGCAAGCACGCAGCAGTTGCCTTCATCGATCTCTTGAGGATCAGCAAGCCCCAGGCTGTCCGCGAGCTCGGGATCGTTTGGATCGGTAGCGGGCTCATTCGGTGCTTCGAAAGAAGCTGGGACGCTGTTTGTCGGCGACGGCGTGTCGCCCGCACCTGCTTCTTTATCCGCGCTCTCTTCTTGTATGGTTGCGTTGATGGGTTCGTCGTTTGGGGGGAGCGTCTTGGCGTCAAGCGCGGAGGGGAGAATTCCGATGGCTCCGGATCCGTTCCACTCCATTTCGAGAAGCGCCGGGTCGGCAAGAATTCGTTGCCTGCTTTGCGCGTGGGCATCGATTTCAATAGGGCCTGCCTCTATCCCTCGTGTAAGGCTGAGTGATCCGGCTGGTTTCTCGAAATGAGCGTCTGTGTCTTTGGCGCTGACGGCGTAGAACAGCAGGGACGCTTCTCCCGCCGCGATGGCATCGGTGCCGGCTTTGGTCAGCCGCAACGATGCCGTGAATGAGAGGGTGGGCTGCGTGTCGTCTGCATTCGCGGCGGCGCAGCCCAGCCATATACCGCCTCCTTTCTCAAAAAACGTACCGTCGAAGGCGACCTTCGCTCCGTTCGCCGAGTCATCGACCGAAGCGATGTCGATGCGCAGCTCTAAATTGCATGGATCGCCATCTGCATCGAACACAACCGAGCGCCACGTGCAGACGGCGCACCCCGCCTGGGAGCCGTTTGCCTTGTTCGAACGCTTGATATCCACGACTATCGAGCCGTCCGTATTACGACGAAGGCATCCCGAGGTTGAGATCACGGCCTGTGCGATCGAAAAACGCTCGCACGCAATGGCGCTCGACGGATTTGGTGCGGAACTTAGGGCTACTGGTAAGGAGTCTGCCATGACGGGAGTCGCCCAAGCGGCGACAGGCGTTCCGGTTGCGAGCGCGCCGCAGAGTGCGACGACGGGCAAAAGGTTCTTCGATGCCATGGGGTCTCCTTAGCTAATTTAGTGCGGCCTGTCCGTGTTTTGTTTCTGGCTGCGTTTGATGTGCAGACCGAGGCCGGCGGTTCCCGCGCCTGCTGCTGTGGCGCCTGCTGCCAAGAGCCATCGTCTGTCGCCTGTCTGCGCCAACGGTTCCTCGCGGTCGCCGCGGTCGAGCTCCGAGAGGTCGACCGTCACTTGCGTGGCGGCCTGCGCCTGTTCTTGCTGGGCAAAGGCCATGGCTGGCCCAAACGCTAGGATGCTGACGGCGGCGGCCAGGGCGACGGCCTTATGCCGTGTGCGCACCGGGCTCGACCGTCCAGGTGATCGTTGCAACCTGATCGCCTTCGCCGGTTACGCGGAAGATGTCGCGCGTGACGCGGGCGACGTTTCCGCTTGTCTTGAGCTTAATTTTGTCCGTGCCACCGGCAATGCCCTGGTAGCCCATGTCGAAGGCTGCATTCTTGGAAAGATCGAGGCCCGTTCCCTGCATTGCGGCGCTGGCGTTCTGGAGCGCGCCGTCGGGGCCGACCTTAAAGTCGATGGAGTTCTGCGCGGTTCCGGCCTTGGCGTCGGCAGCAATGGTCCAGGTGTTCATGGCGTCGATCTTCATGTTGGTGACATGGATGCCGTAGGCCGAATGATTGTCGATGGTGGTCGCGTCTTCTGAGGGGCCCTGAAGCGTGCCGTCGGCCTTGGCGACGAAGGGAATAACCGTCGGAACTTTGAACTCAACGTTGTCGATCTCGGTCCTGACCATTACTTTCGTGGTTCCAACGCGCCCGGCCGCCATAGCTGGCGTCGGGGCGGCGCCCATTGCGAGCGCGAGCGCGAGCCCCGCGCCCACGACGAGCGCTCTGGCTCCGTTCATGTTCCTGGTGATGTCCATGGTCGTTCCTTTCTATTCGCCGCGGGCCGTCCCCGCGATGATTGGACGAATGCTGGTGAATTGCGTGCGGTGCCGCGTCGGCCGGAAAAGCTAGTTCTCGGCTTGCTCAACCCGCACCTTGACACGTGTCGGATTGCCGTGGCTGTCGAGGGTCTTGGCATCGAGCGCCTGGATCTCGATGTACGCCTCGCCTTCTTTGATGTCGCCGGCGGGGCACGTCTCGATTGTCTTGCCGGTCTCGACCACACCGGATTCGTACATGGTCTCGTCGTTTTGGATGACGCGGAATCGCTGGGGAAATTTATTGTCTTGGACGTTTTGCACGTTGACGCGCAGCTTGCCGTCCTCCTGCAACTGAGCGACCGGCGCGACCGAAATCGTCATCATGTTGTCGCGGACGATGGCGTCGAGCTCATCTTGGATTTCCTGGCGCGTTTTGCCCTCGGCCGTCGTAACCGAAGCGCCCGCCTCGGGTACGGGCTGCGACTGCCAAGCGTATAGTCCTACGGCGACAAGGGCGCAGACGATGGCCAGGCAGGCAACGATGAGCTTCTTGCGATGCCCCAGGCCTGCAAAGTGGGGTGGCTTCTTCACGCTCATGCGGCATCCTTGGCGGTATAGACACGCGCAAAGGTGGACGGATCCGCTCCAAAGAGCATGTGAAGCATCAGGCGGCGCGAGTAGACGAGCTCTTCGAAGTCGGGAGGGAGCTCGATGTCGTGGATATGCGCGATGTGGTGGGCGAGCGCCGAGAACGACTCGGGGTCGCAGATCACATCGGTGGTAACGTGGTAGACCGCCGTATCGGGGAATGCCTCTTCGTCGAAAGGCAGGAGATGGGGATCGTCGTCGACTTCGATGGCGATGCCGTACTGGGGCCAGTAATATGCCATGGGAACCTCCCTGCTTCTGGGCCAAAACTTCTATCGGTTTTGGCTGTCGACGCCGACCGTATCAGCCGCTACTTGACCAATTTCTGACCAAATGCTTGACGGATTGGCGTCTCCGCAGGTAAAAGGCGGCAAAAAATACTCCAACTTTTTTCAAGCGACAATCGCGCGGTCGGCGACGGCGGGGCCATATGTGTCAAAAGTATCGTCTGCCGAGGAAATCAAGCCGCTCGCCGAATTGCACGAACGTAAAAATCGCCAATTATGGAGACGGTCTCGAACACGTCGACGAAACGATGCGGTAACATCTCCCTGCAAACACTGTAGTTAGCTAAAGGGGGAGTTCGCGTGTCTGCAACCATCAAACCCTTCACCGACGAGTTCGAAGAGTATGGTCGCGATGAGTCTCGCGCATCGGGCGAGGCCTCGAGCATCTCGTTTCCGACAACGGAAGACGAGGTCCGTGCCATTTTGGAAAAGCTCCATGCCGAGCGTGTCCCGGTAACGGTTCAGGGCGCCCGAACCGGCCTTGCCGCCGGTGCCGTGCCCCACGGCGGGCATATCCTCAATACTTCCCGTATGAATCGCTACTTGGGCCTTCGTCGCGATGAACAAGGCCAATTTCTGCTGCGCGTGGAGCCGGGCGTCGTGCTCTCGGAGCTGCGCAAGCAGCTGAGCAAGAAGGTGCTGCCGACTGCTGGTTGGGACCAGGCATCGCTTGAGGCCTACGAGGAGTTCCAAGAGGCCCCCGAGCAGTTCTTTCCCACCGATCCCACCGAGGCATCTGCTTGCTTGGGCGGTATGGCGGCGTGCAATGCCTCCGGTGCCCGCAGCTACGCCTATGGTCCCATGCGCCCGCACGTTACGGGGCTTCACGTGGCACTGGCGGATGGCGACCTGCTCGAGCTTCATCGAGGTCGGGCGCACGCTGACGCACGCCACTTGTCGCTCGTGACGGCAGGGGGCCGCGCGCTCGAGCTGGATCTTCCCGGCTATACCATGCCCAAGACCAAAAACGCGTCGGGTTATTTCGTTTCGGACGATATGGACGCCATCGACCTTTTCATCGGTGCGTGCGGCACACTCGGCGTCATTACCGAGCTCGAGATCGCCCTGCAGGCGGCACCTTCGGTCGTATGGGGCGTGAGCTGCTTTTTCGACAGCGAGGACAAGGCAGTGTCCTTTACCGATTCCGTGCGCCCCGTGCTGTCCCATGCCGCCGCTATTGAGTATTTCGATGCCGGCGCCTTGGATATCCTTCGCCGCCAGCGCGAGCAGTCGACCGCGTTTGCCTCGCTGCCGGCACTCGACGATGAGGCAAAGGTCTGTGTTTACGTGGAACTCGACTGCGACGACGAGGCTCAAGCGACTGAGGAGCTGTACCACCTGGGATGGGTTTTGGAGCTTGCGGGCGGCCGCGATGACGCGACCTGGGTTGCGCGCACCGAGGTCGATCGCGAATGCCAGCGGTTCTTCCGCCACGCCGTCCCCGAGAGTGTCAACATGCTCATCGACGAGCGTCGCCGCACCGACCCCACCATTACCAAACTGGGGTCGGATATGTCGGTACCCAACGTGCGCCTGGCCGATGTCGTTGCCTTCTATCGCCGCACGCTGGCCGAAAGCGGGCTTGAGTCTGCCGCCTGGGGACATATCGGCAACAACCATCTGCATGTGAATATCCTGCCGCGCGATGCGCAGGACTACCGTCGCGGTGGTGAGCTGTTTGCCCGGTGGGCTGCGGAGGTAACGGCTATGGGCGGCGCCGTCTCTGCCGAGCACGGCGTCGGCAAGATCAAAGCGGGCTTTTTGGAGACGATGTACGGCCACGAGGCCATGGTCGAATCGGCTCGACTCAAGCTGCAGCTCGATCCTGCCGGGCAGCTGGGTCGTGGCAACCTGTTTTCGGAGAAGCTCTTGGATGAACTCGTCCAGAAAGGGGGCGCGTGAAGATGAGCGATTTCCATATGGTGGTGTGCGTCAAGGCGGTACCGGGAAGCACCGAGGTCAAGATGGACCCCAAAACCAATACCATCGTGCGTGATGGCAAGCAGGCGGTCATTAATCCCTTCGATGCAAGTGCCCTCGAATGCGCTCTGGCGCTCAAGGACGACTTTATCGGCTTTGGCATGGATGTGCGCGTGACGGTGGTGTCGATGGGTATCCCTGCAACCGAATCGCTGCTGCGCGACTGCATTGCCCGCGGCGCCGATGATGCGCTGCTGCTGACCGATCGCGCCTTTGCGGGCGCGGACACGTTGGCGACCACCTATGCCCTCAAATGCGGTATCGAGGCGCTCGACGAGGACTTCGACCTGCTCATCTGCGGCAAGATGGCGGTAGATGGCGATACCGCCCAGATTGGCCCCGAGCTGGCCGGCGCCTTCGAGATTCCCTGCGTGACCGATGTGAGCTGCGTGCAGAGCGCAGGTTTTACGACGTGTGGCTCGCTGGCGCTCGTTCACGGATGCGATGCCGGCGAGGAGACGGTGTGTCTTGAGATGCCGTGCGCGATGACGACCGCCAAGGAGATTGGCCAGTTGCGTATGCCGAGTATTGCCGGTATTCGCGCGGCAGAGGAGGCGGACGTGCGCGTGGTCAGTGCCGCCGACGTGAACGCCGATTCCTCGCGTTGTGGCCTTGCCGGATCACCGACGCAGGTCGTGCGCTCGTTTGTGCCCGACCGTGATCAAACGTGCGAGGCCGTTGAGGGAACGGCGTCCGAGCAGGCGGTAAAACTTGCCAAGATTATCGAGGGGATGGCATAGATGAGCGGACTGATTATCGATAGCGAAGCCTGTATCGGCTGCGGTCGCTGCGTTCGCGCCTGCGCCTCGGGCGGCATCGTAGTGGAAGGCGAGCGGCCCAACCGTTGCGCCCGCGTAACCGACGGCTGCATCCTATGCGGCGGATGTGTCGACGTCTGCCCCGTCAACGCTATCTCGATCGAGCGTGACGAGGCCGCTGGTGCGGTGGACCTTGATGCATATCGAGACATTTGGGTCTTCGTGCAGACTGACGAGCACGACGCCGTGGCTCCCGTGGCCTACGAGCTCATGGGCAAGGGGCGCGAGCTTGCCGATGCTCGCGGCTGCCGTCTGGTGGCACTGGTCGGCATGAGCCCCGAGGGCTCGCTCGGGGACCTGGAACATCTGGTTTGCGCGGGCGCCGACGAAGTCCTGGCCTGTCGCGACGAGCGTCTGCGCCAAAACGATGCGGAGGTCTACGCCCACTTGATCTGCGATTTGGTAGCCGAACGCAAACCCGAGGCCATCCTATACGGTGCGACCGCTTTTGGTCGCGAACTGGCACCCGGCGTTGCCGTGCGTTTGCAGACGGGTCTTACGGCCGACTGCACCGTGCTTTCGATGGATGCGGAGACGGGCCTACTGCAGCAGACGCGCCCGGCGTTTGGCGGCAACTTGATGGCCACCATCATTTGCCCCAACCACCGTCCGCAGATGGCAACGGTGCGCTCCGGTATCTTTAAGGCTCCCGACTTCGACTACGGCCGCTCCGGCACGATCACCCAGATATCACTTGCGGATGATGCTAAGGCTCGTGTCGAGATCTCGATTCCCGCCGAGGAGTGGGGACAGCAGGCTTCGATCGCCGATGCCGAGCGCCTGGTCGTGGTGGGTCGCGGCATTGGTTCCAAGAAAAATCTGCCGCTGATGCGAAGGCTCGCCGAGGCTCTGGGAGCCGAGCTTGGCTGCACGCGACCTGTCGTGGAGGCCGGCTGGCTGGAGTATCGCCATCAGATTGGCCAGACGGGCGTATCGGTTTCGCCCAAGCTTCTCGTGAGTATCGGTGTTTCGGGCGCCATCCAGCATCTTGCCGGCATCGGTGGGGCTGAGTGCATTATCGCCATCAACGAGGACCCGGATGCCCCCATTTTTGGTACTGCCCAGTACAAGGTTGTCGGCGATGCCGTCGAGGTCGTCGAGGAGCTGCTGGCTCAGCTTGAGCGCTAGGCGCGCGCCAGCCAGTCGCGCATCTTGTCCTTAAGGCGGCTCCAAGTTGCCTGCGTGGCGGGGTCGGTAAAGGGCCGCGTGATGCCAAAAGGCGCGTCGAGCAGGCGGTAGATATTGCCCTGCTCGCGCGCCAGCGCGCGGCTCGCTGGATAGACGAGCTCAAACATAAAGCAGATGAGCCCCACCAGGTAGTCCGCCGGCTCGTTGCGCTCGTCGCGCGCGACGCAGCGGTGCTCGTCAAAGGCGGCAAGTGTCGGCGACGAGAAACGGCTGCCGAGAAACGTCTTCTCGTCCACCTTGAGGATGGTGTCGACGGTGCTGTCGGCGATGGTACGCATAATGTCGATCTTGTCGCCATCGCGCACGATATCGCAGAAGCTCCGCGTGCGCTCGTCGAGCTGCGCGGGTAGACGGAAATCGCTGTGATAGGCAATGCTCGCTCGGATGAGCTCATCTTCTGCCGGGTCATCGATAAAGTCGCGGATGCTCGTTACGGCGGGTGCATCGGCGGGATTCTCGCCAAAGAGGATCTCGATGCCCAGCACCGCATGGCTCATGCTCTCGGCGTCCTTAAAGGTGTCCCAG
Organism: uncultured Collinsella sp.; assembly: GCA_900541055.1. Classification (GTDB taxonomy): domain Bacteria; phylum Actinomycetota; class Coriobacteriia; order Coriobacteriales; family Coriobacteriaceae; genus Collinsella. The sequence goes on from UQHZ01000016.1 coordinate 9,436, forward strand.
CGTCGCAGCTGCTCAAAGCGGCCCATATCGTGCAGCAGGCCGCAAAGCCATGCCAGGTCAATATCTTCTGACGACCAGCCCTGCTCGCGCGCTACGGCATCGCATGCCTCGGCCACGTGGTACGTATGCTCGATTTTGAGCGCGATGCGTGGGTTGGTGGCGTCGTAGGCATCGGTGTAGCTTTTGAAGGCCGCGCGCGCCCGGTCTCGATCGATAGCTGTCATAATGACTTCCTAAAAAGTTGTGTCTTTCGATCCGGTGGCAATTGTAGGTGAACTCGGTTGCTGTCGGATGATGATTCTGCCGTATCGCTACATGCGGCTCGGAGACCTTGTCAGGATGAGAAGCGTATGGTGCTCAAAATCGTTAGAACCGTCTGGCCGGTGATGCTTACCTATGTTGCAATAGGCGCGCCGTGCGGAATGATCATGGGGCAGACGGGAATGGAGCCCTGGATGGTCTTTGTCCTGAGCAGCACGTTTGTGACGGGCAGCGGGCAGTTTATGATCTGCAACCTGTGGCTGGCGGGTGTGCCTGCAGCATCGATCGTCGCGAGCGTCGCCGCAATCTCCTCGCGCTTTGCGCTTTACTCGGCATCGATCGCGCCGCATCTGAGGGGTGCCTCGAAGCGTCAGACGCTGGCTGTTGCCGCGACACTTACCGAGGAGGCATACGGCATCTCGCTTGCCAAGTTGGTTGAAGGGGAGGATTGGGGCCCGCGTGAGTCCTTCGTGCTCAACGTGATCCTTATCGCAACATGGGGCGTTTCGTGTACGACGGGCGCCATCGTCGGAGCCGTTGTCGATGTTCCCACCGCCATTGCAGCCTTTGTCTGCACCTCACTCTTTATCTGCCTGCTCTTTTCGCAGCGGCTGTCGCGCGGCAACGTTGTCGCGGCGGTTTCGGGCGCGGTGTCCGTCGCCGTATGCAAGTTCTTGGGCCTCGTGAATATTGCCGTGCCGGCAAGCGTCGTGGTCGGCATTACCATTGCGCTGGCGTGCGATGCTGTATTTGACGGAAGAGGTGCCCGCGATGCCCGTTAACGAGTTCTTGGTTCTGTGGCTGTCGTCGTGGGCTGCTATCGCGTTCTTTCGCATCGCGCCGGCGTTCGCCTTGCGCGGGCGGACCCTGTCGCCCCGCATTACCGAGGCCCTGGGCTATATCCCGCCCGCTGCCTTTGCCGCGCTGGTCGCCAACGACTTGGTGAGCCCCGGCGCGTTCGACGCGGGACTCTGGCCTGCCTTGGTTCCCTGGATTGCGGCCGCCGGCGTCGTGGTCGTGGCGGTCAAGACAAAATCGATGCTGTGGTGCTGCGTCTCGGGCATCGTACTCTATATCGTCTTGAGCCTTATATAGGGGTGGCGTCGCGGGCGCCGAATCTCGTTCCATCCCAACTTGTCGAATTTTTCACCGAGCTGGTCTATTTCTTCTGGTACCATGGTCAAACTTTACTGTAGCAAAGCGTGACGTGGGCTTTTGTACCCCGTCAGCGGAAATGGGGGTTTCATGGCACAGGAAGCGACCGCCAACGAGCAAAAGAAATTCAGGGTCCCGCGCATCCCGGGCGACATCATGATCTATCCGATGATCGTCGGTCTTTTACTCAACACCTTCTGCCCGCAGGCTTTTGAGATCGGCGGCTTCTTTACGGCTGCCTGCCGCGGTGGCTCCAATACCATCGTTGCCGCGATCCTGCTGTTTGTGGGCGCCGGCATCAGCTTTAAGTCCACGCCGGGCGCCATCAAGACCGGCATCGTCGTGCTGATTCCCAAGCTTGTTGTTGCGGCCGCCCTTGGCTTGGGTGTGGCATATTTCTTTAACGACAACTTCCTGGGCCTGAGCTCCGTGTCTATTATCGGCGGCATCACGTTTTGCAACATGGCGCTTTATACGGGCATCATGGGCGAGTTCGGCAATGAGTCCGAGCAGGGCGCCGTCGGTATCCTGTTCTTTACGGCCGGCCCTGCCGTCACCATGATCATCCTCGGTGTTTCCGGCCTTGCCAACATCCCTGTCGGTACCATCATCGGCTCCATTTTGCCGCTCGTTATCGGCATGGTTCTGGGCAACCTGTTCCCGTTTATCAAGAACCTGCTGGTTCCCGGTGCTAATCCCGCGATTGCCGTCATCGGATTTCAGCTCGGTGCGTCCATGAGCCTGTCGAGCTTTATCACCGGCGGTATTTCCGGCATCTTGCTGGGCCTTGTCACGCTGTTTGTCGTCGGTTCCATCACCTTTGCGTTCGAGCGCCTGTGCGGTGGTAACGGCAAGGCTGCCGTGGCTTGCTCCACCATCGCCGGCACGGCTATGACCACGCCGGTTGCTCTCGCCGAGGTCGCGCCGCGCTACGCCGAGCTTGCACCCACCGCGTACGCCCAGATCGCCACTGCCGTTATCATCACGGCAATCATGGCTCCGATTCTGACCGGCTGGGTCGACAAGAAGTTCTGCCAGGGCAAGGAGGACCTGTCGCCTGCCGGTGTCGAGGCCATCGAGGAGGCCGTCGCGACCGACATCGACGGCGAGTAACGGCCGTTACCGATAATTGATTCCGGCGTGCAATTCGCGCCGTCCGAGCGCCCGAACAGAAACTGTTTTGCAGTGATGTTCGGGCGCTTTGCTATGATTCCCTTTACCCCTGCGGAGTAAAGGGGTGTTTATTGCCCTGATTCGAATTGGGCGATTCTGACCATTCGGATATTGAAGGGATGGCGTCTAGTGGTTAAGGCACTCAAGATTGAGATATTCCTGCTATGCATGATTGTTCTTATCGGGCTTGCCGCGCGAAGTCGTCGCTCCTTGTTCTCGAGCACCCTGCAGCTATTGTTTAGCATGCTTGGCTACACCTCTGCCGCGTACATATTATTCGATATGATCTGGACGCTTTCGGATGGTGCGGACGGCACGTTGGGTATTGCTGCCAACTGGATTTCCAACGCGGTTTCGTTTTCGCTCTTTGCTATCGCGTGTCTCATTTGGTTTATCTATTCCGAGACGATGCAGGGCTCTCGCCTTGTGACCTCGCGCTATAGGGTGGTGCTTGTAACGTTGCCTACGGCTCTGGTGGTCGTGCTGGCTTTCACCAGTTACTGGACGCACGCCTTGTTCTATATCGATTCGCAGGGCGTGTATCGTCGCGGCTTTGCCTATATGATCCAGCCCATTGTCAGCTACTGTTACGTTATACATACGTCCCTGCATGCGTTTGTGCAATCTCGTAGGGTCGAGAGCCTGCAGACGAAGGCTATCTATCGAACCTTGGCATTTTTCGCCATTCCGGCCCTGGTGGGCGGTACCTTTCAGATCGTATACTCGGTGCCTGGCCTTTGTGTCGGCATAATGATTAGCATGTTACTGCTCTATATCATCTGCCAGGAGCAACTGATCTCGACTGACCCGTTGACTGGACTCAACAACCGCAACCGTTTTGAGACCTATATGCTGTCGCTCTTTTCAAATGTGGATCAGGCCGAAGATGTATATCTGCTTATGATGGACGCTGACGGCTTTAAGCAGATTAACGATCGCTATGGACATGTGGAGGGCGACCATGCTCTTCAGGTTGTTGCGACGGCGCTCAAGGATGTCTGCTCGGCGTCTGGTGGCTTTATCGCGCGTTATGGTGGCGATGAGTTCGTGGTGCTCCAAAAGGCAGCGGCGGAACAGGATATCATGCATCTGTGCGCGACAATCAACGACGAGCTCGCGCATGCCGAGGTGCCGTATGCATTGCGGATGTCCATCGGTTGCGCGCGGGTCGGCGATAGTGTTGATACCTGGCAAGACTTACTTCGCGCTGCCGATGCGGAGCTCTATCGCGTCAAGGCCGAGAAAAAGAAAGCCGGCGTACAAATACGCTAGAAAAGGGGCATACGACCGTGTTTGGTCGTGCGCCCCTTTTGCGTTTGTGGGGGGCCACCGGCCATAATGCCCAGGCGCGGTGCGGCAAGACGGGCGTCTGCCGCCGCGACTCGGTACGAAATCAACGAGAACCAGTGTGCTCCATTAAGCTAAAGTATGCGAATGCCCTCCCTAAAAAGGTGAGCTCGCTAGGCTTTTTTGGGTTTGTTGACGATGATGATGCCGCCGCAGACCAACAACAGGGCAACGATGACGGTAACGGGGCTCGTGCCCGCGCCTTCGCCGAGCAGCAGCGCGCTCAGCAGCACACCAAAGACGGGGTTCATAAACCCAAAGACCGAGACGCGGCTGACGGGGTTGACGGCAAGCAGGCGCGACCACAGCGAGTAGGCGACCGCGGAGATAAGCGCCATGTAGATGATGAGCGCGATGGCGGGGGCAATCGCCGTGGGGGAGAGCGCGCCACCCATCAAAAAGCCGATGGCGGTGAGGACAAGGCCGCCGACCAAGAACTGCCACCCGGCAAGCAAGACGCCGTCGTGCTCGCGCGAGAAGATGCCAATCAGGCAGGTCGAAAGGGCACCCGCGACGGTGGAGGCTAGGATAAAGCCCTCGCCATCGAGCGTAAAGCCAAAGGTGCCATCTGCGCCCGAAAGGTTGACGAGAGCGACGCCGGCAAAGCCCAGCGCACAGCCAAGCACCTTGGCCGTATTGAGCTTCTCGGTGCGAAACGCCAGGGCGGCAAAGAGGATTGCGAGGAAGTTGGCGCTGGCCTCGATGATGGAGCTCGACATGGCGCTGGCGCGCGAGAGGCCCAGATAGAAAAAGAAGTACTGCCCGATAGTCTGGAAGAGCGACAAGATGCAGATGGGCTTGATATCGCGCGCTTGCGGAACGAGCAGTCGGCGCTGGGCCACGCTCATGCCAACAATGACCAGCATGCCGGCAAGGGTGAAGCGCAGGCCCGCGAAGAGCAGCTGCGAGGCGCTGTCGTGCGCGGGAATACCAAAGAGGCCGTAGCCGATCTTGATGCAGGGGAAGGCGGAGCCCCAGAGCGCGCAGCAAACGAGACAGCCCAGGATGAGTCCGGGCAGGGTGGCGAGATACGGCTTGCGGCTTTCCATGATGTCCTTCCTACATGCGCGAAGCAAAAAAGAACCCGCCACCGGATGTGCCGGTGGCGGGTGTTGTTACCCGAAGGGATTGTACCCGATGGGAAAGGTTTAAGCGAAGTAGGCCACGCCGCTCTCAAAGATCGGCATGAACTTATCGCCGGGGACATGCTCGGGCACGTTGCGGTACAGATTGTCGCCGCGACGCTCGGCATGGCCCATCTTGCCCAGGACGCGGCCGTCGGGGCTCGTGATGCCCTCGATGGCGAGTGCGGAGCCGTTGGGGTTGACAGAAAGGTCCATGCTGGGCTTGCCGTTCTCGCCCACGTACTGCGTGGCGACCTGGCCGTTGGCGATCAGCTGGGCGAGCACTTCGTCATTGGCGACAAAGCGGCCCTCGCCGTGGCTGATGGCGACGGTATAGGGGTCGTCCAGGCTGCACTGCGACAGCCACGGGGACAAGTTGGACGAGATGCGGGTGCGCACCAGACGGCTCTGGTGGCGACCGATGGTGTTGAACGTCAACGTGGGCGCATCGGGCGTGGCGTCGACGATGTCGCCGTAGGGCACCAGGCCGAGCTTGATCAGGGCCTGGAAGCCGTTGCAGATGCCCAGCATCAGGCCATCGCGGGCCTTGAGCAGGTCGCGGACTGCCTCGGTGACCTCGGGAGCGCGGAAGAACGCCGTGATGAACTTGGCAGAGCCGTCGGGCTCGTCGCCGCCCGAGAAGCCGCCGGGGATCATAACGATCTGGCTTGCACGGATGCGGCGGGCAAGCTCGTGGGTGCTCTCGGCGACGGCCTCGGGCGTGAGGTTGTTGATCACGAAGGTGTCGGCCTCGGCACCGGCGGCACGGAAGGCGCGGGCGCTGTCGTACTCGCAGTTGTTGCCGGGGAACACGGGGATGATCACGCGCGGGCGGGCGATCTTGGCGCCGCCGTACACGTGGATATCCTTGGCGCGGAAGTCGATGGTCTCGACCTCGGGGGTCTCGCCGGCGCTGCGGTAGGCGAAGACGCCCTCGATGCCGCTCTCCCAGGCCTCCTGGAGCTCGGCGAGCTCGATGACCTCGGAGCCGGTGTCGATGACATAGCCCTCGACGGTGGTGCCCAGGGGCTCGACGACAACGCCGTCGGCGACCTCGGGCAGCTCGGCGTCCTCGGCGAGCTCGACGATAAAACTGCCGTAGAGCGGGGTGAAGAGGCTCTCCACGTCTACATCCTCGGCAAGCTCGATACCGATCTGGTTACCGACGCACATCTTAAAGAGGCTCTCGGCGCCGCAGCCGTAGCCGGGCGTGGATATGGCCAGGGCGTTGCCGGTAGCAGTGAGCGCCTCGACGGCGTCAAACGCGGCGAGCAACTGCTGGGCGTCGGGACGGTAGTCCTCGCCATAGGTGGCGGGGGCGATGCGGACGACGCGGTGCGTGAGGCCCTTGAACTCGGGCGAGACGGCGCGGGCGGCCTTGCCCACGGCGACGGCGAAGCTGATCAGGGTCGGCGGAACGTTGAGCTCGCCGGTCTCGTCCTCAAACGAACCGCTCATGGAGTCCTTGCCGCCGATGGCGCCGGCACCCAGGTCGACTTGGGCCATGAAGGCGCCCAGGACGGCTGCCGTGGGCTTGCCCCAGCGCTCGGCCTCGGTGCGCAGACGCTCGAAGTACTCCTGGAAGGAGAGATAGGCGCGCTTGTGCTCAAAGCCGGCAGCCACGAGCTTGGCGATGGACTCGACCACGGACAGGTAGGCGCCCGCAAACTGGTCGGCCTCCATCAGATAGGGGTTGAAGCCCCATGCCATGGCACTCGCCGTGGTGGTCTCGCCGCCCACGGGGAACTTGGCGACCATGGCCGAGCTGGGGGTGAGCTGCGTCTTGCCGCCAAAGGGCATGAGCACGGTCGCGGCGCCGATGGTGGAGTCGAAGCGCTCGGAAAGGCCCTTGTTGGAAGCGACGTTGAGGTCGGTGACGAGCGAGGTCATGCGCTCGGCGAGCGTGGTGCCGGCCCAGCTGGGCTGCCACACGCTACGGGCGCACACGTGGGCGACCTGGTGCTTGGGTGCGCCGTTGGAGTTGAGGAACTCGCGGGACAGGTCGACGATAGCGACGCCGTTCCAGGCCATGCGCATGCGCGGCTCAGCGGTAACCTCGGCGATAACGGTCGCCTCCAGGTTCTCCTCGGCGGCGTAGCCCATGAACTCCTCGACGTCACCGTCGGCGACGGCGCAGGCCATGCGCTCCTGGGACTCAGAGATAGCGAGCTCGGTGCCGTCCAGGCCGTCGTACTTCTTGGTCACGGTGTCCAGGTCGACATACAGGCCGTCGGCAAGCTCGCCCACGGCGACCGAGACGCCGCCGGCGCCAAAGTCGTTGCAGCGCTTGATCAGACGGCAGGCGTCGCCGCGGCGGAACAGACGCTGCAGCTTGCGCTCGACAGGGGCGTTGCCCTTCTGGACCTCGGCACCCGAGGTCTCGATGGACTCGGTGTTCTGGGTCTTGGAGGAGCCGGTGGCGCCACCGATGCCATCGCGGCCGGTGCGGCCGCCCAGCAGGATGATCTTGTCGGTGGGGGCGGGGCACTCGCGACGAACGTGGTTTGCCGGGGTAGCGCCCACGACGGCGCCAACCTCCATGCGCTTGGCCACGTAACCGGGGTGATAGAGTTCGTTGACCTGACCGGTGGCAAGGCCGATCTGGTTGCCGTAGCTGGAGTAGCCGGCGGCGGCAGTGGTCACGAGCTTGCGCTGCGGCAGCTTGCCCTCGAGCGTCTCGGAAACCGGGACGGTGGGGTCACCGGCGCCGGTGACACGCATGGCCTGGTACACGTAGCTGCGGCCCGAGAGCGGGTCGCGGATGGCGCCGCCCACGCAGGTGGCGGCACCGCCGAAGGGCTCGATCTCGGTCGGGTGGTTGTGGGTCTCGTTCTTAAACAGGAACAGCCAGTCCTGGTCCTCGCCGTCGACATCGACCTTCACCTTGACGGTGCAGGCGTTGATCTCCTCGGACTCGTCGACATCGGTCATGACGCCGGTCTTCTTAAGGTACTTGGCGCCGATGGTGCCCATGTCCATGAGGCAGACGGGCTTGGCGTCGCGGCCGAGTTCGTGGCGCATCTCCATGTAGCGGTCGAAGGCTTGCTGCACCACGGCGTCGTCGATCGTCACGTCGTCCAGGACGGTGCCGAAGGTGGTGTGGCGGCAGTGGTCGGACCAGTAGGTGTCGATCACGCGGATCTCGGTGATGGTGGGGTCGCGGTCCTCATCGCGGAAGTACTGCTGGCAGAAGGCGATGTCTGCCTCGTCCATGGCAAGGCCGCGATCGGCGATAAAGGCGGCAAGGCCGGCCTCGTCGAGCTCGCGGAAGCCGTCGAGCACCTCGACGGGCTGGGGCTCGGGGGTCTCCATGTACAGCGTCTCGGGCAGGTCGAGCGAGGCGATGCGAGCCTCGACGGGGTTCACCACGTAGTGCTTGATGGCATCGATGGCGGCCTCGTCCAGAGCGCCCGAGATCATATAGACCTTGGCGGAGCGCACGGCGGGGCGCTCACCCTGGCTGATGAGCTGCACGCACTCGCTGGCGGAGTCGGCGCGCTGGTCAAACTGGCCAGGCAGGAACTCGACGGCAAAGACGGCGCCATCGCTTGCGGGGAGTTCGTCGTAGGTCACATCGACCTGGGGCTCGCTAAAGACGGTCGGCACGCAGGAGCGGAAAAGCTCCTCGTCGATGCCCTCGACGTCGTAGCGGTTGATGATCCTCAGGGCCTCGATGCCCTTGATGCCGAGAATTTCGGTCAGCTCGCCCTTGAGCTGCTGAGCCTCGACGTCGAACCCGGGTTTCTTCTCCACGTAGATACGAGAGACCATTGGTTCCTGCCTTCCTGATCGGTTGGGCGTACGGTACGGTATGCGGCAGCGGTCGGTTTGCGGGGTCTGCCCTGCGGTCGCCTTGAGCCACATGTTTGTAAACCTCACTATGATACGACAGCTCGCGGCGCGTTGAGGACGGCGAGGGTGCTACAGTGAAGCGCAAACAAGAGAAAGGCATCACATGGCATTCGTTTCGCTCGCCATCATCGCACTCGTGGCCTTTGCGAGTCCTTTTATCGCCTCGGCGATTCCCGGAAAACCCGTTCCCGAGACGGTCTTTTTGCTCGTGCTCGGCGCGGTGCTGGGACCCCATATGCTCGGCGTCATCCATGTAGATGCTGAGGTCTCGCTTGTGTCCGAGCTGGGCCTGGCCTTTTTGTTCCTGCTTGCCGGCTTTGAGATCGACCCCAAGAGCATCACGGGCGTCGAGGGGCGCTACGGCTTGGCGACGTGGGTCGTCACGTTTGGTATCGCCTGGCTTGCCGTGCGCTTTACCCCGTGGTTCTCAGTCAGTCATTTCGACGGTATCGCCGTGACGCTTGCCCTCACTTCGACGGCGCTCGGTACGCTCGTACCCATTATGCGTGAGCGCTCGCTCACCGGCACGCGCGTGGGCGACTCGATTCTCGCGTATGGCACTTGGGGCGAGCTCGGTCCCGTGCTCGCCATGTCGGTGCTGTTGTCTGCCCGCACTGGCATCCAAACGCTCGTTATCCTTGGCTTGTTTGCGGTGGTTTGCGTGTTGCTGGCCGTGGTCCCGAGCCGCTCCAAGCGCGTCGGCAGCCGCTTCTTTGCGTTTGTTGAGGAGCGCGCCGATACCACGTCGCAGACCTTCGTGCGCCTGACGGTGCTCATCCTGGTCACGCTCGTGGCATTCTCGGCTGTCTTTGATCTCGACATCGTGTTGGGTTCTTTTGCCGCCGGCTTTGTCCTGCGCTATATCATCCCCGAGGGCAACCATACGCTCGAGACCAAGCTCGACGGTCTGGCCTACGGTTTTTTGATTCCGGTGTTCTTTACCGTATCGGGCGCAAAGATCGATCTGACGGCCGTGGCGTCGCGCCCGGGTCTGCTCGTGGGCTTTATCGTGGCGTTGTTGATTATTCGTGCCGTGCCCATTCTTATTTCCATGAGCATTTGTCCTGCGACGCGCGATGTGTCGGCGTATGGTCGCATTACCGTGGCCCTGTACTGCACCACGGCGCTGCCGATCATCGTTGCCGTGACGAGCGTTGCCGTCAACGCGGGCGCGCTGTCGCAAGACGTCGCATCGGTTATGGTCGCCGCCGGCGCCATCACGGTGTTCTTGATGCCGCTGCTCGCGCAGCTCTTCTACCGCGTGGTCGATGCAGCGCCGGTCACCGCCGTGGCAGAGGTTGCCGAGCATCCATCCGATGCGCTCGACATCCTGCGCGCCCACCACGACCTAGCGAGCTTGCTCGCGCGCGAGCATGAGCTGCTGACTTCGCATGGCCATGGTCGCGTATTCGAGGGCCTGCCTACGCTCGATACGATTGCCGAGCGTCTTTCCGCCGAGGCGGCGAGCGGCCACATCGATGCCCGCATCGTGGACGCTGCGCACCTGCTTGCCGATAAGACCTATGGAGACGAGGTCGACCCGTCCGAGCTGACTCCGCGCGAGCGTCGCCGCCTGGAGCGCGCCAAGCTCGCCGTGCGCGAATACCGCCGCCGCATGTTGGAGCTCTATACGCGCGATGAAGCCCAGGACGACGACGGCAGGTAGCCAACGCCGTCGCGGAAAATGCATCCCAGAATCCGCGTCCAGAATGGGACATAGTTTCTGAAAGAAGGCCCTGAGGGAAACTGCGCCCCGTTCTGAGCTGAAATACCGGGACGCAGCTTCCCCTGCAAGCAGAACAAGGCGCGCTGCCTGCGGTTGATGCAGACAGCGCGCCTTTTGCGTTGGGCCTCGTTGAGGTTCGAAGTAGTGGACTAGTTGGCCATGACGCCTTCGGTCCAAGCCTCGACGTCCTCGATGCGCAGGACGTTGGCGACCTCGGCCACGCAGTCGACGCTGGCAAGCTCGGCGGCGGCAGCCTGGACGTCCTTCTCGAGCGCGCGGTGCGTCAGGAAGATGACCGAGCAGGCATCGCTGACGCCCGACTTGCCGTCCTCGACCTGGTTGATGAGCGAGATCGAGATGTTGTGCTTGGCAAAGATATCGACCGTCTCAGACAGGGCGCCCACGCGGTCGGCGACCTTCAGGCGCACATAGTACTTGGTCTGGAGCTCGTCCATGGGCTTAAAGGCGAGGTTGTGACCATAGGGCTCAATCTCGGGCAGAGGAGCCACGCCGCGGCTGATCTGCTCGGAGAGCGACAGGATATCGCCCACGACGGCGCTCGCGGTGGGGAAGGAGCCTGCGCCGGCACCGTAGAACATGGTCTCGCCCACGGCGTCGCCCACCACGTAGACAGCGTTCATGGCGCCGTTGACCTTGGCGAGCATATGGTCTGCCGGGATGAGCGTGGGGTGAACACGAACGTCGACACCGGCGTCGGTGTTGCGGGCGATGCCGAGCAGCTTAATGGTGTAGCCGAGCTCGCGGGCCTGGGCGATGTCCTCGGCGCCGATGGTACGGATACCCTGCTGGTACACATCGTCGGTGGTAACGCGGGTGCCAAAGCCGATGGAGGCGAGGATGGCCGTCTTGCTGGCGGCGTCGAAGCCGTCGACGTCGGCGGATGGGTCGGCCTCGGCATAGCCCTTTGCCTGCGCGTCGGCAAGCACGTCGGCGTAATCGGCGCCCTCGGCGTCCATGCGCGACAGGATGTAGTTGGTGGTGCCGTTAAGGATGCCGGCGATGGTCAGGATTTTGTTGCCCACCAGGTCGTGCTCAAGCGTGCTCACGATGGGGATGCCGCCGCCGCAGCTGGCCTCGCACTTAATCTGCACGCCGCACGCGCGCGCCTTCTCGGCGAGCGTCTCGACATGACGGCCCAGCAGGGCCTTGTTGGCAGAGACGACGTGCTTGCCGTGCTCAAAGGCAGTGGTGAAGATTTCGGTCGCGGGGTGCTCGCCGCCGATGAGCTCGACGACAATATCGACGGCGGGGTCGGTGACGACGTCGTGCCAGTCGCTCGTAAAGGCCTCGCGCTCAATACCGGCAGCTTCGGCCTGCTCCCAGGCAAGCGCGCAGGCGCGGGTCAGCTTAAGGTCGATGCCGTAGGCGGCCAGGTACTCATCGTGGTGGCTCTTGATCAGACGGGCCACGCCGCCGCCGACGGTTCCCAGACCGATGAGGCCGACGTTCACGGTGCGCAGGGGTTCGCTCATAGATAGCTCCTTCGTGCATCTTATGGATGGATTAACCGCTTAAAGGTTGAGTGCATTCTAACGTGAACCGAGGGCGCGTGCTCGCCAGGCAACAGGAGTCGCACAAAACGGCACCCCCGAAACGCTGCGGAAACATTGGAAACATGCTCGCTACAAACGAAACTCCGTAACAAACTGTCAACGTTTGCGCCATAAGGTTTGCCCCGTATCGCAAGACGGCCGCACTGCGGCCAGCGAAAAGGGGGACACCATGTTCAACATCAACAGCACGCTCAGCCGTAGGAACTTTTTCGCCGGTGCCGCGGCGCTCGGCAGCACCGTGGCACTCGCTGGTTGCTCGTCGGGTGGCTCGGAGGGCGGCTCCGCCGATGACGGCAAGACCTTCAAGATCGGTGTCATCGGCCCTCTGACCGGCGCCGCGGCAACCTATGGCGTTTCGGCCGAGAAGGGTGCCAAGCTCGCCGCCAAGGATTTCTCGACCAAGGACCTCAAACTCTCGCTTAAGTCCGAGGATGACGTCGCTGACGGCGAGAAGGCTATCAACGCCTTCAATACCCTGTGTGACTGGGGCATGCAGGCGCTCGTCGGTCCGGTCACCACCGGTGCCGCCGTCGCCGTCTCGGGCGAGATCGCCGACGATATGCTCATGGTCACGCCTTCGGCCTCGTCGCTCGACGTCACCAAGGATAAGACCACGGTCTTTCAGGTTTGCTTCACCGATCCCACCATGGGCGCCAGCGCCGCGAAGTTCTTGGCCGAGAAGTACGCGGACGCCAAGATCGCCCTGTTCTACAACTCCGGCGATACGTACAGCTCGGGTGTTGCCGACGCTTTTGCCGAGCAGGCCAGGGCGTCCAAGCTCGACATCGTCGATACCGAGACCTTTAAGGACGACTCTTCCACGAGCTTTACCAACCAGCTCACCAAGGCCAAGGAGGCCGGCGCCACGCTCATCTTTGCGCCGATCTACTACACGCCGGCGTCCGTTTTGCTCAAGAACGCCAAGGACATGGGCTACGACATGACCCTCATGGGTACCGACGGCATGGACGGCCTACTCTCTGTGGAAGGTTTCGATACCTCTCTTGCCGAGGGCGTACTGCTCATGACCCCGTTTTCGGCTGACGATGAGAAGAATGCCGACTTCGTCAAAGCCTATAAGGATGCCTACGACGAGACACCCAACCAGTTTGCCGCCGACGCCTACGATTGCGTCCACGCCATTGTCGAGGCCATCGACAAGGCGGGGATTGACATTACGGCCGACGGTGCCGACATTGCCGGCGACCTTGCCAAGGCCATGCGCAAGATCAAGATCGAGGGCCTGACAGGCGAGCTGACGTGGAATGACGAGGGCCAGGTCGAAAAGCCCGCAACGGCCTATGTGATCCAGGACGGCAAGTACATCGCCGCCTAAGTGCGCATAAAGCGCGACCGGTGAGGCCGTTTTATTCAGGGAAGGGATGCCTGTAACAGAACGGAAACATTACTTTCACACAATAAAGTGGCATTACTGCATAAAGTAATAGAAATACGCAGAATTATGGATAAATGAACAAATCCAAAGAAAAGTTGAAATAATCGCCACTTTCCTTAACTAAAGCGTCTAGTATTTTGCGAACGCCGAACACGGCGAAGGATGGCCTGTCGGGTAACCGAAACCCGACGAGATTTGAGAGGAGAGCCGCATGTCGAGCCTCACCGGTAAGTCATTGAACCCTGTTATGAATCGCAGGAGCGTTATCGCGAGCGCAGCAGGTCTGGGGGCGATGTCCATTCTAGCTGGTTGCTCCTCCAACGGCGGCGACAGCGGTTCCGCTTCGAGCGACGCTTCGTTTAAGATCGGTACCATCGGCCCGCTGACCGGCGCCAACGCGTCCTACGGCAAGTCCGTTACCCAGGGTGTCGAGCTTGGCTGTAAGGATTTCTCGACCAAAGAGCTGCCGCTTGCCAGCAAGGCCGAGGATGACCAGGCCGACGGCGAGAAGGCCGTCAACGCCTTCAACACCCTGCTCGACTGGGGCATGCAGGCCCTCGTCGGTCCGACCACCACGGGTGCGTCGGTTGCCGTTGCCGCAGAGTGTGGCAACGACCCCAAGACGTTCATGATCACCCCGTCCGCGTCCTCCGAGGACGTCACCGACGGCAAGGATTGCGTCTTCCAGGTTTGCTTCACCGACCCCAACCAGGGTGTCAACGCTGCCAAGTTCCTGGCGCAGAAGTATGCGGACGAGAAGTTCGTGCTGTTCTATAACTCCGGCGACGCCTATTCTTCGGGCATCGCAGATTCCTTTAAGGCCCAGGCCGCTGAGTCCAAGCTCGAGATTGTTGACGAGGAGACCTTTAAGGACGACTCCGCCACGAGCTTTACGAACCAGCTGACCAAGGCCAAGCAGGCCGGCGCCACCATGATCTTTGCGCCGATCTACTACACGCCGGCGTCCGTCCTGCTCAAGAACGCCAAGGACATGGGCTACGACGTCAAGATGATGGGCTGCGACGGCATGGACGGCATCCTGGGCGTTGAGGGCTTCGATACCTCTCTTGCTGAGGGTCTGCTGCTCATGACCCCGTTCTCCGCCGACGACGAGAAGAACGCCGACTTCGTCAACGCTTACAAGGATAAGTACGGCGATACCCCCGACCAGTTTGCCGCCGACGCCTACGACGGCGTGCACGCGGTGGCCGAGGCCCTCAAGGAGGCCGGTCTTGGTGTCGACGCCGACCCGACCGAGGCCGCCGAGAAGCTGTCCAAGGCTATGCTCAAGATTACCGTTGACGGTCTGACCGGCAAGCTCACCTGGAACGATAAGGGCCAGGTCCAGAAGGAGCCCACGGCGTACGTCATCACCGACGGCAAGTACGTACAGGCCTAATTGGCCGCCTTACATAGAGCGGTTTTGATCCCAAGCAGGGGAGGTTTTGGCCTTCCCTGCTTGCTTGGTATCTAGGGACGATGTAACGTCCCTGTTTCATACATCAACTGGAAACCTATTCGAAAGGGGGATGTGGAACATGACGGTCTTTATCCAATACCTGGTCAACGGCCTGTCCATGGGCAGCGTCTACGCCATCATCGCGTTGGGCTACACCATGGTCTACGGTATCGCCAAGATGCTGAACTTCGCTCACGGCGACGTCATCATGGTCGGTGCCTATGTCTCGTTCTGCGCCACGTCGTATCTCGGCCTCCCGGGCTGGGTATCTGTAATTCTTTCTTGTGTGGTCTGCACGGTTCTCGGCGTTCTCATCGAGGGTCTGGCCTATAAGCCGCTGCGCCAAGCAGGCCCGCTGGCCGTTCTGATCACGGCTATCGGCGTGTCTTACTTCCTGCAGAACGCCGCGCAGCTTCTGTGGGGCGCCACGCCCAAGAACTTCACTTCGCTCGTCACCTTCCAGGTGCCGGAGTTCTTGGCCAAGTTCAACGTAAGCGCCGTCTCGCTCGTCACCATCGTCGCCTGCCTGGTTATCATGGCCGGCCTGATGTTCTTTACAGGTAAGACCAAGATGGGCAAGGCCATGCGCGCCGTGTCCGAGGACAAGGCCGCCGCTCAGCTCATGGGCATCAACGTCAACCGCACCATCTCGATGACGTTTGCCATCGGCTCTGCCCTTGCCGCCATCGCCGGCGTGCTGCTGTGCTCCTACTCGCCGGTGCTGCAGCCCACGACGGGTGCCATGCCTGGCATCAAGGCCTTCGACGCCGCTGTCTTCGGTGGCATCGGCTCCATCCCCGGCGCTTTTGTCGGTGGCATTCTCATCGGCATCATCGAGGCGATGGCGCAGGCCTACATTTCCACGAGCCTTGCCAACTCCATCGTCTTTGGTGTTTTGATCATCGTCCTGCTCGTCAAGCCTGCCGGCCTCTTGGGCAAGTACGTCCCCGAGAAGGTGTAGGTGAGCGTTATGAAGTTTCTTAAAGACAAGCAGACGCGTCACGACTTTGTCACGTACGCCATGTGCATCGTGGCCTTCGCCATCGTGTTCTTTATGCAGTCTAACCACATGATTCCGCGCATGATCGCCGGTCAGCTGGTTCCCATCACGGCCTATATCGTCATGGCCATTTCCCTCAACCTCGTCGTCGGCATCGCGGGCGACTTGTCGCTGGGCCACGCGGGCTTTATGAGCGTCGGTGCCTACACGGGCATCGTCACCGCCGTCGCGCTGGAGAGCGCCGTTCCGTCCGATCCGATGCGTCTGATCATCAGCATTGTGGTCGGCGCTATCGCCGCTGCCATCTTGGGCTTCTTGATTGGTATCCCGGTCCTGCGCCTGAGCGGCGACTATCTGGCCATCGTGACCCTGGCTTTTGGCGAGATCATCAAAGAGATCGTCACCTGCCTCATTGTGGGCGTCGACTCCCGCGGCCTGCACGTGATCTTTAACATCACGGGCAACTCTACGATCGACGACCTGCACCTGCTCGAGGACGGCACCGCCATCATCAAGGGCGCCCAGGGCGCCTCGGGCGTGTCGACGTACTCGACCTTCCTCGCCGGTGCCATCCTGGTCATGGTCGCACTCGTGATCGTGCTCAACCTGGTCCGCAGCCGTACCGGCCGTGCCATTATGGCCGTGCGCGATAACAAGATTGCAGCCGAGTCCGTAGGCATCTCCGTCACGGAGTACCGCATGATCGCCTTCGTGGTTTCCGCTGCCCTCGCCGGTGCTGCCGGAGCTCTCTTCGGCGGTAACTTCTCGCAGCTCTCCGCCACCAAGTTCGACTTCAACACGTCGATCCTCATTCTGGTGTTCGTGGTCCTGGGCGGCCTGGGCAACATGCGCGGTTCCGTCATCGCGGCGGCGTTGCTCACGGTGCTTCCCGAGCTGCTCCGTCAGTTCTCGGACTACCGCATGCTCATCTACGCCATCGTGTTGATCCTGGTCATGATCTTTACCAACAACCCGCAGCTCAAGGCGTTCTTCGGTCGCGTCAAGGACCGCTTTGCTTCCAAGAAGGAGGTGGCAGCCGATGCCCAGTAAATTTGAGTTCAACAAGGGCAAGATGGTCCCGTATCCTTCTGGCGCCATCGTTCCCGACCGTGACCTAGGCCAGCGCCCGGCACTCGAGTGCATCCACCTGGGCATTGAGTTCGGTGGCCTTAAGGCAGTCGACGACTTTAGCCTGACTATCGGCAAGACCGAGATTGCCGGTCTGATCGGCCCCAACGGCGCCGGTAAGACCACGGTCTTCAACCTGCTCACCAAGGTGTATCAGCCCACGCACGGCACCATCCTGCTCGACGGTGAGGACACCTCGGGCAAGTCGGTCTACCAGGTCAACCGCATGGGTATTGCCCGTACCTTCCAGAACATTCGCCTATTTAATACCATGACGGTGGAGGATAACGTTAAGGTCGGCCTGCATAACCAGGAGCGTTACTCCGGCTTTGAGGGCGTGCTGCGCCTGCCGACGTATTGGAAGCACGAGAAGGCTGCTCACGAGCGCGCCATGGAGCTGCTGTCCATCTTTGATATGGAGCATCTGGCAAACGAGCAGGCCGGCTCGCTGCCTTACGGCGCCCAGCGTCGTCTGGAGATCGTCCGCGCGCTTGCCACCAACCCCAAACTGCTGTTGCTCGACGAGCCTGCCGCCGGCATGAACCCGTCCGAGACCGCGGAGCTCATGGAGAACATCGTTAAGATTCGCGACACCTTCGGCATTGCCATCATGCTTATCGAGCACGACATGTCGCTCGTCATGAATATTTGCGAGGGTATCTGCGTGCTCAACTTTGGTAAGGTCATCGCCAAGGGCACGGCCGAGGAAATCCAGAACAACGACGCCGTTATCGAGGCATATCTGGGCAAGCAGGATAAGGGGGAGAACTAAATGGCAGAGCCGATGCTTTCCGTCTACAACATCAACGTCTGGTACGGCGCCATCCACGCCATCAAGGACATCTCCTTTAACGTTAACGAGGGCGAGATCGTGGCCCTGATCGGTGCGAACGGTGCCGGCAAGTCCACAACGCTCAAGACTGTCTCGGGCCTGCTGCGTTCCAAGACCGGCTCCATCAAGTTTATGGGCGAGGACATTACTCATACGCCCGCTGATAAGCTGGTAAGCAAGGGCCTGGCCCAGGTGCCCGAGGGACGTCGCGCCTTTTTGCAGATGACGGTTGAGGAGAACCTGGAAATGGGCGCCTATACGCAGCCCAAGTCCACGGTGGCTCCGGGCCTTGAGCGTGTCTACGAACAGTTCCCGCGTCTTAAGGAGCGCCGTCGCCAGGTCGCCGGCACCCTTTCGGGCGGCGAGCAGCAGATGCTCGTTATGGGCCGCGCCCTTATGAGTAACCCCAAGCTGCTCATGCTCGACGAACCCTCCATGGGCCTGGCGCCGATTCTGATTGAGCAGATCTTCCAGATTGTCGAGGACCTGCACAAGGCCGGCACCACGGTGCTTCTGGTCGAGCAAAACGCACAGATGGCTCTTTCCATCGCCACACGCGGCTACGTGCTCGAGACCGGCAAGATCACCATGACCGGCACCGGCCAAGAGCTCCTGCACGACGACAACGTCCGCAAAGCCTACCTGGGTGGTTAATCCATTCAACAAAGGGGGCGCTGACCAACCCGGTCAGCGCCCCCTTTTAAGTTGCGGTGGAATAGGGACTAAATGGGAGTCTCAGAGGCCAAAACAGTCCCTATTCCACCGCAACTTCATGGGGATGTGTGACAATGCCCGTCGGAAAACGTCTGTTGTCTTTGGGGGTCCATCTATGCTGTACGAGTTTTGTGCCGAGAACTTTGAGCGAGTGCCAGCGGCCATCGAGGCCGGTGCGAGGCGCATTGAGCTGTGTGACAACCTCGCCGTCGGTGGCACCACGCCTTCGGCCGGCGTTATCAGCGCTACAACCAACTATGCCCACGAACACGATGCACGGGTGATGTGCATGATCCGTCCGCGTGGCGGCGACTTTCACTACAACCAGGATGAGCTGCGCATGATGGAGATGGACTTGGGCCTTGCCGTGAGTGCGGGCGTTGACGGCTTGGTCTTTGGCTGCTGCAAACCCTGCGCTGGCGGATGGGCGCTCGACGAGCTTACGCTTGGCGCCCTCGTGATGGCTGCGGGCTGCGCGACCGAGGAATGTAAGCGTGATCCCATCGACATCACCTTCCACATGTCATTTGACCAGCTCTCGCCCGAGGCTCAACTCGATGCGATTGATACACTTGCCGACTGCGGCGTTACGCGCATCCTCACGCATGGCGGCGCTGCCGGTACGTCGATCGAGGATAATTTCGATTACCTGGCTCGTTTAATCGAGTATGCGGGCGATCGTTTGACCATCCTTCCCGGCGGCGGCATCACTACGGCAAATCGCGACGCGGTCGCGGCGGCGCTAGGCGTCTCCGAGCTCCATGGCACCAAGATCGTGCCGCTGGAGGTATAACCCGTGGCGCTGGTATTTGACGTTCAGCAGGCGAGCGGTAAGCCCGACGATAATCGTCGCCCTGGCACCGCGTGCCCCTTTTGCGACACGGAGGGACTTGCCAACATCATCCAGCGCGATGGTGACTGTATCTGGCTCGAGAATAAGTTCAAGACCTTGCGGGCCACACGTCAGACCGTATTGATCGAGTCTGCCAATCACGACGCCGACCTGGTGACCTATGAACCGGATGAGCTGCATCATGTGATGCGGTTTGCCCTGGGCTGTTGGCAGCAGATGATCGATTCCCAACAGTACCGCAGTGTGCTCATGTACAAGAACAAAGGCCCGCTTTCGGGCGGCAGCCTCGTCCATCCACACATGCAGATTGTGGGCCTGGAACAGGAGGACGGCTATGCGGCGCTGACCTCAGCCAACTTTGAAGGCATCAGTGTCTGGCAACAGGGGAGAATCTCGGTCGACATCTCAACCGAACCGATCATGGGGTTCTTTGAGGTCAACGTCTCGGCTCCACAGGGAATCGCCGCCAGCGACGACGCCCGCGACCAAGCCGAAGCGGACCTGTTTGCCGATGCGATTCAGGTGGCCCTGCGCTATATCCTGCACGAGCACCATGGCGGTCGCGCGGAGTCGTACAACTTGTTCTTCTACCACATGGACGGCCGGACCATTGCCAAGGCTCTGCCACGTTGGGTGGTTTCGCCCTACTTTGTGGGCTATCGTCTGGCCCAGGTCAATGCCGAGACCACGCTCGATATCGATGCTGAGCGCCTGCGTGCGCATCTGGAAACGCTCGCGTAGCAAGGCGAGCGCCTGCGAAAAGAGTGCTGCTTAGCGTGCCATCGCGTCGCGCCCGGCCTCGACCCGCTTGCGCTGTTTGGCGCGCTCCTCGCCGGTCAGACGTTCAAAGAGATGTCCGATAAGCGAGGCGAGTACCTGCTGAAACATCGTGCCGCACATGACGGGGAACACGACCTCGCCGGGAAAATACTGTGTGGCGATGACGGCGCCCGAAGAGATATTGCGCATGCCACAGGTAAAGCACATGGTGGTCGTCTCGCTATACGGCAGATGCAGGACACGTGCGACCAGGATGCCGATGATAAAGCCACTGATGGCGAACGCCAGGATAAAGAGGGCGACTTCCAGGCGTACCATGTTCATGTGCAGCACGTACTCGCTCATGGCGGTGGAGTTGGACGCGATGACGCCCATCATCATGAACTTGCAGGCGGGCGAAAGCGCGGGGGAGAGTTTCTCATGACCCCAGCCGCGCGTGAGTTCGTTAATGACGATACCGAGCACGGCGGGTATGGCGATCATAAAGGCCATATTCTGCATCATGCTCGGCACGTCGATCGAGACGGTGGCGCCCAGCAGGAGCTTGAGCGTAAGAGGAATCGTCACAGGTGAGATGACCGAGGACGTCAGGATGATGGTGAGCGCGAGCGGGCCGTTGCCGCCGAACATGCTAATCCACATAAAGGCAGTGACTGCCACGGGTACGCTGTACTCGAGCACGATGCCACAGACAAGGTTGGGATTGGAGCCAAAGAACAGTGAGCCCATGGCATACGCTGCGATGGGGATGATCACAGCCGAGACAAATAACGCCAAAATCAGATGCAGGGGACGATGGAACACCTCAGCCACCTGGTGAAAGGTGTTACTGAGCGCGCCTTGGAATGTCATAAAGGCGAAGAGAGCGGGAACGATGGGCTTGAGTACGCCGATCTGCTGGGGAAAGAGCACGCCGAGCGTTACGCAAATCGGAACGATGACCTGCATATGCCCCGCGAGGAACTTTCCCAGTCCAACCCATTGCTTCATAGGCTCTTGTGACTCCCTTTGCTCGTGAACCCGTTTTGAATGGATATGCTAGACGCTCGCATGCGTCCGTGCGTCAGAAACGCTCGATTATTTCGAGGCTATTACCGGCATCGTTTACCGAAACCACGGCGTGCTGCGAGGCTCTGCGTCCGTGCCGCACGGTATAATAAATCCGTTCAACAGATCTGCCTGCCGAAGCGGGCATACACAGAGGACTCATCGCTATGAACCGTGAGAGGTATCGCGGCGACCTGCCCCTATCGGGGGTGGGTGCCTATGTCATCGCTTAAGACGACGCATCGCTGGGCGGTCGCTCAGCAAAATCCCGAGCTCGAAAAGGAGCTTTCGGCTGGTCTGGGCATACCCGGGCTGGTGGCACGCATTATGGTTGCGCACGGCATTGCCTCGGTTGAGGAAGGACAGCTATTTTTGACGCCTTCGCTCGACCGTGATTGGGCCGATCCGCTCGTCATTCCGGGCATGTCGGTTGTTGCCGATCGTGTCGAGCGCGCCATTCGCAACCACGAGCGCATCGCCGTCTTTGGTGATTTTGACGTCGACGGCATTACGTCGACTTGTCTGTTGACCGAGGCGCTGCGGACGTTTGGCGCCGATGTCACACCATTCATCCCGCACCGCTTTGACGAGGGATATGGCCTTTCGCGCGCGGCGCTCGACCGCGTCAACGAGCTCGCCCAACCCAATCTGATCGTGACCGTCGATAACGGTATCGCGGCCAAGGATGAGGTCTCCTATCTGGAGAGCCTGGGAATCGATCTGGTGGTTACGGACCATCATGAGCCGTCCGACCAGGTGCCGCAGGGCGTGCCCCTGACCGACCCTAAACTCGAGGACAAGGGCCCCTCGCGTGAACTTGCCGGTGCCGGTGTGGCGCTCAAACTGGTGCAGGTTTTGGGTGAGCGTTTGGACAAGCCGTCGTATTGGCGTTCGCTGATTGAGGTTGCGGCGCTGGGCACCGTGTCCGACATGATGCCGTTGACGCCCGAGAACCGCGCGCTGGTCGCTGAGGGCATCCAACAGATGCGCGTGACGGCTCGTCCCGGCTACATTGCGCTTGCAGCGCTCGCCAAGGCCGACCTTTCTACCATTACGGCGGACGGTCTATCGTTCTCGCTCATTCCCCGCTTAAACGCCGCCGGCCGCATGGCCGATCCCAAGCTGGCGCTCGACTTGCTGCTTGCCCGCGATCCTATCGAGGCAAGCGCGCTGGCGGCCGAGCTCGAGGAGATCAACCGCCAGCGTCGCGAGATCGAGGCGGAGCTCACGCGCGATGCCATGGCAAAGGTCGAGGAGACTTATGACGGCGGGCGCGCAATCGTCGTGGGCGGCGAAGGTTGGCACGAGGGCGTTAAGGGCATCGTGGCGAGCCGCCTTACCAACCGATATCACGTGCCGGCGCTGCTTTTCTCTATCGAGGACGGTATAGCACGTGGCTCGGGTCGCTCGGTGGGCAAGGTTAACCTGTTCGAAGCCGTCGAGCGCTGCTCCGACCTGCTGATTCGCCGCGGCGGGCATGCCGGTGCGGTGGGCGTGACCATCGAGGCATCTAAGCTCGATGAGTTTCGTCGACGTCTTTCCGCCGTGTTGTCCGAGCTTCCCGCCGAGGACTTTGAGGACACCGACGAGGTTGCCGCCACGGTCGACCTTTCCGAATTGAATATCGAGACCATCGAGCAGATTTCCCGCCTTGAGCCGTTTGGCCAGGGTAATAAGGTGCCGCTGCTGGCTGCCGAGGGCGTGACGATGTGTGATCGCGCCGTGGTGGGTAAGACCGGCGAGCATATGCGCTTCGTGGCGACGGATGGAGCCGCGAGCGTGCCGGCAATCATGTTCCGTGTACCGCAGATCGACAGGCTTATCAATTGCGACAGCGCCGTCGACTTGGTGTTCGAGGCCGTTGCCGAGCATTGGCAGGGACGTGTGAAGCCCAAGCTCATGATCAAAGATATCTTGGTGCGCGATACCACGGCACCCAATATCGACGATCCGGCATGTGAGCTTCGCCGCGGCGTGCAACCGGCGGATTCTGGCCTGCGCCTGGAGTCGCGTAAGCGCGAGACGCTTGCCCAACTTTCCTATACCGAGCTCACGCGCTCGCTCATTCACAGCTTTATCGGATCGAACCAGCCGCACCGCGCGCAGGTCGAGGCGCTCGATGCCCTGGCCGATCACCAAAGTGTTCTGGCCGTTATGGGAACGGGGCGCGGCAAGTCTCTTATCTTCCATGTGCATGCCGCGCGCGAGGCGGTTCTTCGCGGGCGTGCGAGTATCTTTGTCTATCCGCTGCGCGCGCTCGTTGCCGACCAGGCCTATCACCTCTCGTCGACGATGGCCGCGCTCGGCATTGGCGTGGGCGTGTTGACCGGCGAGACTGTGGAGGCGGCGCGCGATAACGTGTTTGCCGGCCTGGCTTCGGGCCGCACCGGCATCGTGCTCACGACGCCCGAGTTCCTGTCTATTCATCGCGACCGCTTTGCGCGCTCGGGGCGTATCGGGTTTGTCGTTATCGATGAGGCGCATCATGCCGGTCTTGCCAAGGGCGGTGACCGCAGCGCCTATCTCGACATGCCCGATATCCTCAAGGCCCTGGGCGATCCGGTCGTTATGGCGGCGACGGCCACCGCGACGGCTCCGGTTGTTGCGGAGCTTGCCCGCGTGCTGCCGATTACCCGTACGGTGGTCGACGAGACCGTGCGCGAGAACTTGCAGCTCGAGGACGACCGCGATCTTGCGAGCCGCGAAAACCGCCTGGTGTCCATCGTCGCGACGGGGGAGAAGACCGTCATCTACGTCAACTCGCGTGATCAGTCCGTGGCGCTTGCCAAGACGCTACGCAAACGCGTTCCCGACTGCGCGTCGCATATCGCCTTTTACAACGCGGGCCTTACGCGCACCGACCGCCATCGCGTAGAGGAGGCGTTTCGAGACGGCAGCCTCAGCTGCATTGTCTCGACATCTGCCTTTGGCGAGGGCGTCAACCTTCCCGATATTCGTCATGTCGTGCTCTACCACATGCCGTTTGGCGCGATTGAGTTTAACCAGATGAGCGGCCGTGCCGGCCGCGATGGACAGCCCGCCGTGATTCACCTGCTCTATTCGTCGCGTGACGCTCGTATTAATGAGCGCCTGCTCGATTGTTACGCGCCCGAGCGCGATGAGCTTGTCACGCTCTATCGAGCGCTGCAAACCATGTGGCGCTCCAACCGCGGCAAGACCGGGGACGATTCCTTTAGCGCGAGCGATATCGACATCGCGCAGATGTGCCTTGCCATCGATGCTCGCACGCCGGTCGACGAGCGCTCGGTGGAAAGTGGCCTGGGAATCTTCGAAGAACTCGGTTTCTGCCGCGTTTCGGGGTTTGACGATACGCGTCGCATCGCGATGGCGGAAAACCCCGGCCGCGTGCAATTGAGCAGGTCGATTCGCTATTTGGAGGGCTTGCGCTCGCGCATGGAGTTCACGGCTTTTCGGAGCTGGGCACTCGATTCGTGCGCTTCTGATATGCTAGCCAAAGTTAACCGCCCGATCGTACCGCGGGCCTAGGGGAAGGGGACCTCGATGGACGCCGCAGCCCGTACCGCCCATGATTCCACCCTCCAGCCGTTTTCGGAGATGGAGCACTATAAGCATGCCGATGAGCTGCCGCCCGAGATTATGGCGGACAGCTACGACAAGCTGGAGCGTCTGTGCCTCAAATATATGAACGAGGACGACTTCTCCAAGGTGGAGCAGGCCTACTGCTTTGCTGCCGAGAAGCACTGCAACCAAAAGCGGCGCTCGGGCGAGATGTACATTAACCATCCCGTCGAGGTAGCTATCATTCTGGCCGACCTCAAGATGGACTGCGATGTGGTGTGCGCCGCGCTGTTGCACGATACCGTCGAGGATACCGAGACCTCGCTTACCGATGTTTCCGGCCTGTTTGGCGATACGGTGGCCGAGCTCGTCGATGGCGTGACCAAGCTCACCAACATCGAAGTCGACAGCATGGACGAGAAGCAGGCCCTCACGCTGCGCAAGATGTTCCTTGCCATGTCCAAGGACATCCGCGTCATCATCGTCAAACTCGCCGACCGCCTGCATAACATGCGCACGCTTGCCGCCCTGCGCGAGGACCGCCGTCTGTTTAAGGCGCGCGAGACCATGGACGTATACGCGCCTCTGGCCGACCGCCTGGGCATGAGCTCTATCAAGTGGGAGCTCGAGGACCTGTCCTTCTTCTACTTGGAGCCCGATGCCTACCAGCGCATCGCGCGCATGGTAGCCGAGTCGCGCGAGGTTCGCGAGCGTTATCTGGCCGAGACCATCAAGACGCTCACCGATGAACTCAATCGCATTGGTCTTGAGGACTTTCAGATCAACGGTCGTTCCAAGCACTATTGGTCCATCTATCAAAAGATGAAGCGCAAGGGCAAGGAGTTCTCCGAGATTTACGACCTGGTGGCGCTGCGCGTCATCACTCATTCGGTGCGCGATTGCTATTCCACGCTTGGTGCCGTGCATACCTTGTGGCATCCCATGCCCGGTCGTTTTAAAGACTATATCGCCATGCCCAAGGTCAATAACTACCAATCGCTTCACACGACGGTTATCGGCCCCACGGCCCGTCCTCTCGAGATTCAGATTCGAACCTACGAGATGCACGAGCAGGCCGAGTACGGCATTGCCGCCCACTGGCTGTATAAGAAATCGGGCGGATCGTCTGCGTCTAAGACCAATGATGCCCAGCGTCTGGACGACCAGATTAACTGGCTCAAGCACTCACTCGATTGGGCGGCGTCTGACGAGATCACCGATGCCAAGGAATACTTGCACTCGCTGAAGGTCGACTTGTTTGACCAGGAGATTTTTGTCTTTACGCCCAAGGGCGAGGTCATGGCGCTTCGTGCCGGCTCTACACCGCTCGACTTTGCCTACGCCGTTCATACCGAGGTCGGTAACCACTGTGTCGGCGCCAAGATCAACGGTGCGGTGGCGCCGCTCACGCACGAGATCAAGACGGGTGACCGTGTCGAGATCCTGACCAACAAGAGCTCTAAGCCGTCGCGCGATTGGCTCAAGATCGTCAAGACGCCTTCGGCCAAGTCAAAGATTCGCCGTTACTTCGCCGCCGCGACCAAAGACGATGACGCTGCTGCCGGCCGCGATATACTGGCTAAGGACCTGCGCAAGCGCGGGTATGGCATCTCTACGCCGCGATCCACGCGTGCGCTCAACGCCGTGGCGGAGCAGTTTAACTTCAAGCAGCTCGAGGACCTTTTTGCAGCCGTTGGCGCGGGCAAGGTTGCCCCGCGCGCTGTGGGCAATAAGGTCGAGCAAATCTTGGACCCCAAGCCCGAGGAACAGCTCACCAAGGCCGAGGCTATCGCCGAGGTCGTCAAGCAGCCTGCCCGCGGCTCCAACCGCAAGCCGCAAAAGCGCGGCAAGAGCGCGAGCAACGGCATTATCGTCAAGGGCGAGAGCAACAGCGGTCTGCTGGTCCGTCTGGCGCATTGCTGCAATCCGGTGACGGGCGACGATATCGTCGGCTTCATCACGCGCGGCCGAGGTGTCTCGGTGCATCGTGCCAACTGCCCCAACGTCAAGGGCCTCATGGAGCATCCCGAGCGCATGATTGACGTAGAGTGGGATGGCGCCGCCGATACGCTTTTCCAGGTCGAGATCGTGGTCGAGTGCCTGGATCGTATGGGCCTGCTCAAGGACGTCACCATCGCCATTGGCGATGCAGGCGGCAACATCCTTTCCGCCGCCACCTCGACCAACCGCGAGGGCATTGCGACCCTGCGTTTTATGGTCGAGATTTCGGATGCGAGCGGCCTGGATCCGCTGCTGGCTTCCATCAGCAGTGTCGATTCGGTCTACGACGCTCGCCGTCTTATGCCCGGCGAGGGCGGAGCGCAACTCAAGCGCCGTGTGTAGGTGCGAGAGCCTCTCAGCATCATAGATATTGGTTACGTTCGAGGCATCGTTTGGTGCCTCGAGCGTATTTTAGAAGGAGGGTATGCGCGTGGACGATATGACTTTGGACCTGACACCCCGAGGCGCGGCTTCGATTGAGGCGCTCGTCAACGGCCCGATTCAGACCAACAGCTACGCCGTGATTTCGAATGACGAGTGCTTAATCGTCGATCCGGCGTGGGAGGGCGAGCGTCTTGTGGAGCATATCCGCACCGCGCATCCCGAGGTGCGCGTACTCGGCTCTGTCTGCACGCACGGTCATGCCGACCATGTTGGCGGGGTTGCCGGGGTTCGAGCTGTCGTTGGCGACAGCGCACTATATGAGTTGTGCGCTAAGGACGTGACGGTACCTCGCGCAAATATCGAGGAGCAGCGCGCCATGTGGGGTATCGAGACGCCCGATCCGGGTGAGCCGACGCGTTTGCTTGCCGAGGGCGATACAATCGAGGTGGGCGACGTCTGCCTGCAGGTGATCGAGGCGCCGGGGCATACGCCGGGCGGCATCGTCCTGTTCGCCGCGACCGAGCAGGGGAACATCGCCTTTGTGGGCGACACGCTTTTCCCGGGCAGCCACGGTCGTACCGATCTTTCCGGCGGTGACGAGGCGGCGATTCTGCGCTCGCTCTCCAAACTTGCCAAGATGCTTCCGCCCGATACCGTTTGCTTGACGGGCCATGGCGATTCGACCACGATGGCGCGCGAACTTATGCAGAACCCGTTTATGCAGATGTAGGCTCGAAGCCGTCTTCCGAACCACGAAGACCGCTCAATCGTCAAGCTATTTTCCCCAGTGGGTCGATTCTGTGGGGCAAACGGTCAAAATTTGTCCAATCGGATGGTATTCGTGAACAAACGAACGTTTATGCTCGGGTATGTCGTGGTAAAATCTCAGGCGTTATCGGAGCAACCTTACAGGAGGTTTCTTTTATGCTCGTCAACGCAGCAGACATGCTCAAGAAGGCCGAGGCCGGCAAGTACGGTCTCGGTGCCTTCAACACCAACAACCTCGAGTGGACCCTGGCTATTCTCCAGGCCGCCGAGGAGGCCAAGTCTCCGCTGATCCTTCAGTGCACCGCTGGTGCCGCTAAGTGGATGGGCGGTTTCAAGGTCTGCGCCGACATGGTCAAGGCTGCCGTCGAGGCCACGGGCGTTACCGTTCCCGTCGCCCTTCACCTCGATCACGGTTCTTACGAGGACTGCTTCAAGTGCATCGAGGCCGGCTTCACGTCCATCATGTATGACGGCTCTCACGAGGAGACCTTCCAGCTTAACCTCGACCGCACCAAGGAGCTCGTTGAGCTTGCCCACTCCAAGGGCATGTCCATCGAGGCCGAGGTCGGCGGCATCGGCGGCACCGAGGACGGCGTGACCTCCAGCGGCGAGCTCGCTGATCCTGCTGAGTGCAAGCAGATTGCTGACCTGGGCGTCGACTTCCTCGCCTGCGGTATCGGCAACATCCACGGCGTGTACCCTGCCGACTGGGCTGGCCTTTCCTTCGAGCGCCTGGGCGAGATCAAGGCTCAGACCGGCGACCTGCCCCTCGTCCTGCACGGTGGCACCGGCATCCCCGAGGATCAGATCAAGAAGGCCATCTCCCTGGGTATCTCCAAGATCAACGTCAACACCGATCTGCAGCTCGTCTTTGCCAAGGGCGTTCGCGAGTACATCGAGGCTGGCAAGGATCAGCAGGGCAAGGGCTTTGACCCCCGCAAGCTCCTCAAGCCTGGTCGCGACAACATCGTTGCCCGCACCAAGGAGCTCATGGAGGAGTTTGGCTCCGTCAACAAGGCGTAAGCGTCGCTAAACTTCCCGTCGGAAGCCCCGTCCCCCTACACTGTTTCCTTTACGCTCACCTGACTTCGCCAGAAGTCGCGCCAAGGAAACAGTTCCGGGGGACGGGGCTTCCTTCGTTTAACGCCGCAGGGTTACGAGTCTGAATTAAGATGGCTACTGGCTTCGCCAGAAGTCGCGCAATGGGAAAAGCTTCGGGTGAACGGGGCCTCCTTCGTTAACTCGCTACAGGGTTACTGGGCTGAATTCATTTTTAGAGGTACCGTTTATCGGTGTTGAGGGTTCCTTTATTGGGGCTTTCTTTTTTATCTCGCTACAATGGGCTTCAAGAGTTCTAATGACTTGGAGTTTGGTATGGCTGTTGTTAATGTGCTGCCTTCGGATGGGAAGGTTATTGACGAGGGTCCTGTTGGTTGCTCTGTTGATGTTTGCTGCGATGACTTTCGCCATCTCGATATTGGGCTACCGCCTGAGATTCTTCGTCTTAAGGATGCCGGGTATTTGACGCAGGCTGTTGCCGCCTGCGATCGCCTTTTGGAGCAGAACCCTGAGCCTTCGCTGGCTGCCTGCGTTCGTGCCGAGCGGTATCGCATGCTTGAGACGCCGCTTCATTTTTCGGTGTCGCGCGATCGAGCTATTGCGATGATCCGCGAGGAGTGGCCTGGGTTTACCGAGGAGCAGTTTGACGATCTGATTGACCGTAAGCGTATTGACTGGCGCTTTATCGATGGCGAGCTGTTCGTTCTCGACAACTTCCTCGATTCGCTTCGCGTATATCCCAAAGAGGTCCCCGGCATGCGTCCCGATTCTACGGACGGAATAGCACTGCGCAACGAGATGCTCAAGGAGATGGAGTCGCAAAACGGATTGACTCGCGTTATTACGCTTAAGGCGTCCTTGTCTGTCCCCGGCGCTCTAGAGGGGGAGACCGTTCGCGCTTGGCTACCCGTTGCCGCCGCCTGTCGTCAACAGTCTCATATCGAGGTTCTCGATATGACGCCGGAGGGTGCTGTTGCTCCCGCGAACGCTTCGGCGCGTACCGCCTCGTGGTCTTCTTCGAGTGATCGCTCATTCTCGGTGACCTATCGCTATCAAATCAATGCCGCTTATCGCGATATTTATGGGGGTGCGCTTCCGTCGCATCCGTGTATGGACGCGCCGTTGCCCGAAGATATTTCTGAGGACCGTCCGCACATTGCATTCACGCCGTATCTGCAGCAGCTGACGGCCGGTGTTGTTGACGGACTCGAGGATCCGCTCGATCGCGCTCGTGCTATCTATGATTATCTGACGCAGCATATCGACTATCGCTATCAGCCGCCGTACTTGCTTTTGGGATCTATTGCCGATGACTGCGCGCATTCGCTCCGCGGCGATTGCGGCGTTATGGCGCTCACGTTTATCACCATGTGCCGTATCGCGGGCGTGCCTGCCCGTTGGCAGAGCGGCCTGTATGTTGCGCCCGATTCGGTGGGGTCGCACGACTGGGCAGAGTTCTATACGCCGCAGACCGGTTGGCTCAACGCCGACGTGTCATTTGGATCTTCTGCTCGCAGGATGGGGGAGGAGTGGCGCCGCCGTCACTACTTTGGCAATCTCGACCCGTGGCGTATGGTGGCCAACAATCGATTCCAGGCAGAGTTTGAGCCCTCTTTCGACGGCATGCGCGAGGACCCTTACGATAACCAGATGGGTGAGGCTTCGGTCGACGGTCGCGGATGCCGTCAGCGCGAGATGCTCCGCACAGTCGAACTCATCGAATTGCTCGAAGTTCCATTTTCGGACTAATCGGTAGAAAGCTGTGATAAACTAACTCACGCATTACGTGCCCGAGTGGCGGAATTGGCAGACGCAGTGGACTCAAAATCCACCGTTGGCAACAACGTGCGAGTTCGAGTCTCGCCTCGGGCACCATACATGCAAGTGAGCGTTCAAGGGGGTTGCGGCCCCCTTTTTCGTGCCGAACTCGCGTGAGCGCGCGAAGCGTTAAGCAAACAGGCCTGCGGCCTGTTTGTAGCGGAGCGTGGCGAGGGCGCCGCGCGTCCGAAGCCCGGGGCTTCGCGAAGCGAAGGCCCTTCGAGTCTCGCCTCGGGCACCATACATGCAAGCGAGCGTTCAAGGGGGTCAAGGCCCCTTTTTCGTGTACGTAATGTGATAACGCGCTGTACGTGTTATTATTCGCAAGGCGTTGTTCCCGCAATGCCCTAAAGAGGAACCCGAGGGTTCCCACCTTTTGGCGCCAATGAGCAGCTGACTGGTCATACAACTTAGATTCCCTTCCTCAAATCGAGGAAGTCTATGTGTACGACCTGGTTGCTGAGAAGCGCCGGGTTATTTTTTTATGAATGGAGGTAGGGAAAATAGCTAAGTCTGATGACACCCGCATCAACGACGAGATCACTGCATCTTCGTGCCGTTTGATTGGCGTCGATGGCTCTCAGCTCGGCCTGTTCGCCATCCGTGATGCCCAGCGCGTCGCCGACGATCAGGGTCTCGACCTGGTCGAGATCGCTCCCAACGCGGAGCCGCCGGTCTGCAAGGTCATGGACTACGGTAAGTTCAAGTACCAGCAGGCCATGAAGGCCAAGGCTGCTCGTAAGAACCAGTCCAAGGTCGAGGTCAAGGAAATGAAGTTCCGACCCAAGATCGACGTTGGCGACTATGAGACCAAGAAGGGCCACGTTCTGCGTTTCCTCAAGAAGGGCGCACGCGTTAAGATCACCATCATGTTCCGCGGCCGTGAGATGGCTCACCCGGAGCAGGGCCTTAACGTTCTCGAGCGTCTCGCCGAGGATCTCAAGCCTTACGCTACGGTCGAGTCCAAGCCTAAGATGGAAGGCCGTAACATGCTTATGCTGCTCGCCCCGATTAAGGGCGCCTTCGATGAGGATAAAGCGGCAAGCGATACCAAGTAACTAGTGTTCTGTAACCGATTAAGGAGTATTTCATGCCTAAGATGAAGTCCCACAGCGGCACCAAGAAGCGTTTCCGCAAGACTGGTACCGGCAAGCTTATGCGCGCCAAGGCTTTCAAGAGCCACATCCTGAGCAAGAAGTCCACCAAGCGTAAGCGTGGCTTCCGTCAGGAGACCGAGATCGCCGCTGCCGACCGCAAGGTCATCAAGTCGCGTCTCGCCTAAGTTCGCGTTCCCGTTTTTCGTTTTACCGTCTAGGAGTTGATAGAACATGGCACGTATTAAGCGCGCTGTTGCCGCCAAGAAGAAGCGCCGTACCGTTATGCACCGTGCGAAGGGTTACTACGGTGCCGCTTCGCGTACTTACAAGCATGCTAAAGAGCAGGTCCAGCACTCCCTGCAGTATCAGTATCGTGATCGCCGCAACAAGAAGCGCGAGATCCGTTCTCTCTGGATCACTCGTATCAACGCTGCTGCTCGCCTGAACGACATCTCTTACTCTCAGTTCATGCACGGCCTGAAGGTTGCCGGCATCGAGCTCGACCGCAAGGTCCTGGCTCAGATGGCTTACGAGGACATCGAGTCCTTCAACGAGCTGGCTACCATCGCCAAGAAGGCTCTCGAGGCCTAATAGATTCTCTTGAATCGCTAGGGGAGTGTCGCGTTGTGCGCGGCGCTCCCTCTTTTTATCTGAAGCGCTGGTTTATATAGCAAAAGCGCGGGTAGATAGACACTTACAGGTGACCGATCTTTATATATCTCTTAACCGAAGGGTCATCATCTGATACGTGCAGTATTTCTGCACCAGCCTTTCTATGACTTATATAGGAAGCGATGTATTGTGTAGGACTTGTGAAGAGTGGAATTCCCGCCCACGGGGCCCCTCCGGTCTGGCAATATATCTCCTTGCCGCGCGGCCCGGTCGGACCGGATGAGCCGCAAAGCGTGCACCTTGAGAACCGGATACTGCGAGGATGGACACTTCAGGTGTCGCATCC
>UQHZ01000017.1 GCA_900541055.1 uncultured Collinsella sp.
CCCTAGAGTTCGTCGGCAGCGTCAGATGTGTATAAGAGACAGGCGTAGTCGATCTCCTTGTGCGGGGCAAACGGCTTGCCGCAGCGCGAGCAGTGCTCGAGCGTATAGACGCTCTTGCTGG
Organism: uncultured Collinsella sp.; assembly: GCA_900541055.1. Taxonomy (GTDB): domain Bacteria; phylum Actinomycetota; class Coriobacteriia; order Coriobacteriales; family Coriobacteriaceae; genus Collinsella. The sequence goes on from UQHZ01000017.1 coordinate 122, forward strand.
TGAGGTCGTCCTTGCTCATGACGGCAAGCTCAAACTCCTCGGTGAGCTTGATGGCCTCCATGGGGCAGGCTTCCTCGCAGCGGCCGCAAAAGATGCAGCGGCCGTAGTCGATCGACCAGGTAATGGTATCGGCCGCAAGGTCGGTGTCCATGCGAATGGCATCGGCCGGGCACGCCACGCCGCAGGCACCGCAGGCGATGCAGAGCTCGGCATTGTGCTCGGGCTTGCCGCGCATGTCCTTATTGGTGGGGAACGGCGCAAACGGGTACTTGACCGTCGCGTCGCCGGCCTTGGCGTTAACCTTCCAAAGCTTCAGCATATTAGAGCGCCTCCTCATCGAGCGGAGCGGCCAAGGTGCCCTCGCCCGCAAGCGGCGACTTGTCGCGCCAGACGTTCTCGAACTGCTCCTTGTCGAGCACGTGGTCGCGCTTGGCGGCGACATCGGTCACCGTCACGCGATCGGTGCAGGAGTAGCACGGGTCGAGCGAGCCGACGATCAGCGCCGCGTCGCCCACGGTGTTGCCGCGGAACATGTAGCGCAGGACCGGCCAGTTGCTGTACGTGGCGGCCTTGGCGCGCCAGCGGTAGCACTTCTGGTTATTGCCGAGCATGGCCCAGTGCACGTCCTCGCCGCGCGGCGCCTCGGTGGCGCCGATGGCGTACTTGTGCGGGGTGTACTCCCAATCCGTGGTGAGGATGGGGCCCGACGGGCAGTTCTCGAGCATGGTCTCGATCATGTCGATCGAATCGTAGACCTCCTGGATGCGGACGGCGGTACGGCCGAAGGCGTCGCAGGTGTCGGCCGTGGCGGCGTGCATCTTTTGGACGTCCGGATCGGCGTAGCCGTCGAAGGGATGGTCAAAGCGCACGTCGCGGGCATAGCCCGAGCCACGCATGAGCGGGCCGACCGGCGAGAAGTCGCGTGCAATCTTGCGGTCCAAGATGCCGATACCGCTCGTACGCTCAATAAAGTTGGGCGTGGAGAGCAGCACGTCGACGAGCTCCTGAACCTCGGAGCGCAGCTGGTGGATGGTCGTGAGCGTGGAGAGCTTCTGCTCAGCCAAAATGTCGCGACGCACGCCGCCAATCACGTTGAGGCCGTAGGTCTTGCGGTGACCGGAGAGCTTCTCGGCCAGGTCCATGGACTTCTCGCGGACGCGGAAGAACTGCTGGAAGCCGGAGTCGAAGCCCGTGTAGTGCGACGCCAGGCCAATGTTGAGCAGATGCGAGTGCAGGCGCTCAACCTCGAGCATGATGGCGCGGATGTACTGGGCGCGCGGCGGGACATGGATGCCCTGAGCGCGCTCGACGGCCTCGGCGTAGGCCACCGAGTGGGCGCAGCCGCAGATGCCGCAGATGCGGTCGGCGAGGAACGTCACGGCGTCATAGTTCAGGCGCGTCTCGGCAACCTTCTCCATGCCGCGGTGCACGTAGAACAGACGGTAGTCGGCGTCGACGATCGTCTCGCCCTCAACGAACAGGCGGAAGTGGCCAGGCTCGTCGGAGGTAATGTGCAACGGGCCCATGGGAACGAGCGTCGTCTCCTTGCCCTTGGTATCGGCCAAGAACTCGTAGTTTTCCATGTCGCTCGCGGGAGCGGGACGGAAGCGGTAGTCCATGGAGTCCTTGCGCAGCGGGTACAGGCCGCTGGGCCAATCGTCGGGCAGCACCAGGCGACGACGATCGGGCAGACCCTCGGGGATCAGGCCGAACATATCGCGCAGCTCGCGCTCGCCCCACACGCAGGCGGGAACGAACGGCGTCACGGACGGGAACGTCATCTTGGCGGGATCGACCTCGGCACGCACGGTCACCCAGCCGGGGTCCTCCCCCTCCATGGAGATGACGTAGTACACGGCATAACGGCCGCACAGGCTGCGCTCGTCGTTGCCGATGATCACGGGGATCCAGCCGTAGCGTTCGTAGTACAGGTAGTGGACGGCCTCGGGCAGCTTGTCCTGCTTGACGGTGATCGTCAGCTGGTCCTCGCACTGCCACTCGACCTTCTCGATGCAGCCCGGAACGGCGCGGCGCAGGGCCTCGACATGGCTCTCGCAGCGACGGGCATACACCTTGTTCTCAGTTTCAATCATTCGTTACTCCACCTCGCTCTGAGCGGTCTCGGTACCGAACACAGCGCGGTACATCGGCGTCGCGTGAAGTTCCTCGGTGCTCTGCTCGAGCACGATGCCGGTAGCGGTCTCCACACCGTGCACGAGGGGCAGCGGGGTGGCAATGCCAAACCACAAGATCATGACAGCCAGGATGATTTCGGGGATAAGCATGAGCGCCGGGGCCTCATGCTTGCCCATGCCCTGGGGCGCATGGCCGAATACCGACTTGAGTGCGATACGGGTGAGCGCGGAGATGGCCACGGTAAGACCGAGGGCGACCACGACGACCAGCCACATGGGACCGGCGGTAACACCGGCGACAAAAGTCAGGAACTCAGAGATGAACATGCCAAAGGGCGGGAAGGCGGCAAGGCCGAGCAGCGCCAGGATGGCGAGCGCGGCGGTTGCGGGCGCAACCTCGACGACGCCCTGGATCTTGGCCAGGCTACGCGTGCCAAAGGCGTGCTGGATGTTGCCGGACACGCAGAAGGCAAGCGTCTTGGTAAAGCCGTGGAACACGCAGTGCAGCAGGGCCGCGGCGATACCCAGCGGGCCACCGATACCCAGGCACAGGGCGATAACGCCCACGTTCTCCACAGACGAGTACGCAAAGCGGCGCTTGAGGTCGTCCTGGCGAAACATCGAGAGTGCCGCCACCAAAATGGACAGCGTGCCGACGATCAACAGCAGAAGTTGCGGATACTCGGCACCCACGGCCTGGATGGTAAAGCCGTAGAAGCGCATGATCACAAGCATGGCACACTTAAGCAGAACACCCGAGAGCAGGGCCGAGACAGGACTCGGAGCCTGAGAGTGGGCATCGGGCAGCCAAGTGTGCATGGGGAACAGGCCAGCCTTGGTGCCAAAGCCGATCACGATAAACGCAAAGGCGAGGCGCATGAGCGTCGGGTCGAACTGGTCGGCATACGGCAGCACGCACGACAGGAATGCGGCCTCGTGGGCGTTGGGAATCACGTCGGCGGCGTTGGCGTAGATCAGCAGCGTACCGAACAGGCCAAATGCCACGCCGGCGGTACAGACCATCGCATACTTCCAAGAAGCCTCGAGGGCCGTCTTGTTCTTGTAGATACCCACCAGGAACACAGTGGAAAGCGTGGTTGCCTCCACGGCGGCCCACGTGAGGATCATGTTGTTGGACAGGCACGCGAGCAGCATGGTGAACACAAACAGGCTAAACAGCGCAAAATACTGCTTGGCGCGCTCGGCGGGCATGGAGCCCTCCTCGATATCGGCCTTTACATAGGGCAGCGAGAACAGCCCCGTAAGAAAACCGATAAAGCCGATGAGCAGCACAAAGATGGCGCCCAGCGAATCGAGGTGGAACCACAGGCCAAGAGCGCTCGCGGTTTCGCCGCTCATAAGGACGTCGCCGGCCGTCATAATCGACAGCACCAGGACGGCTGCGACGGAGACCAGGTTGAGACCGGCAAACACGTTATAGGACGTGTTCTTGGGCAAAAACGCCATGACCAGCGAGAACACCAAAGGAGTCGCGAGCAGGGCGAGAATCAACGTTTCCATGGACTACCCCCTCAGCTCGGACAGGTCGCGCGCATCGAGCGAGTGGGAGTCGTCCCAAATGCGACGCACGACGATGGACATGATGATGACGGCAAAGATGGCGTCGGTGGCGATACCGATCTCGATGATCTCGGGAGCGGTGGGGGCCAAAAGCGCGAGCGTCACGTGGCTGCCGTTTTCCATAAGGCAGTATCCAAAGATCTGCTTCATGATGTTGCGCTGCGAGATGATGCAGGTGAGGCCCACGAAGAAGTGAGCGAAGCTAATAGCGAGCGCAGGCGTTGCGACCTCGGCCGTGGGCAGGCTGATCTGCGTCACAACGGCAAAGCAGATCGCGACCTCGACGGCGATGATGCAGATGGCCCACGCGGGCTTAAGGCCGGCCTTGAGCGATGCGTCGCTCGGCTCGCCCATCTTCTTGTATGCGCGGTTGAGGATGTAAGGGACCAGGACGACCTTAGTGATAAAGGCAGATCCGGCCCACATAAGCAGCTCCTGCGCACCGGTAGTAGCACCGAGCGTAGCGAGCAGTCCCACGAGCACCAGCGACTGCACCGCATACCAGCGAATGGCGTGCTTGATGTTCTTGGAGACGACCACCATGGTGGACGTGACGATCAGAAGGCCGCCAAGGATGTTGACGATCGAATAACCCATGTCGTTCTACCTCCTAACCGATCCAGCTGGCCGAAAGCGGGCCGCTGACGATGACCATGATGATGAGCACGATGAACACGAACGCCATCGCGCGGGGAAGCGGGGCTCCCGCAGCGACCTCGTCGCTCGGCTCGCCGGGCAGGCAATAGCCCATCCACTTGAGGAACCAGGCGAAGGTGGCGACGGTCTCGGCGACCATGATGCACACGAGCACCAGGATCGCGACGTTGCCGGCACCCACAGAGAAGCCGCCGGCGATAATCTGGAACTTCGAGAAGAACGTGTTCATGGGCGGCACGCCGGCAATAGCGAGCGCGGCGACACCGAAGCCCACGCCCGAGATCGGGTACTTCTTTACGATGCCGCGAAGCTTGGGCAGCATACGCGTGCCGAGCGTAAAGGAGAACGAACCGGCGATCAGGAAGAACAGCGTCTTGGCGAAAGCGTGGTTAAAGATGTGGCAGACGGCGCCATCGAAGGCCAGCTGGCTGCCAAAGACCGAAAGGCCCAGACCAAAGAACACATAGGAGAGCTGGGCGATCGTGGAAAAGGCCAGCAGACGCTTCATGTCCTTTTGCGGCAGGTACATAAGGAAGCCAAAGAGCATGGTGACCATGGCGTCGATAATGGCGACCCAACCCACGATCTCGGGGATCTCGCCGGCAGAGACGAGTGCACGCGCGAACACGCACACGCCGACCTTAACCATCGAGGCGCCATGCAGGTAGGCCGAAACAGGCGTCGGCGCCTCCATGGCCGAAGGCAGCCACATGTACATGGGAACCTGTGCGGACTTGGCCCAGGCCGCAAACAGCACGAGCAAAAGAACGATAGCCTTGAGCTTGGCGTCGAGGCCGGCAATCGCGGTAATGGCGAAGGTACCGGTATGGGCAAACACGATGGCGGCGCCCAGATACAGGCCAAGCGCACCGATATGCGTAATGATCAGAGCCTTCATGCCGGCCTTCTTGGCCGTAGGCGTCATGTAGTAGCTAATGAGGCCCCAAGAGCACGCACCCGTGATCTCAAAGAACACGAGCTGGCCCAAAAGGGTCGAGCTGTACACAAGACCGGCCATGGCGCCGATGAAGGTCGCGAGGTACGCGTAGAAGCGACGACGCGGTGCGTCGGGATGCTCACGGTTATTCTCGCTCATATAGGGAATCGAATAGATCACGACAAGCAGGCCGATACCCACAAAGGCGGGCGCGAGCAGCGTGCTCATGCGATCGAAGGCGAATCCCATGACGAGGGTCTGCCCAAACGAGATCAGGGGGACCTGCGTGTCGGGCATGCCGGCGCCAGCGAAATTCGCGGCGAGGGCGATGGTGCAGACCGTCGAGACGGCGGCACCCAAAACGCTGAACCACTTGGCGTACGGACGGGGGAACAGGGCGACGAGCACCGAGGCCACCATCGGGGCCGCGATAGCGACCAAGCCGAGAAGGGACAGACTGACTGCAAATGACATTGTTTCTCCCTTCTCCTACACGCCGACGACCACGAAGACAAACGCCAGAACGGCGATGCCCACGACGGCCCAGGTCTGATTGCCAAGCACCTTAAAACGCGAGCGCGAGCAGGAGTTCTCGATCACGCCGCATACGACAAAGTCGATCAGGCACTTAACAAGGAAGATGACCGCGCCCAGAACGGCCGCGATACCCACGGCCGCGGGCTCGCCCCAGGGGACGAAGATCGCGCAGAACCAGGCGACGACCAGGACCTGCTTCATGGACATGGCGAGCTTGGCCATCGCAAGCGACGGGCCGGAAAGCTCAGCGAGCGGACCTTCCTGGAGCTCCTGCTCGGCCTCGGCCTGATCAAACGGCAGCTTGCCGAGTTCCATGTAGCAGGCAATCGCAAAGGCGATGCCGGCGAGGATCACAGCGACCGGCGCGTCGATGGCGCCCGTCATGATGTGCTGGCCCATGGTGGCGATGTCGGTGGAGCCGCACACCAGGGCGGCGGCAAACAGCGCCAGCAGCATGGACGGCTCGATGAGCACGCTCATGAGCAGCTCGCGGACGCCGCCGATACCGGCGTAGGCGTTGGACGAATCCACACCGCAGAGGGCGAAGAAGAAGCGGGCGAGCGCCAGGCTATACATGATGGTGATGGCGTCACCAAAGACCGGGATGGGGCTTTGTGCCGTAAAGAGCGGCAGACCCATCGCGAGCATAAAGGCGACGGCGAAGAACAGCGGCGGCATGATGCGCAGCGCAAAGCTCGCATCCTCGCTCTGGGACTCGGGGCGCGCAAAGAGCTTGGCCAGGTCGCGGTAGTCCTGCATGATGCTGGGGCCGCGACGGTTGTGCATCTTGGCACGGATCACGCGGCCGAGACCGGAGAAGAACGGCGCGACGGCCATAACGACCACGCCCTGCAGAACGGCAAGTACGATGTTGTTCATGCTCTCCCCTCCTTAACCCATTTGCACGGCGAGCACGAGGAACACCACGAGTGCCGCGACGATGTAGCAGATATAGATGCTGTAGTTGCCGCCCTCGAGCTTAGTCGCGAGGTCGGCGAGCTTCTCGACACCCTTATGCGGGGCATCGACGAGAACCTTGTCGGGTACGGGCTCCACAGCCTCGGCCACACCGGTGAGCTTCTGGAAGAAGTGCGCGATGGACCAGCAGACGGCCGTGCAGCGGTCGCGCAGCGTGTAGAGCGGCTGCATAAACCAGGACACCTCGGAGGCAAAGGTCGTGGCCACGACGGGCATATGCTCGTTGGGAGCATAGCCGCATGCCCACGGCTGGGACTTCTGCACCTTGCCGACGGTCTTGAGCTTGCGATAACCGCAGGCAAGGCCGACGAGCACCACGAGCGCAATAGCGATCGCGGGCGTGGAGGTGGCAGCGCCGGAGTACTGGTTCATGAGCTCCATGCCCTCGGCGGCAAACACGCCACCGTACGGATGCAGCACGGACGCAGCGACATCGACCAGCACGGGCGCGATCACGGGAGCGCCAATGCCCAGCACGACGCAGATGGCCGCGAGCAGGCCCTGCGCAAACACCATGGGGGCGGGAACCTCCTTGGCATTGGCCGCGGCCTCGGAGCGGGGCGCGGAGGCAAAGGAGACGCCATAGGCCTTGACGAAGCATGTGACAGCCAGCGCGCCGGTAATGGCAAGCGCGACGGCAGCGAACACGGCCACGATCATGACGGCCTTGTCGCCCTGCATGGCAGCGTTAAAGAGCGACTGGTAGGTAAACCACTCGGACACAAAGCCGTTGAAGGGCGGGATGGCCGAGATGGCAAGCGCGCCAATAAGGAAGCAGATGGCCGTAGCCGGCATACGACGGAACAGGCCGCCCATCTTCTCCATATTGCGCGTACCCGTGGAGTACAGCAGCGCACCGGCGCCCAAGAACAGCTCGCCCTTAAACATCGCGTGGTTAAACGTGTGGTAGAGGGCGGCCATCAGAGCCAGGACGGCGATGCCGACCGAGTTGAGCGCCATAGCGGCCATGGAGGCGCCGACGCCGAGCAGAATGATGCCGATGTTCTCGACGGAGTGATAGGCCAGCAGGCGCTTGATGTCATGCTCCTGCAGGGCGAAGGCCACGCCGAGGACCGACGAGATCGCACCGAAGACCATGACCATAAGGCCCCACCAGACCTGAACGCCCGAGGCGGAGAGCAGGTCGAGGCCCACCTTGAGGATGCCGAAGATACCGATCTTGATCATGCCGCCGGACATGAGGGCCGACACGTTGGACGGCGCCTCGGGATGCGCCTTGGGCAGCCAGCCGTGCAGCGGGATGATACCGGCCTTGGCGCCAAAGCCAAAGAAGGCGAGCACAAAGCACACGGATGCGACCGCGGGGCTAAACTGCGTAGCGCGGAAATCCGCAAAGGCAAACGAGCCACCGGCGAAGTTGGTCATGGTGAGGAAGCTCGCCATGATGAGCACAAAGCCCACGTGCGCGATCACAAAGTAGAGCCAACCGCCATGGATGGAGTTCTCGTTCTCCTCGATCACGACCAGGAAGTACGAGGTCAGCGACATGAGCTCAAAGGCGACCAGGAACCAAAACACGTTGTCGGCGGTGATGACGAGCATCATGGACGCCACAAAGGTGTTAAAGAAGAAGCCGGCGCGGCCCTTTTTGCCCGGGTACTCATCAAAGTAGTTGAGACCGTAGATCGAGCCGGCAAACGCGAGCACCGAGATGAGCGCCACGAACAGGCCGGACAGCTGGTTGAGCAGCAGCTGGAAATGGGCAAACGGGAAGAACACGATGGTGTCGACCGACGTGACATCGCCCAGCACGGCCTGGATACCGGCCACAAACGAAAGCACCGCGGCGACGGCGCCGATTAGGCAGCCGGCGGTCTTGGCGGCGTTATCGGCCTTGATCAGCAGAACCGAGGCGAGCGCACCGATGCACGAGACGGCAAGCGATGCGATAAACAGCGTCATGCTATCCATTGTTTACGCTCCCTTCTGCTTTCTCGGACAGGCCCTGGGCCACAGCGGTAACGTCGACGACCGGACCGTTTTCGATCGAGCGCAGGCGCTTGGCCTCGTCGAGCTCGCGATCGGCCGCGCCACCCATGACGGTCAGCGCCTTGGTAGGGCACGCCGCCACACAATGCGGGCCGTCCGGATCGAATGCGCACAGGTCGCACTTGACAGCGCAGGTGTACTGACCAGGAGCCCACGTAAGCAGGCTGCTCAGGGACTTAGGATACGAAGGCGTCGGGTCGCACATGCCTGCGACACCGGCGATAGACGTGCCATCGGGATGGATGGCTCCGAAGGGGCACACGATGGCGCACAGCCTGCACCCGATGCACTCCTGCTCCTTGACGTGGATGCGATCGCCATCGTGCTCGATGGCATTCACCGGGCAAACCTCGGCGCAGGGGGCACCCTCGCAATGGTGGCAGGCAAGGGCGGCCGAAATACCGCCGGTCTTCACGAGCGCCAAGCGCGGCGTATCCTGAAGACCCTGCATCCGGTGGGCGTCGGCACAGGCGGACTGGCATGTTCCGCAGCCGATGCACCTCTCCGGGTTGATGTCGATGAAGCGGTTCATCCCCACTTCCTTTCAAAATAACGGGCCGGGCTCCCGAACGTACGGGACGCCCGGCCCAAAAAGCCAACGAGAACGGGACTACACGATTTGGTTCACGTGCGTCTCGTCATCGAACTTGGCGGCGCCGGGCTCAACGTCCTGGGGAGCGGCGGCGTCCACCAGAGCCTGCTTGAGCTCGGTGTACTGACGCTCCACCTCGCCCTCAGCCCAGACCTGGTCGGCGATAGCGTCGACCTGGCAGGCGGAGAACTTGTCCTCGGGCGTATGCGAGACCGGGTCGACCTTGTGAATGGTCAGCTCGTTGCACTTGCCGATCCACCACTGGTAGGTCATATAGACCGTGCCCTTGTTGATGCGGTCGCTCACGTCGGCGCGGCTGTATACCTGGCCACGGCGGCTGTGAATCGAGACGATGTCGCCGTTCTTGATGCCGCGTGCCTCGGCGTCCGCGGGATTCATGCGGACAAAGCCGGGCTCGTCGGCGAGCAGCGCCAGCGTCTTGCAGTTGCCAGTCATCGAGCGGCAGCTGTAGTGACCGACCTCGCGAACGGTGCACAGAATGAGCGGGTACTCATCGTCGGGAAGCTCGGAGGGCGCCTCCCAGTCGTGCGCCATCAGGTTGGCGCGGCCGTCCTTGGTGGTGAACTTGCCACCAGCGAACATGTCGGGCGTACCGTGGTCGTTCACATCGGTGCTCTTGACCGGCCACTGGGCGTAACCGCCCTCGGGAGCCATCTTCTCGTAGGTTGCGCCCACAAAGTTGGGGCACAGGCTGATGCACTCGTTCCAGATCTGCTCGGTGTTGTCGTAGTGCATGGGGTAACCCATACGCGTAGACAGGTCCGCGAAGATCTCCCAGTCGTGACGGCACTCGCCCTTGGGCGGAACGGCCGCGTCAAAGTGCTGGAAGCTACGGTCGGATGCGGTAAAGACACCCTCGTGCTCGCCCCAAGAGGTGGCAGGCAGGATGACGTCGGCGAGCATGGTCGTCTGCGTCATAAAGATGTCCTGGCAAATGAACAGATCCAGCTCGGAGAGCGTCTTGCGCATACCGGCCGAATCGGGCTCGGTCTGCACCGGGTCCTCGCCGTAGTTGTAGAAGCAGTGCACCTTGCCCTCGTCGACCAGGTGGCCCAGGTCGGTGAGCTTGTAGCCCTCCTCGAGCGGGAGCTTTTCCTCGGGCACGCCCCAAGCCTTGGCAAACTTGGCACGCACAGCCGGGTCGGTGACCTTCTGGTAGCCAGGGTACAGGTTGGGCAGCATGCCCATATCGCAGGAGCCCTGGACGTTGTTCTGACCACGCACGGGCGCGAGGCCGGAATTGGGTTTGCCGATCTGGCCGGCAACGCAGGCGATGGAGGCGATGGTGTGCACCGTCTTCAGGTTCTGCTTCTGCTGGCATACGCCCATGCCCCAGCCAATGATGGCAGAGGGCTTCGCCGTGGCGTACATCTCGGCAGCTTGGTGGATCAACGCGGGCTCGACACCCGTGATGTCCTGTACGGATTCGGGAGTGTAGTTCTTGATGGTCTCCCACCACTCGTCAAAGCCGTTCGTATGCTCGGCGACGAATTCCTTGTCGTAGAGGCCATCGTTGACCAAGCAGTTGGCAAAGGCGTTGAGGAACGCAACGTTGCAACCGTTCTTGATCGGAAGGTAGAGATCGGCGATACGCGCGGTTTCGATATGGCGCGGATCGGCGACGATGATCTTGCAACCCTTTTCTTTGGCTCGCACGATACGCCTTGCGACGATGGGGTGCGAATCGGCAGGGTTATAGCCGAAGAGGAAAATGCAGCCCGCATCCTCCATACCGGGGATGGAGCATGACATGCAACCTGAACCAACCGTGTCCATCAGACCGAGGACAGTAGGGCCGTGTCAAGTACGGGCGCAGTTGTCCACGCTGTGGGTGCCGATGCACGCACGCGTAAACTTCTGCATGACGTAGTTCGCCTCATTGCCGCCGCCTCGCGAAGAGCCGGTGGTCATGACAGCGTTAGGACCATATTCGTCAATTATGGCCTGCATCTTAGATGCGGTGAAATCCAGTGCCTCGTCCCAGCTTACGCGCTCAAGATCCGCGCCCTTAGTGCGGCGGATCATCGGGTGCAGTACGCGAGGAGTCAAGATCTTGGTGTCGTTGATGAAGTCGTAGCCGCTCATGCCCTTAAGGCACAGCTCGCTCTGGTTGGTGATGCCGTTGAGCGGTTCGGTGCCCACGACCTGGCCGTTTTGGACCAGGAGGTTAAACTGGCAACCGGCGCCGCAGTACGGGCAGATCACTTTATGCTTCTCCATGACACCCTCCTTCCTTTCTCTGCTACCGATTAATCGGTACGTATTTGACAATCGTTGGGCCTGTATGGCCGCCCGGCTACGCCTCGTTTTCGATGGTGGCGCGGGCACGCTCGGCAGTCAGTTCTGCCAGGCGCTCCTCGTCTACCAAGGTGAGGCCCTTGGTCGGGCACGCCTCGGCACACGCCGGACCGCCGGGACGGTCCACGCACAGGTCGCACTTGAGCACGAAGCTCTTGGTCTGCGAACCCACGCGCACGTCGCCCATCAAGACGGGGACCTGCGTGGTCGCCACACTCACGGCGCCAAAGGGGCAGGCCATGACGCAGCTCTTGCAGCCGATGCAGTTGTCCTCGTTGACGCCGATGCGATGGTTCTTTGGATCAAAGAACAAGGCACCCGTGGGGCAGGCCTTGGCGCACGGAGCGTCCTCGCAGTGGTGACATGCCACCGGCGCGGAAATCTCGAAGGTGCGCGTTACGCGCAAGCGAGGTGCGGCGATGTTGCCGGGAATATCGTGTGCCTCGATGCACGCCGCCATACAGGTTTGGCACCCAATGCAGCGTGAAGAATCAGCCACGACTCGTTTATTGCCCATGTTGTTCACTCCCTCCTGAATCCCATGCCGGAGAGACCCTGCCGACGTTGCCCCGGACCGCCCGTGGTCCGGCATCGGCGTATCGAGTGCATGCGGCGAAACAGGCACTTCGATAGAATTCCTCCAACGATATACAGGTTAAATATACGCAGTTGCAGGGGGCAAACTTGAGCATAGGCCCTGCAATACGGGTGTATTGCAGGGGTTTTGGCAGGTTGGAATTATTCTCTAGAAGCTATAAAGGTGAGTGTATTACATGCGTACGCCTCAGAGATTTTTACGCGCTCTCATTTTAGATGTACTACGCTTGTATTCAAGTTAATGGTTATTTACTTGAGCGAAATAAAGTAATCGTTATAAGATGCTCAAGTATCGGCACATGCCGCATTTGACCGACTATATTGCACGCTCATTAAGGGGGCCAGTGATGTCATCGACTCAAAAACGAGCCATCCTGCAGGTGCGCATTCGCGAGGAAGACAAGCAGCATGCCGAACATCTCTACGACGCCATGGGCACATCGCTCGCCGAGGCCGTCCGTCTATTTGTCGCGCAGAGCATTTTGATGCGCAAGCTCCCCTTTCAGCCGGTCGCCGTGCGCTCAAAGGACGGCACCGCCGCCTATGGATCGCTCAAAGCATACGGTGACCCCAATCGCCGCTCCGAGGAGCGCAATGCCTGGATTGAATACCTTGCCACAGAAAGCGACGATTCGATTTTGGGTCCCGAGGAAGTAGATATCCATGAGTAGCACCATCATCGACGAGACCGTCATCCTACGCTACCTGCTTGACGACGACGAAGTCCTGTCACCGCGCGCCGCCAAGGTCATCGCCACACGCACCGCTCGTGTCTATCCCGAAATCATCACGCGCGTCGTGGTCACGCTGCGCGACGTCTATAAGGTTCCCCGCGTTGAGATTGCTGCGGCCATGAAAAGGCTGCTCGATGACGTCATGGTCGACGAGCCCACCGTTGTCGCCCTTGCCGTCAAGCTCTTTGGCAAGACCCATATGGACTTTACCGACTGCCTCCTCGCAGCCCGAACCGCCATCTATAACGACGACGTCGTGAGCTTTGGCAAGCCCATCATCCAAGGCATGATCGATTACCGCCGCAAGCGCCAAACCGCCGCCGACGCCCGCGACCGCGCCGCCGAAGCCCGCAGCCGAAGCACCGACTCCACCATCGACAAGCTCCGCCACCGCCCCCGCAGCTAACCCCATCCCCACCTAAGTTGCGGTGAAATACGGACTGTTTTATGCCTTTAAAGGCCTCAACAGTCCGCATTTCACCGCAACTTATTGAAGGTGGACCGCGAACGATTTCGCTATCGGGATTCGGCGTAGGGTTTTGTTGTCGGAATGCCGTAGCCGCGAATCATGGCACCGAACGATTCTACGTCGTAGGTGTCCGAGAGTTTGAAATGAATGACGTTGTGGCCCATGGAGCGAAGGTTCGCGTCGCGCATGAGGGCCGCTCGATACGTTTTTGCCGCCGCCCGCTCTGGATCATTTTGAGCCTCGTCTTCAAACTTGCCTAGCCCATGCAGCTCTGCCAGCGTCCATGAGCCGTCTGGCATCTGCCAGCCATAATCTGCTAGATAATAGCCAGCGTTTCCCGGTCGCGTTATCTCAACTTGAAGCTCGGGCGCGGCAACCCCAGCGAGAATCATCGCTGCTCTCGCCTCAGACTCGCCGCCATTGTCTGACCTGCCGTCCATATACTCAAAAACGTCAAAAGCACGCGCGATGCCATGCAACCCTCGGCAATTTGCCTGGGCATATGCTCGCAGCTCTTCGCGTTCGACATCGTACTCACGGGCCAAGCCATCGACATAGCCCAGCGCATAGCGAAAGGCGCTCGTTCGAGCGATATCAACAACCGTTCGACACGGATCCGTCAGTGTAAACAGACCTAGCCGCCACACTTCGCCCGCCCGCCAGCGCTTGTATTCAACGAACTCATACTTATCACGCCTTGTAGACCGTGGCAGCAGTACTTGCACTTTATCCAGAAGCGTATACGCCGAGCCGATGCCGTAGAGCAGCGCTGCTGTCGCTCCGCAAAACACAGCATCCGGTTCAACGACCGCAATAGCGGATGCCAGCTGAAAGATACGATCTTCAACCCCAAGATTATTCCAATAGACCGGATCCGCATATACATGGTTGTAAAGACGAAGCATGAGCTCTTCCTGCATAAGCTCGCGCGCACGGCGTTCATCCCAAGGATCAATTGTTATAAGCAGCTGTCCATCTTGATGAATTCCAACGGCCGAGAATAGCATCCTTGCATAGGACTGCGGAAAATGTTTGCCTTTATCGAGCATGGCCAACCCCATAACCATCACGGCGGAGAGAATACCATTACGCTATCGCATGCTTCCGTCCGCAGGCCTTGCCAAAAGCTGACCAAAAGCTTGACGTCGCAGGTCAGAGCTTCAAAAAATATTTCCACTCTCGGTAGACGGTCGCTACGATCCTCCCAACGGCATCAAAATCCAACCTTACAAATAGTTGCGGTGAAATACGGACTACATGGGCCATAAAAGCCGAAAAACAGTCCGTATTTCACCGCAACTTAGGAGGGGATGTGGGGTCCCGGCATGTATATGAAAATGGCTCTGGTCCCAAAAGGAATCAGAGCCATTCATCTATCTTATGGAGCGGGCGACGGGAATCGAACCCGCGTCATCAGCTTGGAAGGCTGGGGTTCTACCATTGAACTACGCCCGCAAGATATGGTCGGGACGACAGGATTTGAACCTGCGACATCCTGCTCCCAAAGCAGGCGCGCTACCAAACTGCGCCACGTCCCGAAGGTGTTGAGCAGCTAAGGTCTAAACCTTGCGTGTCCCAAAGCGAAGGAAATTATAGGGGAGACTCCCCGCCTGTGCAAGCATTGATGCCTTAGCTCCTCGAATGTGCAACAAAACGACGATGGAGCAGGCCTATCACAAACGCCACCACGGCGACCGGCGCCCACGCGGCCCCAATGTCCGCCAGCGGCAGCGCGTCGAACGGCAGCCACGCGCTCGCAAAGAACGCGTCACGAACCGAGGTGATCACGCTCTGCACCGCGACAACGCCGCCGACCCAAACCCACACCTGCGGATGCGCGTCGCAAAAACCGTGCACCAGGCCCATAAGAACCAGCACAATGGCGACGGGGTACAAGGCATTGAGCATGGGCACCGAGAACATAAGGATCACGTCGAGGCCCACGTTGGAGAGCACGCACGAAAACGCTGCGAACACAAAGGCAAGAACCGCAAAGGGACGACGCATAGCCTCCTCGGAGGCCTCCGCTCCCCCTTCGACCACATACGTCTCGCAGAAGTAACGCGAGCAGCAGCTGATGAGGCCGATGCACACGTTCATGCAGGCGAGGAAAAAGATCGCAAAGACCACGACCGTGCCGACAAGGCCAAAGTGCATGGAGGCAGAGCGGGCAAGGATGGCGGCGCCATTGGTGGCATCGGGCATCACGGTGCTGAGCTGCGTGCCGGCAAGCGCCAGGCCGCAGTAGATGATGGCCATGAGCGCGCCGGCGATCACGCCGGAGCGCGAAATCTCGAAGGCCACGCGCTTGTCATCGGTAACGCCCAGCTCGTGGATGGTCTCGGCGATGATAATTCCAAAGGCGAGCGACGCGAGCAGGTCCATGGTCTGGTAGCCGGTCAGAAAGCCCTGCACAGCAGCACCGGCATCGTAGGGAGCCTGAGGCGCGGCAGCCGGTCCCAGCGGCGAGATCACGGCGGCACCCACGACCAGCACGATGAGCGCAATGAGCGCGGGGCCCGTAATGCGACCGAGCACGCGCGTGATGACGCCCGGACGCAGCGTGAGCGCAAACGCGACGACAAAGAAGCCAACGGCAAACACCAGGCGCGCCGTGCCGAGTGAAACACCCTCGGGCAGCAGCGGCACCAGCATCTCGAAGGCCGTGGAGCTCGTGCGCGGAATGGCCAGGCACGGGCCGATGGCCAGATACACCGCCGCGACAAAGAACTCACCAAACTTGGGGTGCACGCGGCCGGCAAGCTCGCGCGCCGTTCCGGCAAGTGCCACGGCGATAAAACCCATGACGGGCAGGCCGATGGCGGCAATCAGAAAGCCGAGCATGGCGACCGGCGTGGCAGAACCTGCCTGCAGTGCCAGCAGCGGCGGAATAATGAGGTTGCCGGCGCCAAAGAGCATCGAGAACAGCGCAATGCCGACGGTAACGACATGGTCGGAGCGCAAACCGCGCGGAGCGGATGAGGCCATAGACACACCTTTCGGGTCGAAACAAAAAAATGGGACGGGCAAAAGACCCGTCCCGCAAGTATATACGCTCTAGCAGCTTTAGCAGGCTAAATCGCGCAGAGCATCGATAGCCGTGTCGGCTTCTTCGGTCGTGTTGAAATACCCAAACGAGAAACGGACAATACCCTGGCGCTCGGTCCCGAGCGCGCGGTGCATGAGCGGAGCGCAATGGGCGCCGGGGCGCGTCGCAATCCCCCACCCTTGCATGAGCGCGTCCGAGATCTCGGCCGAATCGATATCACCCACGTTGAGTGAGACGATCGCCGAGCGCGTGGGTTGGTCAAACGCACCGTAGAGCGCAATGCCGGGGATTTCGCGAACGCCGTCGAGGAAGCGCTCTGCAAGCGAGCGCTCATGCGCCGCAATCGCCTCGACCCCGCCTTGTGCCTCGATAAAGTCGAGACCGGCGGAAAGGCCTGCGATACCGTGACCGTTGAGCGTGCCCGCCTCAAGGCGCGTGGGCCACTCAAGCGGCTGCAGCTCATCGAAGCTGTGAACACCGGTGCCACCCATGGCCCACGGAGCCACGTCAATGCCTTCCGCCACGGCCAGGCCGCCGGTGCCTTGAGGTCCCATGAGCCCCTTGTGGCCGGTAAAGCACACCACGTCAAGCCCCATGGCATCCATGTCAATCTTCGCCGTACCGGCAGACTGCGAGGCGTCGACGATCACGAGCGCGCCGGCCGCATGGGCCATGGCGGCAACGCGTGCGATGTCGACCGCGTTGCCGGTCACATTGGAGGCATGCGTCACCACCACGGCACGCGTACCGGGCGTGACCAACCGCTCGAGCTCGTCGTAGTCGAGCGCGCCGTTCGCGTCGCAGCCCGCATGCTCAACCGTCACACCCTGCTCCGTCGCCAAGCGATTGAGCGGACGCAGCACGGAGTTGTGCTCAAGCACCGTCGTGACCACGCGGTCGCCGGGGCGCACCACGCCATTGATAGCGGTGTTGAGCGCCGCGGTGGAGTTGGGCGTAAAACACACATGGTCCGCCCTCGGGCAACCAAAAAGGCGCGCAAGCTTGGCGCGGCAGCCGTGGATGGTACGCGCGGCGTCAAGCGCACCCGACGTGGCACCGCGCCCGGCATTGCCGAGCGAGCACATCGCCTGCGTCACGGCATCGATGACCGCCTGCGGCTTGTGCATGGTCGTCGCCGCGTTATCCAGATAGATCATCGCACGACCTCCCACATATCGATCACGGTATAGCCCTCGGTGGGAACGCCCGCCGCGGCGAGTTCGCCGCGCAGCAGCTCCTCATCGGCAGGCAACGCCTTCCACGCCAGACCGCAGCCGGCAGCGACCTCCCCGGGCACGGGAATCGTTCGCCCAGGAAGGCCGCGCTCGATGCATAGGGACTCGCAGCCCATGGCGGCCGCCGTGGTGGGAAACGTGATGACAAGCGCCGGGCGCTTCTCCCTCATGACAACTCCAACCAATATGCTACGGGCGCACGACGCGCACGGCCTGCTCCATCTTCTCCACGATCACGTACATGTTGGTGACCTCGCCCACCGCAAGCTGGTCTTTAATGCCATAGTGGTCGAGGCAGGTACCGCAGGTGAGAATCTCGACACCCTGCTCGGCCAGGCCCTTCAGATCATCGAGCACCGGAGAGCCCTCGACGGTGAGCTTGGCGCCGCCGTTGTAGAACAGCATGGTCGCGGGCAGCTCCTCCTGCTGCGTCACGGCAAAGATGAAGGCCTTCATGAGCTTGTGGCCCAGCTCGTCGTCGCCACGGCCCATACAATCGGTGTAGACGGAAATGACGAGTTTGCCCTTGCTGGCGCTGGCACCACAGAAGGCAGCGCCATCCTGCTCGGGATCGGCCACGGCAACGGCGCCAGAAGTCGCGACGGTCACGTGCCACTCGGCGTCCGAGATCTTCTCGACCGAGGCCGTGCAGCCCTTCTCCTGCGCCATCTTGGAGATGTTCTTGACGGCGGTCTCGTTGTCGACCGAGGTCACCACGGCGCCCTCGCCGTCAAGCTGTTTGAGTGCCTTAAGCGCCTTGACGACGGGCAGCGGGCAGGCATCGCCCATGGCATTGACTTCAATTTTGGTAGACATAGTAAATTCCTTTCGAATGAATCAATCAAGAACGATAGATAGTTGAATAAACAAACCGTTAACGGACAACGCGGACGGCAGGACCGCCCGGCTCCGCCTCGCAAACGCGACCGACGACGGCGGCAACGCGCCCCTCGGCATGCAGACGA
This sequence comes from uncultured Collinsella sp., assembly GCA_900541055.1. Classification (GTDB taxonomy): domain Bacteria; phylum Actinomycetota; class Coriobacteriia; order Coriobacteriales; family Coriobacteriaceae; genus Collinsella. Next base: position 18,917 of record UQHZ01000017.1, read on the forward strand.
CGCGCAAGCTCATCCACATCCGCCGCGGGCGCCGCAATAAGCAAACCGCCCGAGGTCTGCGGATCGTACAGCGCATCCAGCATGCCCGGCTCCAGGTCCTCGTCGGCCGCCACGCGCGGGCCAAAGAAGTCCTGGTTGCGGTAGGAGCCCGCGGGGATAATGCCCAGACGCGCCATGTCGAGCACCTGGTCAAAGAGCGGCACCGCCCCCGATGCAAGCTCAACCTGCACGCCCGAGCCCTCGGCCATCTCGCACGCGTGCCCGATCAGACCAAAGCCCGTAATGTCGGTGCAGCCGTGAAGCTCAAGTCCCTCGGCCAGACGAATCGGTGCCTCGTTGAGGGTTCGCATCAAGTCAAACATGGCTGCGGCCTCGTCCTGCTCGATGAGCTCGCCCTTAATGGCCGTGGTGATAATGCCCGAGCCGATGGCCTTGGTCAGCAGCAGAACATCGCCCACGCGCGCGCCGCTGTTGGCGAGCATACGGTCAAGCGCGACAAAACCGCTCACGGACAGGCCGTACTTGGGCTCGTCGTCGTTGATGGTGTGACCGCCCGCGATGGAGCAGCCGGCCTCGACGCACTTGTCGGCGCCGCCCGCCAGAATCTGACCGGCAACCTCAACGCCCAGGCAGCTCGGGATGCACAGCAAGTTCATGGCATGGCTCGGCCGCCCGCCCATGGCGTAGATGTCCGACAGCGAGTTGGCCGCGGCGATCTGGCCAAACAGAAACGGGTCGTCGACCATCGGTGGGAAGAAGTCGATGGACTGCACGAGTCCCAGGTTCTCCCCTACGCGGAAGACGCTCGCATCGTCGGAGGTATCGAACCCCACGAGCAAGTTGTCGTTATGCACATTGGGTAAATCGCCCAGGACCTGGGCGAGGGCTCCGGGGGCCAACTTAGCGGCTCAACCGCTCGCGGCCGTCATGGACGTGAGCTTAATCTGATCGTCAGCCATCGATACCTCCTCTCATCGGTCAATCATTTCCTCCCAGTATACGCATGAATGCGAGCCTACGGCGGATGCATTAATTGAGCGCCTGTGCGCGAATCGCCGCGCCGATGGCTCCGGCAAAGCGAGCCTGGGGCGAGGTGGTCACCGGCGACCCCAGTAGCTCGCCCAACCGCTCCACCACGAATGCGTTCTCGCACAGGCCTCCCGTCAGGTAGTACGGGGCGCCCGCCGCCTGCCCAGCCATGGTCGCCACGCGCGAGACCACGCTGTCGATCACGCCACGCGCAATGTTCTCGCGCGGCTCACCGCGACCGATCAGGCTGATGACCTCGCTTTCGGCAAACACCGTGCACATGCTGCTGATCTTGGTGGGTTCGCCGGAACGCGCAAGGTCGGCCATCTGCTGTTGGGAAATACCCAGACGGTCGGCCATGATCTCCAAAAAGCGCCCCGTGCCGGCAGCGCACTTGTCGTTCATGGCAAATTTGGCCACGCGACCGCCCTTGATCTGAATGACCTTGGTGTCCTGACCGCCCACGTCGATCACGGTGCCGTGGTCGCCAAACAGGCGCACAGCACCGGTACCGTGGCAGGTAATCTCAGTCACGACCTTATGCGCATAGGGCACGGCGACACGACCGTAGCCGGTCGCGATCACGCGCACGTCGTCGGCAGCCACGTCATAGCCGGCCGCGGCAAGCTCGCCGCGCAGACGCTCCGCCGCATCGACCGAGGAGAACCCGGTTGGCTGCACGCACGTCCACGCCACCGAACCCCCTCCATCGACCACAGCAGCCTTAGCCGCCGTAGACCCGATATCGATCCCGATCCCTATCATGGCTCTCTCCCAATCTAAACATCAAAGGTAGCGGCGCGTTCAGGCGCCTTAGCTCTAGGTTTCTCAGGTGCCGGAGATTGACCCGAAAGAGGAGCGCAGCGTACATTGGGTACGCAAGCGACGGTTTGAGGAGCAAGATCCGGTGCCTGAGGAAGCTAGAGGGTTTCGATGAAGGCGGCGATGCGGGTCTCGATCTGTCCCATGTCGCCGTTGCTGTAGTCGGTCTCGATCTTCATGTACGGAATGCCCGCACCCTCGACAGTCTCCTGCATGCGCGCACTCTCCACGTTAAAGGTGTGGCACGCCTGGAGCACGCTCTCCACTACGCCATCGACGTGATACTTCTCGCACATGGCCAGCGTGTTTTCCATACGACCGTCGTTGGGCGTCATGACCGAGCAGTTAATGTCCAGGTAGCGGTCGGCGATGGCGCGCAAGATGTCGGGAGCCTCCGGGTCGATCATCATGGCCGCCGTGCGCTCGCCCGAGCAGTCGTCCATGCACACGACCACACCACCGTTGGACTCGATGGTGCGACCGATCTTGTTGATCACGCCGCCCACCGGGCAGCCGGTGATCAGAATGCGCTTGGCATCCGCCGCAACCGGGCGCTCGCTCGCGTCGTAGGCCTCGCGCAGCTTGACAACCTTTTGCTCCAGCTGCTGCGTATAGGCCTCGATATCAAAGCTAAACGTACCGGCAAACATGGTGCTCATCAGGTCGACGCCGCTCATGGCCGCCGGCTGGTTGGCCTGCAGCGCAAACATCTCGAGCTGGGCCGCACGCAAGCGGTTGCGACGACGGACGGCAGCGCGCAGATCATCGTCGGTAATCGTGATGCCGTAGAAGTTCTCGAGCTCCTCCTTGAGCAGACGGCACTCCTCGTACCAGCCCTCGCGCTCGTAGGCTCGATCGCGGCCCTGCGGAAGATGCAGAATGTGCGTGCGCTTGAGCTCGTTGAGCAGCTCGTACATCTTCTTCTTGCCGTCGCAGGTGGTCTCACCGATGATCATGTCGCTAAAGTACGTAAACGGGCACTTTTGCGAATAGGCAAAACCATACGTAGACTTGATGAGCGGGCACAGGTTTGCCGGCAGCACCTTCTCGGCCTCGGGAATCACCTCGTCGGACGTGCCGCACAGCGCCACGCTCGCAGCCCCCGCGGCATCGATAATCTCGAGCGGCGTGTAGCTGCACAGAAAACCGACCAGGCGATTACCCGCCTGCTTATAATCCTTGACGCGAATAAACGCCGCCTTGCGTTGCTCGTTGAACTCCTCAAACGTGGACGGCAACGGCTGCTCAATATTTTCCGAGATATAACTCCTTAACAAACCTTTTAACCAACCAAGGAAACGGCTTTCCCAGGTGCCCGAGGTTGCCGTGAAAGAGGAGCGCCGCGTACTTTGGTATGCAAGCGATGGTTTGAACGGCAAGATCGGGTGCTTGGGGAAGCCGCTGGACCGGATAGCCCTAAATGGTTTCCAAGAAAGCCTCAATCCTGGTTTGCAGTTGGCCTGCATCCTCGCCGGCGTAGTCGGTCGTGATGTGCATAAACGGGATGCCGGCCTCTTCGGCGGCCTTCTCCACGGCAAACGACTCCATCTCGTAGAGCGTGCAGAACTGCAAGGCCACGTCGACGATGCCGTCGGCATGCAGGTCCTTGGCCATCTGGACAATGTCCTTCATACGCTGGTCGTTGGGCGTAAAGACGGCGCAGTTGATCTTAAAGTAGCGCTCGGCGATGGCGTCGAGCATCTCGTCAACCGTCTCACCGGACTCGTCGACCAGGTCCTTGTAGTAGCGCGAGCCCGTGCAGGACTCCTCGCCCACCACGACGCCGCCGGCCTTCTCGATGAGGTTGAACAGCTTCCAGTTGGGCACGGCCATGGGCGTACCGGTGTACAGGATGCGCTTGGTCCCCTTGGGCGCCACGCCCTCGCCGGCCTCGACGCGCTCCTCGCACTCGGCAGCCATATCGTTGATGGCGCCGGTCAGACGCGGCGTGTCGTCCATAAAGGCTGCCTGTACGGTCAGCAGGCTATCGAGACCGCTGATAGGCGCCGGGTCGGCAGCGCGCGTGGCAGCGAGGCGCTGCAGGGCGCGACGCTTCTCATTGACGGCGTGGATGGCGGCCTTCAGACGCTCAGGCGTAATCGAGACGCCGCACTCTTCCTCGATCTTGGCAGCGAGCTTCTTGACCTCGGCCTTCCAGGTCACGAGCGTCGAATCGTCGTGCACGTTGGGGATATCCGTGACGTACATGTTCTTTTGCGTGGCAAAGAACTCGTAGGCTTTCTTCTTACCGTCGCAGGTGTTCTCGCCTACCACCAGGTCACTCGACTCAATGTAGGGGCAGACCTCGCCCAGCTTAAAGCCGGCAAAGCTCTTGATAAGCGGGCAGGTGTTGCGCGGCAGGTGCTCCTCGACCTTATCGGTTGCCCAATCGGCACCCGAGCACAGGCCCACGGGAATGCCGTCACAGGCAAGCACGATCTCCTCGGGCACGTACACGCAGAACGAGCCGACGATCTTGGTGGCCTCGCCGGCCTCCTTCTTGTCGAGCATCTCTTTAATACGGCCGCTGTGGATGTTGGTGGCGACAAAATCCAGGTAGGACGTGGACTTGGGGCGATTGTTCTGCGTCAGGAACATATCGCCGTACATCTGGCCCACGGCGCCCAGCAGCATGTCGTGGTCGGCAAGATTCATGCCGAGGCTCTCCCACATCGGATGGAAATCGAATTCTTCAGCCATGACGGTTCCCCTCTCGAACCAAAAATGAATAGCTACGGTATTTCTGCACGGTGGGTGGCGAAAACCCAGCCGTGCTCAAACCCGGAATTTTGGGGAACCCGCTTTGCGGTCGATTATTTAGTTGTACGTCGTCTCTCCCGGAGCCGTGAACATACCTGCTCATATGCGGCTCCGAGCCATATACAGGGCGCGCGCGGCAACGCGACGCGAATATGTCATCTGCAGCACCGGCGCACCCTCCTTTTCTCGTCGAAGGTAACTATATCAACGGTTGTCGTCCAGACGAACACCGCCGACATGCGTACGACAGCGTCGGGATGTGAGCATCTCACTATCTGATAATTAATTATCAGACTGATAAGGTTTAGTCATGTAGAAATCGGCGAACGGCGAAGTGAAAACAAAGCGGTCGAGGACTACCTCCTCGACCGCATCGCCCCCGCATTATCGGCAAACGAGATGAATCCTGCTTGCATCAAAATGCATGCGCAGAGTCTCACCCGCCTGCGGCAGCTCTTCCACGGGTACACTCACCTTATTCACCTTCCACTGCAGACGCGTGGGCGCATCAGCACGCGGCACGTCCAGCAGCACCAGCCGCTCAAAGCGCGAATCGCTCACACGGGCCACGTGCAAATCGTAGCTGTTGCGACCGCGCTCCGCGCGATTGTCAACATGGAAGTAGCTCGCACGAATACCCAGGTACGCAACGTCATCGGGAACCTCGCGACCTACGTTAAAGGTCATACCCCAATCAAGGGCTTCAACTTCCTGAGGCCCAATCTTGCGCGCCCGGCTTGTGTTCTTGCAGCCCGTCAGGCGCAGTGCCGCCAGCGTCTGCGGACGGCGGACCACGTCCTCGACGGAGCCGATCTCCTCAACATGCCCGTCGTGCATCACGCAGACACGCTGGCACAGGCGGCACGCTTCGTCGATATCGTGGCTCACGTAGAGCACGGTGCGGTTGCACACATCGAACAGGTCGAGCATGTTCTGCTCGAGCGCGCTCTTAAGATAGGAATCGAGCGCGCTCATGGGCTCGTCGAACATAAAGATGCCCGGGTGCGCCGCCACCATGCGCGCGAGCGCCACGCGCTGCTGCTGGCCGCCCGAGAGGCGCGCGGGATAACGGTCGGCGAAATCGGCCAGGCCAAAGATGCCCAGGTAGCGCTCGGCAAGTTTTTTACGCGCCGCGGCGTCGCCCGCGTCCTTTACACCGGCGCATACGTTATCGGCCACCGTCATGTTGGGAAACAGCTGATAGTTTTGGAACAATAGGGCGCATTTTCGCTCCTGGGGCGACAGGTTGATGCCCGCCGCCGAGTCAAAAAAGGTCACGCCGTTGACGACGATCTTGCCCTCGTCGGGCGTCTCCACGCCGGCAATGCAGCGCAGCGTGCAGCTCTTGCCGCAGCCCGAGGCACCAAGCAGCGCCACACGCTCCTCGCCGGCCTCAAGCTGCATATCGAGCATAAACCCCGGATAGCGCTTTTTTATGTCCAGAACGAGTGACATGGCCTATCGACCTCCCTGCATAGCGGGCTCATCGCGCATGAGCTCGGCCAGTGCCTCGCGATCGATACGCAAGGCATCACCGCCCGCCGGGTCAAGTGAATCGCCCTGTCCGGCGAGATCTTTGGCCTGCTTACGTTCCGCACGGGAAAGGCCACGCTCGCGGTATTTTTGCGAATGCGCCGTGTACATGTTGATGAACAGGATGACTAGGAAGCTGAACGCTATTACGACCACGACCCAAAAGAGGGCCACCGACGTATTGCCGCCCATCCATTCAAAGTAAATCGCAATGGGAATGGTCTGCGTAATACCGGCATAGTTGCCCGCAAAGAACAGGGTGCAGCCAAACTCGCCCATGGCGCGGGCAAAGGCGAGCACCGTGCCGGCGGCAATCGAGGGCCAGCCGAGCGGCATCATGAGTTTGGTGAAGATGCGTCGCTCGGACCAGCCCAGCGTGCGCGCCGCATCGAGCATTTGCGTGTCGAGGCTCTCAAAGGCGCCGAGCGCCGTACGGTAGACCAGGGGAAACGATACCACCACGGCAGAGATCACCGCCGCCGGCCACGTAAAGACAATCGAGACGCCGTGCGCGATAAGCCACTGGCCCACCCCGGTCGAGCGGCCAAACAGCATAAGGAGCAGAAAGCCGCAGACCGTGGGCGGCAACACCATGGGGATGGTAAAGACCGAGTCGAGCAGGCCCTTGATGCGACTCGAGGTGCCCATGGTCTTCCACGCGGCAAACAGGCCCAGCGCAAAGGAGATCAGCAGGGCAAGGCCGCTCGTTTTAATGGACACCCAAAACGGTCGGTAGTCGATGCCGCCCAATAAGGAGGCCAGAGAGGTCAAGGGCCCCTGCTCATCCCGCAACACGACAGACGATGCTTCTACCATTCGAGCGCTATCAAGCCAACGCGCGCCGCCTTTGGCATCACCCGAGGCTGATGCAATCACCACATAGCGGCCCCCATCCGCACCGCGCTCGTCAAAGCCATAGGTATGCCCGCCGGCATCAAACGTTGTTTCCGCCGTGACATACCAAGGAAGATCCACGTCCCCTAGCTGCGCACCTCCCATACAGTTTGCGCTGTCGAGCTCACAGACGAGGGCCTTGAGACCCGATACGCACTCGTTGTTCTGCGGATCCAATCCATACCTCTCGATCGCCTTGGGCGATATCCACACCACAACGCGATCGGCAGCAGGCGCCACTACAAGGTCCACGTCCTCGTCAACGGGAAACCGGTAGCCCTCAGGCTGGCCCTCCATGGCACGAGCGGTCCCCTTGGCCAACCGCTCAAAACCCTCGATCCCATAGGAAAGCCCATGAGCAGTCGCAGCAACCTGGGCCCCGTCCTCAGCGTCCCCAGCAAACGCAAATCCCGGCACCCAGCAAAGCGCGAAGGTCAAAGCACAGGCGACAAGGATGCGGAATCTATTAAGCACGAAAAGCTCCAAGCGAATATAAGGACGGAGTGAGACACAAAACGATGGAATTATCGCGCCAAGCCGCACTACGCGGAAAGCTCAAAGCCGTACTTAGCCCAAATCTTCTGAGCCTTCCTGTTGGACAGACAGAAGTCGATGAACGCCTTGGCTTCGTCGGCGTGCTCAGAGCTCTCGGCAACGGCACCCGGATACACGATGGGCTTGTGCGAATCCTCGGGACACACAAAGGCCTCCTCGATGCCGTCGTAGCGGAAGATATCGGAGCTGTAGACAAAGCCGGCCACGCAGTCGCCCGTGGACACATAGGCGGCGGCGGTACCAACTTTGTCGGCCAGGGCCACCTTTTCGGCGATCTCGGGCGCATACTCGCCGTCGTCGCCCTCGGTGCCGGTGTAGAGGCCCACGGAAGCCAGCGCCTGGTTGGCGTACTTGCCGGCGGGGACGGTCTTGGCGTCGCCAATGGCGATCTTACCGTCCAGGTTCGCGACGTCGGCGATGGCCTCGACCTTGGTGTCGGAGCCCTCGGCGCGAATGATCACGAGATCGTTGACGAACATGTCCTCGCGGGTATCGGCATCGACGAGCTCAGCGGTCTCGGCGTCATCCATGGTGCCCTTGGAAGCGGTGATGAGCACGTCGACGGCAGCACCGGCGCGCATCTGCTCGACGAGGTCGCCAGACGCCTTAAACTGCGTGTCGGCAAACGTGGTGCCGGTCTGCTCGGTGTAAAGCTCCTGAACCTCCGGCAGAGCCTTCTCGAGCGAGTTGGCGGCAAAGACCTGCAGCTCGACAGCTTTCTTGGAAGATGCCTTAGCAGAACCGGCATCGGATCCGGCCGGCTCGGACGTCTTGCTGCCCGAACAGCCGGCAAGACCAAGGCCGGCAGCGGCGACAGCAGAAAGCGAAACGAATCCGCGGCGTGAAACCATATCGAACATATTCAACCCTTTCGGATCTTGTGCCCGGGTACCCCACCGCGGGCTTTAATCTGCAATCAGATTATACTTCTGCGCGAATAATGAAAGTGAGAAATTATTCTCGTCAGAGAATATAGTTTCGAATTACCGTGCACCTCGGCGTCGCTTCGGCGGAAAACAAAGGCGGAGCAGCCGTTCAGGTCGCCCCGCCGCAGGTAAACCGCTTAGTTGGTATGTCCGCCGCCCGCTGTCATCTGAGCCGCATGCTCCAGCTGGTCTGCTATGGCCTCCCAGCTTTCGCGGGCGGCCTTCGTAGAACCGGGAAAGTTTACGACAAGTGTATGACCTCGTTGCATGCAAATAGCGCGCGAGAGCATAGCGCGGCGCGTCTTGGTCATCGAATACGCACGGATTGCCTCGGCAATACCCGGCACATCGCGGTCACAGACGGCACGCGTCGCCTCGGGTGTTACGTCGCGCATCGAAAGCCCCGTGCCGCCGCAGGTGAGCACGACATTGGCGTGGCACTCATCGGCGGCTTCCGCAATGGCATCACCGATCTCGCTGACGTCGTCACGCACGACCACATGCGAGGCGACCGTCCAGCCCTGTGCCACGATAAGCTCCTCGAGCGCAGCACCCGCCTCGTCCTGGGCAAGATCGCGCGTATCCGAGCACGTCACAATCGAAATCTTCAACTCCATAGCATTCCTCCTATAGCACCGTGCCCTCAGGCAGGTCGACACGCACGACATCCACGACGTCGCCCGCCGCAAGGTCGCACGGTCCTTCGTGAATACGCAACAGGCAGTTCGCACGCTGCATGGTTCCAAGCAGCGCCGAATTCTGCGTCTTGGCCTCGGTCACCAACAACTCACCGGTCTCGGGGTCGCGCAAAACCGTGGCGCGATCGAAGAAGCGGCGATGCTGTCGCTTTTTCACGCTATGCGTGAGCGTCGCCTGCTGCACGGGACGCGCACCCTCGGCAAAGCCGCGCATCTTGCGAATCGCCGGACGGGCAAGCATCTCAAAGCCCACATACGCCGCGGCAGGATTGCCTGAAAGCCCCAGGTAGGGCTTACCCCCGAGCAAGCCAAACGTGATAGCCTTGCCCGGACGCATCGAGATGCGGTCGAAGAGCACCTCGCCCTCGCGATGGACCAGTGCCGTCACATAGTCGTAGTCGCCCGCCGAGGCACCGCCGCTCGTAATGACAAAATCGCACTCCTGCACGGCACGATGCACCAGCTCGGCAATCGCCTGCTCATCATCGGGCGCAATGTCGTAGAACACGGGCTCGGCGCCGGCATCGAGTGCCTCGGCCATCAGCGCCGAAGAGTTGGAATCGCGAATCTGACCGCGCGCCGGTACCTTACTCGGTGCGACCAGTTCCGTGCCCAGCGAGATAATGCCCACACGTGGGGCAGCGTGCACCTTCACGCTCGCATATCCGGCGCTTGCCAACAGACCCGCGCCCGCCGGAGCCACGACCTCGCCGGCGTGCATCACAACATCGCCGGCATGGGCCTCCTCGGCGGCAGAGCGAACGTTCTCCCCCACCTTGGCCGGCGCCGAGAACCTCACACGCGAGCCCTCGTTGCCGTCACCGTCAAGCACATCGACGATCTCGTACTTCACAACGGCATCGGCACCTTCGGGTACCGGCGCGCCCGTCATGATGCGGACCGTCTCGCCCGCGCCGATTGCGCCCTCAAACACATGGCCCGCGGCCTCGTGTCCGATAACGTCGAGCGTCGCCGGCGCCTCGCCAGATGCCTGCGCCAAGTCCGCCGAGCGCACGGCATATCCGTCCATAGCGCTGTTGGCAAACGGCGAGATGTCGATATCGGCCACCGCGTCCTCGGCCAAGGGAAGACCGGCGGCCTGCCACACGGGAATCTCGATGAGATCCGTCGGAGCAACGTGCGACAGGACAATCGACTGCGCGTCCTCCAGTGGAATGAGTTTCTCTGCCATATGCACCTCTTAATGCCACGGCGCACAACAGGGGCGCCGATTCTTTATGCTTTTCTCAGTATAATCCCCCGATGCACGGCCGCGACTCGGCCTGTACCCGCAAATACACCTGTCGGTTGCAGGCCGCGAAACAGAATGGAAACCAACCCACCGGCTCGTCGCGTTTACCGCGTTTTATAATGCTTGCGTTGCAACCTAAAAGAGGAACGTATGGCTCATAACGACAAAACCGAAAGCGCAAACGAAACGCAGGATCATTCCCAGCCGCTCGACGACGGCGGCTTTTTCTCCCTGAACGACGTCATCATGGCAGGCAGACATCAGCTCACTCGCTCCGAGCATCTCTTAGCTGCCGACACGCGCCGCAACGTCCGCAACCTACTCGTGAGCGCCAAGTTGCTCGTGCTCGTCGTCACCGTATCGCTCGCCATGGGCGTTGCCGCTTGGGCGTTTTTGGCCTCGTTGAATATCGCGACTGACTATCGCGAGCACCATGCGTGGATTTACGCGCTGCTTCCCGTTGTGGGCGTTGCCACCGCATGGGTGTACAAAAACCACGGTCTTGCCGCCAAACGCGGTAACAACCTGGTCATCGACTCCGCTCTGGGCACACGCCTCATCCATATGCGCATGGCCGTCCTCACCTTCGTCTGCTCCACGCTCACGCACCTCACCGGCGGATCGGCCGGTCGTGAGGGAGCTGCGGTGCAGATTGGCGGCACCATCGCCAGCAACATCTCGAGCCTCGCCCACCTCAAAAAGCATGACCACCACGACCTCATGCTCGCCGGCATCTCGTCGGCCTTTGGCGCCGTATTCGGTTCGCCCCTTGCCGGAGCTTTCTTTGGCATGGAGATGTGCTTTATCGGCAAGATCGACTACACCGCGGGCATCTACTGCCTGGTCGCCTCGTTTACCGGCTACTTTACATCACTCGCCCTGGGTACCGAGTACGAAGCGAATGTCATCGCCAGCGTTCCCAACATGACACCACGGACGGTTGTCATCGTTGTTATCAGCGCCATTATCTTCGGTCTGACGGCACGCCTCTTTGCCTGGTCAGTTCGAACCGTCAAGAGCCTGTACGGTCGCTTTATCACCAATTACCTCGTTCGCGCACTCATAGGCGCACTCGTGGTTTTGGCCGCCTATGCCCTTCTCGACGCCTGGGACTACGCCGGCCTTTCCACGTGGCTTTCCGGCGCCGGATTTGCCGGCAACACCACCCTGGCAGACGCAGCCATCAAGTTGGTCGTCACAGCGCTTACCCTGGGTGCGGGCTTCCAAGGCGGCGAGGTCACGCCCCTGTTTGGCATCGGTGCGGCGCTCGGCGGCTGGATCGGTTGCCTCGTCGGAATCGACCCCAGTTTTCTGGCGGCTCTCGGCATGCTCGGCGTGTTCTGTGCCGGCCTCAACGTGCCCATCACCACCTGCATGATGGCCATCGACCTGTTCCACGGCACGGCAGCCGGGTTCTTTGTCATCGTGGCCTTTATCAGCTACCTAACTGCCGGACACCGCGGCGTGTACCCCGCCCAGCGCATCATCTCGCCCAAGCGCCGTTCGCTTATTGTGGATGAGGGCGGTACGGTAGCGGATGCTATCGAGCGCCACAACGACCTGATAGAGTAGACGTAAGTATTCGACGTGCAGCCACAATCGGGGGCAATTCGACCTGAGCGCGACCGCACCGTCACGTCATACGCCGGGAGTCGCCCCATGCACGCAACTGTTTTTGGCCGCACGCTCATCATCGCCAACCCAGCCGCCCAGTCGGGTGCGGCGCACGAAGTTGCCGAGCGCCTGCAACGCTTTTTGGACATGACTGCACGCGCATCCCAGTTTGACTTGGTGCTAACCGAGCGCATGGGACACGCCAAGGAGCTGGCCGCACAGGCCCAGGGCTATCGCACCGTTATCGCCCTTGGCGGCGACGGCGTGATTCACGAGGTCGTCAACGGGCTTATGACGCAAGAGGAGGACACCCGCCCCGCTCTTGCCATCCTACCCGTGGGCTCTGGCAACGATTTTGCCCAAACGCTCGGCATCGACGATTTCTCCGGTAAGGATTTTGGCGCGCTGCTCACCTGCGAGCTGCAGCGTCAGGACATCGGGCGCATTCGCTCGTGGAGCCCTGCGAGCGGCAGCGGCGAGGCTACCGTTGAGTACTACGACCAGACGCTCTCGGTCGGCATCGATGCCGCCATCGGCCTGGGCACCACCGAGCTGCGCAAAAAGACGGGCCTCGCCGGCGCTCCGCTCTACACCCTATCGGGACTTGAGCAGTTTGGCCTGCGCTATCGCAACTACCCCATGACCATCAGCTTTGATGGCGCGCCCGCCGAGCGCGTGCGGGCGATCATCATGGCAATTCAGCTGGGTCCTACCTATGGCTCGGGCTATCGCATCTGCCCCGATGCCGACCCCTGCGACGGCGTACTCGACGTCTGCTACGCCTGCGGCCCCGTTCCGCGTGCGGTTGCCCTGCCTATGTTTCTTTCGGCCAAGGACGGCCACCATACCAAGTTGCCACCGGTTCGCATGCGCCGATGCCGCCATGCCGAGCTCACTTTTGAGGAGCCCGACTACCCCATCCAGGCCGACGGCGAGCCCATCGTCGCCTCGCGCATCGAGGTCGACGTCCTCGGCGGAGCCCTCCACGTCTGGCACCCCACCCGCTAGCTGCCCTAAGTTGCGGTGAAATAGGGACTGTTTATGCATCTAAAGCCGCAAAACAGTCCCTATTTCACCGCAACTTATGAGAAGGCTATTCGTTGCTGCCCGGCTTGCGACGGTTGGCCTTTTTAATGGCGTTGAAGTGTTTGTCGTTGAGCCTGCGCTGGCGAGAGCGCTGAGGCACCTTGGTCTTTACGCGTCGGCGCGGTGGACGCCCGCGACGCTCAAGCTCAGCGCGCAGCTTGCGCAGGCAGCTCGCGCGATTCTGAAACTGGCTGCGGCTCTCACGCGCCGTCACGACAATCCCCGAAGGGATATGTTTCATGCGTACCGCCGAGTCCGTCGTGTTCACGCCCTGTCCGCCCGGACCTGTCGCGCGAAACACCTGCACCTCGCAATCGCGCGCCAACTCCTCGACCGACATCTCGGCATAGCGCGCATACTCGCGCCATCCCATCTTGTTCTCATCCATATCAACACCTCCCCTCATAAAAAATGTGACAAAGGGAAAGTCCCTTTGTCACATCGCATACCAATCGCTTGTGTTGCGCGCTTAGGCGAAGGTGATCTCGCCGGTATCGCAGTCCATATCGGCGATACGGGCTAGGCTTTCAACGCGGAAGCCGCGCTCGCGGAGCTTATCGCCACCGCCCTGGAAGCCCTTCTCCACCGCAATGCCAATACCGGACACCTCGGCACCCGCAGCCTCGCAGATCTTGATAAGACCCTCGAGCGCGCAGCCGTTGGCCAGGAAGTCGTCGATGATCAGGACCTTGTCGCCCTCGGACAGGAAACGCTTGCCAACGATGACCGGGTACTCCTTCTGCTTGGTAAAGGAGTAGATGGTCGTGGCATACTGCTCGCCGTCGAGGTTGATGGACTGCGCCTTCTTGGCAAAGACCACCGGCACGCCGCCAAAATGCTGGGCTGCAATGCAAGCCATGCCAATGCCCGAAGCCTCGATCGTCAGGATCTTGTTGATCTCGACACCCTCGAACAGACGGGCCCACTCGGCGCCCATGTGGTCGAACAGCTCAACGTCGCATTGGTGGTTGAGGAAGGCATCAACCTTAAGGACGTTACCGGCCTTTACGATGCCGTCATGGCGAATACGATCCTCAAGCTCCTGCATGGCGCAACCCCTTCTCGCGGCAACGATACCGCGCGATTAATAAACGTTGTTCGATAGTCTACCACGGACCGACCCCCGCCCGCCCCACAAGCCGCATCGCACCACAAACCAGTCTTTTTGGGACGGCGCGAATCGTGGCAGGCAGCCTCCCAACACGCTAATGGCGGGCGCGCATCTTCACCAAACGCACCATGGCAAGCGCAAAGCCCACGGCGGCCACAACCATAAGCACGTAGAACACCGAGCGAAAGCCGAATAGGAATACATCCGGACGGCCTGCAACAAAACTGGTCACGGCCTCGCCCATCGCCACGCTCATCTGCCCATACAGGATATTCGACGCCACCGTAATGCCGAGTGCCATGCCGGCATAGCGTGCCAAACTGCCCAAGCTGCCCGCAAAACCGAGTGCTTCGCGCGGGGCCGAGCCCATATACAACGAGTTGTTGGGACTCTGGAAAATCGACGTACCGCACGACATAAACGCGACGCAGCACACGATCACGGGGATAGAAGAGTGCTCGTCGAGCATGCTTACCGCAAAAAGACCGCACACGTACACGCCCAGGCCGACCGCCGTGGGACCCTCGCAGCCAACACGGTCCGAAACCGTACCCGATAGCGGACCGATAAAGGCACTCACCATCGGCAGCGCCAAAAAGAGCAATCCGGAAATGTCGGAACCAAAGCCGTGGGCGTCCTGAAAATAGAACGGCAGAATAAACTCGGATGCGCCAATGCCAACGAACACGATGAGCATGCAGGCAAGGTTGATGGTGAAGGCCGAATTTGCAAAGCAGCGACGAGCGGCCTCGATCAGGGACATGGGGCGCTCGCCGGCCTCCGGCTTAACATGCGGCAGCGTGTAGAGCCCCACGATAAACGAGATCACGCCAATAGGCAGGTTGATGAGGAAGATACTCTCCCAGGGAAAGCTTGCCACCAGCATGCCGCCAAGCACGGGGCCACACATCATGCCGAGGGCCACAAAGGTCGCGAGAATACCCATGGCACGGCCACGTTCGCGCGCCGGAAACGACTCGGTGATGATACCCATGTTGTTAGCCATGGCCGCCGCGCAACCGACGCCCTGAACAATGCGTGCCAGGATAAGAACCTCGAGCGAACCCGAAAGGCCGCAAAGCAGCGAGCCGGCCGTAAAAACGATTACGCCCAGCTGGAATACGCCCACCTTGCCGCGCACGTCGCCCAAGCGGCCAAACGGCAGCATAGCCACGCATGTCGCAAGCAGGTACACCGAGCTCACCAGTTGAATGCGGTCGAGGCCCACGCCCAGCTCCTTTTGCATCACGGGCAGCGCCACGGTCACGACGGTCGAATCCAGACACACCATAAACGTCATGATGAGCACTGTAAACAGAATCGCCCATTTGTTCTTGCCATGGGTGTCGCCCTCTAGAGCAACGTGCTCGCGGCGCAGCTGCTCTGCAGTTTTCTCCATATCCATCCTTTCGAGTGGCGCAACGCAAAAACGGGGCCCCAATCGCCTACAAACAGTCGCGATTGGGGTCCCGCCTACGGAATCGGAACGAAAGGTCGCCGAAGCTTTCTGCCAGCATCGGCGCCTCGCACGAACGCTAGCCTAGCACTGCTCGAGCGCCTGCTCAAGGTCGGCAATCAGATCGGCCGTGTCCTCGAGGCCGCACGACAGGCGCACCATGTCGGCGGAGATGCCACAGGCGATGAGCTCCTCATCGTTCATCTGGCGATGCGTGGCATTAGCGGGATGCAGGCAGCAAGTACGGGCGTCGGCCACGTGCGTGGCGATCTGGGCGAGCTTGAGGCTCTTCATAAAGGTCTCGGCCGCCGCGCGACCACCGTTAAAGCCAAAGCTCACCACGCCGCAGGTACCGTTGGGCATGTACTTCTGAGCCAGGTCATAGTACTTGTCGCCCTCCAGGCCCGGATAGCTCACGAAGCGCACCTTGGGATGGCTCTGCAGGAACTTGGCAACGGCCAGGCCGTTCTCACAATGACGCGGCATGCGCACATGGAGGCTCTCGAGCGAGCTGTTCAGGAAGAACGCCGCCTGCGGGTTCTGCATGGGGCCAAGGTCGCGCATGAGCTGAGCGGTGGCCTTGGTAATAAAGGCACCCTCGCGACCAAACTTCTCGGCATAGGTCACGCCGTGATAGCTCTCGTCGGGCGTGGTAAGACCCGGGAACTTCTCCGCATGGGCCATCCAGTCAAATTGGCCGTGGTCAACGATCACACCGCCCAGGTAGGCAGCATGTCCATCCATGTACTTGGTGGTGGAGTGCGTAACGATGTCGGCGCCCCACTCAAAGGGACGACACATCACGGGCGTCGGGAAGGTGTTGTCGACCATCAGCGGCACGCCGTGGTCATGCGCGGCCTTGGCAAAGCGCTCAATATCGAGCACGGCAAGGGCGGGGTTTGCGATCGTCTCGCCAAAGACGAGCTTGGTATTGAGCTCAAAGGCTGCCTCGAGCTCCTCATCTGTGCAGTCGGGGGCGACGAACGTGCAGGTCACGCCCATGCGGCCCATGGTGTGGGCGAGCAGGTTATACGTACCGCCGTAAATGGCAGAGCTCGCGACCACATGATCGCCGGCACCGGCCACATTAAAGATCGCGAGGAAGTTCGCAGCCATGCCCGAGCTCGTGAGCATCGCGGCGGCGCCTCCCTCCATCTCGCAGATCTTGGCGGCAACCAAATCGCACGTGGGGTTCTGCAGACGGCTGTAGAAGTAGCCTGACTCCTCCAGGTCAAACAGCTTGCCCATGTGCTCGGACGTGTCGTATTTCCACGTGGTGGACTGGTAGATGGGCACCTGGCGCGGCTCGGCATCTCCCGGGTGATAGCCGCCCTGAACACATGTAGTACCGATGGTCTGCTCGCTCATATCCAACTCCCTTACTTGGGTTTTGTTTTTATTCGGTTCACGATACCGCTACCCCGCACCCCTCTCAACCCATCCCGCCGATAGGTTATGGGACAAATGAATCAGGGGCATCCGTCTCAGCCTTAGGCATTTATTCGATAGATAAAAATGAGGCATACATGAAGCTCTCGATGGATTACATGCACCGTCACGGGTACCATAGGCGGGTACACCGTGACCAAGGAGACAACGATGAAGCAAATCGATACGGCTCAGCTCGACATCATCGCCTGCCAGGCACAGGCTGCCGAATACCACGCCCGTGGCTTCAACTGCGCACAGGCCGTCGCCTGCACGCTCGCACCTGCCGTCGGGCTCGACCCCCAGACCGCCTTTACCCTCACCGAGGGCTTTGGCGCCGGCATGGGCGGCATGACCGAAACCTGCGGCGCCATCTCGGGCGCCGTGGCCATCATGGGGTTTGTAATGAGCGACGGCATGGAAAACCCCAAGACTAAGGGCCAGACCTACAAGCTGTCGCGCGAAATCGCCAAGCGCTTTGGCGAGAAAAACACGACGACCGTCTGCGGCACGCTCAAGGGCATCGGATCGGACAAGGGTCCGCTCCGCAGCTGCCCCGGCTGCATCGATGATGCCGTCGAGATCGCCTGCGATGTGCTAAAGCAGCTCGCCGAGTAAACGGCAGCAACATAAAACGACGGCCGGCGCGTTTGGGATCCATCCAAAAGAACGCCGGCCGTCGCCGTTAGAACTCGGCAAATTTGGGAGCGCCGACCTCGATCTCTTCGCGCCCCGCCATAAGCTCGCGCATCTTGGCGCAAAATTGCTCCTGCTCCCCCGCTTTGAATACCAGGTGAAGTGTCACGGCATCCGCGTAATCGGTATCCGAAACCTTGGCACCCGAATCCTGCGCCAAACGAAGCACCTGCTCATACTGCGGATAGGCCACATGCACGTCAACAGGCACGACACTCGTCATCTCGACAATCTGCCCGGCCTCCCGAGCAGCTGCCACCGCCGCCTGCGTCGCCGCAGTATAGGCGCGCACCAAGCCACCAGGTCCCAACAGCGTGCCACCAAAATAGCGCGTCACCACGCAGCAAACATTTTTGAGCTCTGCGCCGCGCAGTACCTCGAGCGTCGGCATGCCGCTCGTGCGGCTCGGCTCACCGTCATCGCTCTGGCGCTCGCGTCCATCGACCAAAATCCACGCGGGGACATTGTGTCGAGCGTCGTAATGACGCTTGCGAACCATCTCGATAAAGGCATTCGCCTCATCCTCGGACTCAATATGGACCAGCTGGGCAATAAACCGGCTCTTGCGGTCCACAAACTCGCCCGAAGCCTCAATATTCGATTGCAGAGTAAAATAGCTGTCCAACAAAGCCCCTCAACAGAATAAAGTGCAGCAACAAACAGCCTCAATAATACGGCAAAGACAGCACCATTGCCCTCGCCAACAAGAACGGGAACGCCAATGATGCCGTCACCAACAGCGAGAACCCGTCAGCGCGAGCAAGGTGCCTTGAAAGACGAGGGCATTGACCTTATGGTCATGCCCGAAGGCTTGAAAGGCAGATTGCCGCGCTGACGGGTTCGCAGCGTCAACAAAGTGCTGAGTGGGCCTATAAGCCGGGTTCTGTCGTGAACGGTCATTTATCTTGTCTGCACGTTACCGTGCAGCTCCACGCACGCTACCCGAACGCGGACCGGGCCGGCCCATAGCGTCCCTATTCGCGCTTGCTCCGGATGGGGCTTGCCAAGCCGCCGTGTTGCCACGACGCTGGTGGTCTCTTACACCACCGTTTCAGCTTTTCCCTTTACGCCTTGCGGCGCAGGTGGGAGTCTTCTTTTCTGCGGCGCTTTCCGTCGGATCACTCCGCCCGGCCGTTAGCCGGCATCCCGCCCTCTGGAGCCCGGACTTTCCTCACGCGTGCTGCAAGCAGCACATCGCGCGACCGTCTGGCCCACTCAGCAGTGCAAGAGTGTAGCACACCGTTGCCGCAGGCAATGGCACAACACAAGCGTTCGACACGATAAACCAAGAACCACGCCATGCAGTACAATAGGGTTGTCGATGGGCAATGTCGTCAGTCGAGACGCGACCGCGCTCCGCACCCCTCCGTCTACTCGGTGCGTTCCCGCCTCCTCCCCGAGGCGGGATGTCGGCATTTTTTCATGCACCGACAACCAAATAGCCTGTGTACAGCATGGGCAGCATCGCGCATCTCGGCACCAAATCAGAACCACCCTTAAAAAGGGTGGTTTGCTCTTAGGGTATAACCCACGGGC